>JAKFEI010000069.1:0-9210 GCA_036675765.1 Nocardioides sp. | reverse complement strand
ACGCTCCCGCTCCTCCTCGCCTTCGGTCCCGCGACCCACCAGACGGCGGACCAGTTCGTCCCACGACGGCGGCTTGAGGAACACGAAGACGGCCTCGGGCATGGTCCTGCGGACCTGGCGGGCGCCCTGCAGATCGATCTCCAGCATGGCCGGCCGATTGGCGGCCAGCGCCTCCTCCACGGGTCCGCGCGGGGTGCCGTAGCGGTTGACACCGTGGACCACGGCCCACTCGAGCAACTGGTCCTCGGTGATCATCGCGTCGAAGGTCGCGTCGTCGACGAAGTGGTAGTGGACGCCGTCCACCTCACCCGGTCGCGGGCTCCGGGTCGTGGCCGAAATGGACAGGAAAACCTCGGGATGCTGGTCGCGCATGGCGGCAGCGACCGTGCCCTTGCCGACCGCAGTGGGTCCGGCAAGGACGAAGAGACGACTACTCACCGGGCGCGAACTCGCGCTCCAGAGCGGCGATCTGCTTCGTACCGAGGCCGCGAACCCGCCGGGACTCGGCAATGCCGAGGCGCTCCATCACCTGGCGGGCGCGTACCTTGCCGAGGCCGGGAACCGCCTGCAGCAGGTCGAGGACCTTCATCTTGCCGACGACGTCGTTGACCTGACCCTGCGCGAGGACCTCGCTGATCGAACCACCCGAGTTCTTCAGCCGGTTCTTGACCTCGGCCCGTTCGCGCCGCGCGGCCGCCGCCTTCGCGAGGGCAGCCTGGCGCTGTTCGGGTGTCAGGGGAGGCAAGGCCACGAAAGGGATCCTTCGTTCTGCAACAGGGCGGTCGTCGGGCGGATGGGGCCGCCGCGGTCAATCTAGCCATTCACGTTCGACCGGGGCAATGCGGCGCCGTCGTGGGCGTTCCTACAGGCTCAACGGGGTCTTGCAGACATCACGCGCCTGCTGGCTGACGCCGGCGAGCGCCAGCTTCGTCTCCCGCGAACCGAGTCGGACCGCAGCTGCCTGGATCGCGTCGACGTCAGCCTTCGGCAGGTCCTTCGGCGGCTTCTCGGGGTCGTAGGTCGCGGGATCCACGTCGGCGTCCGCAAAGGCGTCGCGGACCTCGGTGACCCGGTCGATCACGATCCGCCACTCGTCGCGGAGATCCTCCGGTGCCTTCTCGGCCAGCAGCTCGAACGTCGGCAGCGCGCGGATCAGCCCCAGCCGCTCCCCCGCCGCCAGCGCCGCCCCGAGCTCACCGCGCCGCTCCTCGACCTCGGCACAGTACGTCGCGAACGGGTCGTCGTCGTCCGTGGACCGCAGCAGCCAGGCGCCGGCACCCACCGCCAGCGCCACGACGACAACGAGCGCCACGAGGCGTCGCAAGCTCACCCGAGCAGGCCCCGCAGCTCGTCGTTGCCGCGCAGGACGGCGTCGCGCATCGCGATCGGGTCCGGGCCGAGGCGCAGGACGCCCCGCGAGGAGGACGCCAGCACGTGGGAGGCGCTGGCCCCGAAGATCCGCAGGATGTCGGCGCTGGTGCCGCCCTGCTCGCCGTACCCGGGAGCGAGGATCGGGCCGTTCAGCGCGAAGTCGAGGCCCGAACCGTCGATCGTGGCGCCGACAACCGCACCGAAGGAGCCGAGCGGGGCAGCGCCTGCATTCAGCTCCCGCAGGTGGTCGAGCATCGCCGCGGAGACCGTGCGGCCGCCGAACTCCTCGCTCGTCACGGCTTCCTGGACCTCGGGACCCTCCTTGTTGGAGGTGGCCGCGAGCACGAACAGGCCGGCGTCGAAGCGGCGCGCGGTGTCGACGAACGGCAGCAGTGAGCCGAACCCGAGGTAGGGGCTGATCGTGATCGCGTCGCTCGCCAGCGGCGACGCCGGGTCGAGGTACGCATCGGCGTACGCCTGGGACGTCGAACCGATGTCACCCCGCTTCACGTCGAGCAGGACCAGCGCACCGGCGGCACGGGACTCGGCGATGACGCGCTCGAGGACGGCGACGCCCTTGCTGCCGAACCGCTCGTAGAACGCCGACTGCGGCTTCACCACACTGCAGTACGGCGCCACGGCCTCCACCGCGCCGAGCGCGAACCGCTCGAGCCCGGAGATGTCATCGTCGTAGCCCCAGTCGTGCAGCAGCGCGCTGTGCGGGTCGATGCCGACACAGAACTGGCCACGTTGGGCGATGGCAGCGGTCAGGCGGGCACCGAAGGCAGTCATCGGGTTCCCTTCTCGTTGAGGCCCTTCAGGATCCGGCGTGGCCACATCGGGCCACCGTAGATGAGGCCGCTGTAGACCTGGACCAGGTCGGCACCGGCGGCGATCCGCTCGCGGGCGTCCTCGGGCGTGCTGATCCCGCCGACGCCGATGAGCGTGAGGTCGGGTCCGACCCGGCCGCGCAACAGGCGCACGACTTCGGTCGAGCGCTCGCGCAGCGGGGCGCCGGAGAGTCCGCCGGCGCCGGCGGCTTCGACGACCTCCGCCGGCGTGGCCAGGCCGTCGCGGGTGATGGTGGTGTTGGTCGCGATGATGCCGGACAGTCCGAGGTCCAGCGCCATGTCCGCCACGGCGAGCACGTCCTCGTCGGACAGGTCGGGTGCGATCTTCACGAGCAGCGGCACCCGGTCCCGGCTCACCGCGTCGGTCGCCTCGTCGGCCGTACGGCGCACGTGGGCGAGCAGCGGCGCAAGCTTCTCGACCGCCTGCAGGTTCCGCAGGCCGGGCGTGTTGGGGGAACTGACGTTCACGACCAGGTAGTCGGCGTACGGCGACAGCAGGCGGGTCGACGTCTCGTAGTCCGCCTCGACCGCGGCCTGGTCGTCGTCGGGGACGACCTTCGACTTGCCGATGTTGACGCCGAGGACCAGCCCGCGCCTGGTACGGCGATGGCCAGGCTTGCCCAGGCCACGCTTGGCGAGCCGGGCGGCGACGGTGCCGGCACCGTCGTTGTTGAAGCCCATCCGGTTGACGATGGCCCGGTCCTGCGGAAGCCGGAACAACCGCGGCTGCGGGTTGCCCGGCTGGGCGATCGCGGTGATCGTGCCGATCTCGACGTGCCCGAAGCCGAACGCGGCCAGCTCGTCGAAGACCTCACCGGTCTTGTCGAAGCCCGCGGCCATGCCGAGGCGGTTGGGGAAGGTCAGGCCCATCGCCTCGACCGGGGACTGGCCCGGGATCGGCGCGCGACCCAGGACGACTCCCCCGGCCTTGAGTGCGTCGAAGGTCAGGTGGTGCGCCTTCTCGGCATCCATCTTGACCAGGCACTTCTCGAAGACCCGGTCGTAGACCCGCACCTCAAGCACCGGTCTTCGACGCGGCGTTCCACTCCTGCAGCGAACGCACCCCGACCGTGCCGGAGCGGATCGCTGCGATGCCTTGTACGGCGGCCGCGAGCCCCTGCACGGTGGTGATGCAGGGCGTGCCGGTCAGCACGGCGGCGGACCGGATCTCGTAGCCGTCGACACGCGAGTCGCCGCCGCCGGTGGCACCGTGCGGAGTGTTGACGATCAGGTCGATCTCACCGTCGAGGATCATCTGGACGGTCGTCTTCTCCCCCGCCGGCCCCACGCCCTCGAAGTGCTTGCGCACGATCGTGGCCTGGATGCCGTTGCGGCGCAGCACCTCGGCGGTGCCCTGCGTGGCGAGGATCTCGAAGCCGTAGTCGACCAGCACCCGGGCCGGGAAGATCATCGTCCGCTTGTCACGGTTGGCGATCGAGATGAAGACCTTGCCCGAGGTCGGCAGCGAACCGTAGGCCGCAGCCTGCGACTTGCTGAACGCTGTGCCGAAGTCGGCGTCGAAGCCCATGACCTCGCCCGTCGACTTCATCTCCGGGCCGAGCACCGTGTCGACGAAGTTGCCCTCCTTCGTGCGGAACCGGTTGAACGGAAGCACGGCTTCCTTGACCGCGATCGGCGAGTCGGCGGGCAGCGTGCCGCCGTCCCCCTCGGCGGGCAGGACACCGGCAGCGCGCAGCTCGGCGATCGACTCGCCCAGCATCAACCGGGCCGCGGCCTTGGCCAGCTGCGTGCCGGTGGCCTTGGAGACGAACGGCACCGTGCGCGAGGCGCGCGGGTTGGCCTCCAGGACGTAGAGGACGTCCGAGCCCAGCGCGAACTGGATGTTGATCAGGCCCTTGACTCCCACGCCGCGGGCGATCCCTTCGGTCGCCTCGCGGATCCGGGTGATCTCGGCAGCGCCCAGGGTGATCGGCGGCAAGGCGCACGACGAGTCACCGGAGTGGATGCCGGCCTCCTCGATGTGCTCCATCACGCCGCCGAGGAACAGGTCCGTGCCGTCGTACAAGGCATCGACGTCGATCTCGACGGCGTCGTCGATGAACCGGTCGACCAGCACAGGGCGGTCGGGGCTGATCTCGGTCGCGGCCTCGATGTAGGCCTTGAGGGCCGCGTCGCTGTAGACGATCTGCATGCCACGTCCGCCGAGGACGTACGACGGCCGCACCAGCACCGGGTAGCCGATGGTGTGGGCGATCGCCTGGGCGTCCTCGAAGGAGACCGCGGTGCCGTGCTTCGGGGCGACGAGTCCGGCCTCGGCGAGGACCCGACCGAACGCTCCGCGCTCCTCGGCGAGGTCGATCGCCTCGGGGCTGGTGCCCACGATCGGGACACCCGCGTCCTGCAGGCCCTGCGCGAGCCCGAGCGGCGTCTGGCCACCGAGGGTCGCGATGACGCCGGCGATCGGACCGGCAGCCTTCTCGGCCTCGTAGATCTCGAGCACGTCCTCCAGGGTCAGCGGCTCGAAGTAGAGGCGGTCGGAGGTGTCGTAGTCGGTGGAGACGGTCTCGGGGTTGCAGTTGACCATGATCGTCTCGTAGCCGGCCTCGCTGAGTGCGAGGGAGGCGTGCACGCACGAGTAGTCGAACTCGATGCCCTGGCCGATCCGGTTCGGGCCCGAGCCGAGGATGATCACGGCCTGCTTGCCCTCGGCGCGCGGCTCGACCTCGGTCTCCTCGTCGTACGACGAGTAGTAGTACGGCGTGGCCGCGGCGAACTCGGCGGCGCACGTGTCGACGGTCTTGTAGACCGGGCGGACACCGAGGGTCTGCCGCGCGATCCGGACCTCGGACTCCTTGAGGCCGCGGATGCCCGCGATCTGGGCGTCCGAGAAGCCGTGCCGCTTGGCGAGACGGAGCGCACCGGCGTCGAGCACGTCCGTGGCGGCGACGCCCTGGGCGACCTCGTCGATGAGGAACATCTGGTCGACGAACCACGGGTCGATCTTCGTGGCGTCGTGGACCTCGGCCTGGGTGGCTCCGGCGCGGATCGCCTGCATCAGCTTCTGCACGCGGCCGTCGTGGGGCACCTTGATCGCTTCGAGCAGTTCGGCCTTGTCGCCGAGCGGGGACGCCCAGTCGAACGGCGCCTTCTTGTCCTCGAGCGACCGGAGCGCCTTGTTGAACGCCTCGGTGAAGTTGCGACCGATCGACATCGCCTCGCCGACGGACTTCATGTGGGTCGTCAGCGTGGTGTCGGCGGTCGGGAACTTCTCGAACGCGAACCGCGGCACCTTGACGACGACGTAGTCGAGCGAGGGCTCGAAGGAGGCCGGGGTCTCCTTGGTGATGTCGTTCGGGATCTCGTCGAGGGTGTAGCCGACGGCGACCTTGGCCGCGATCTTCGCGATCGGGAAGCCCGTGGCCTTCGACGCGAGCGCCGAGGACCGCGAGACGCGGGGGTTCATCTCGATGACGATGACGCGCCCGTCGGCCGGGTTGACGGCGTACTGGATGTTGCAGCCGCCGGTGTCGACACCCACCTCGCGGATGATGCCGATCGCCAGGTCGCGCAGGTGCTGGTACTCGCGGTCGGTCAGGGTCATCGCGGGCGCGACGGTGATCGAGTCACCGGTGTGCACGCCCATCGGGTCGAAGTTCTCGATGGAGCAGATGATCACGACGTTGTCGGCCTTGTCGCGCATCACCTCCAGCTCGTACTCCTTCCAGCCGATGATCGATTCCTCGATCAGCACCTCGGTGGTGGGGCTGGCGGACAGTCCGGCGCCGGCGATCCGGGCCAGGTCGGTGGCGTCGTACGCGATGCCGGAGCCGAGACCACCCATGGTGAAGGACGGGCGTACGACGACGGGGTAGCCCAGCTCGACGGTGGCTGCCTCGACCTCGGTCATCGTGTGGCACACGTAGCTGCGGGCCGTCTCGCCGCCGACCTTGTCGACGATCGCATTGAACAGCTCGCGGTTCTCACCGCGGTGGATGGCCTCGAAGCTGGCGCCGATCATCTCCACGCCGTACTTCTCGAGCACGCCGTTCTCGTGCAGCGCGATGGCGACGTTGAGGGCGGTCTGACCGCCGAGCGTCGGCAGCACGGCGTCGATCGGGAAGCCGCGGTCGGCCTCCCGGGCGATGACCTTCTCGACGAACTCGGCCGTGAGCGGCTCGACGTACGTCGCGTCGGCGAACTCGGGGTCGGTCATGATCGTGGCCGGGTTGGAGTTCACGAGGACGACCCGCAGGCCCTCCTCCTTCAACACCCGGCACGCCTGGGTGCCGGAGTAGTCGAACTCGCAGGCCTGGCCGATGACGATCGGGCCGGACCCGATCACCAGGACGGACTTGATGTCTTCACGCTTCGGCATCAGGCGTTGCCCTCCAGCAGCTGTACGAATCGGTCGAAGAGGTACGCCGCGTCGTGCGGACCGGCGGCGGCCTCGGGGTGGTACTGGACGGAGAACGCCTTGAGCTTGCCCGGATCGGTGGTTGAGCCTGTCGAAACCCGGAGCTCGAGGCCCTCGACCACGTCGTCGTTGAGGCAGACGTGGCTCACGGTCGCGCTGCCGTACGGCGTCTCCGTGGCGGTGTCGCGCGGGGCGTCGACGGCGAAGCCGTGGTTGTGCGCGGTGACCTCCACCTTGCGGGTGGTCAGGTCCATCACCGGCTGGTTGATGCCGCGGTGGCCGTACTTCAGCTTGTAGGTGTCGAAGCCGAGGGCGCGACCGAAGAGCTGGTTGCCGAAGCAGATCCCGAAGTACGGCAGGTCGCGACCCAGCGCCTCCTTGAGCAGCTCGACCTGGCCGGTCGTGGCGGCCGGGTCACCCGGACCGTTGGAGTAGAAGAGCCCGTCCGGATTCACGGCGAGGACGTCGTCGAGCGTGGACGTCGCAGGCAGGACGTGCACCTCGATGCCGCGCTCGCTCATCCGCTGCGGCGTCATGTCCTTGATGCCGAGGTCCAGCGCAGCAACGGTGAACCTCTTCTCGCCGACCGCGGGGACGACATACGCCTCGCCGGTCGACACCGCCTCGGAGAGGTTCGCTCCGCTCATCGCGGCCGAGGTCTTGACCTTCTCCAGCAGCACGGCCGGGTCGGTCTCGACGGTGGAGATGCCGACCCGCATCGCACCCCGCTCACGCAGGTGGCGGGTCAGCGCCCGGGTGTCGATGCCCGAGATGCCCACGACACCCTGCGCGCGCAGGTCGTCGTCGAGCGAGCGCTGCGAACGGAAGTTGCTGGGCACGCGGGCGGGGTCGCGGACGACATACCCGGCGACCCAGATCCGCTTCGACTCCGGGTCCTCGTCGTTCATGCCCGTGTTGCCGATGTGCGGGGCCGTCATCACCACGACCTGGCGGTGGTACGACGGGTCGGTGAGCGTCTCCTGGTAGCCGGTCATGCCGGTGTTGAAGACGGCTTCGCCGAAGGTCTCGCCCTCGGCGCCGTACGCCTCCCCATGGAAGGTGCGGCCGTCCTCGAGGACGAGCAGGGCGGGGGTCATACGAGTGCTCCTTCCAGCACAGTCGGGGTGCCGCGCAGCAGCGTGGCAATCACCCGACCGGTCAGCTTGCGGTCGTGCCAGGGGTTGTTGCGGCTCAGCGAGACGCTGGCGTCGCGGTCGACGACGACCTGCGCTGCCGGGTCGACCAGGGTCAGGTTGGCGGGTTCGCCGACGGCGATCGGCCGGCCGTGGCCGTCCAGTCCGGCGATCCGTGCGGGGTTGGTGCTCATCACGCGGGCGACGCCGGCCCAGTCGAGCAGGCCACCCTCGACCATGACGGTCGAGACGACCGACAACGCGGTCTCCAGGCCGAGCATGCCGAACGCAGCGTCGACGAACGCGTGCTCCTTGTCGTGGCGGGCGTGCGGGGCGTGGTCGGTGGCGACGGCGTCGATCGTGCCGTCGGCCAGCGCGGCCCGAAGCGCCTCGACGTCCTCGTTGGGGCGCAGCGGCGGGTTGACCTTGAACGTCGGGTCGTAGGTGCCGAGCAGGTCGGTGGTCAGCAGCAGGTGGTGCGGCGTCACCTCGGCGGTGACGTCGATCCCCTGCGCCTTCGCCCAGCGGATCACCTCAATGCTGCCGGCGGTCGACACGTGGGCGACGTGCACCCGACTGCCGGTGTGGCGAGCCAGCATCACGTCACGGGCGACGATGATCTCCTCGGCGACCCCGGGCCAGCCGGGAAGGCCGAGGCGACCGGACAGCTCACCCTCGTGGCAGCAAGCGGTGGAACCGGCGAGCGACGGGTCCTGGCTGTGCTGGCTGATCACACCGCCGAACGCCTTGACGTACTCCAGCGCACGGCGCATCACCCGCGGGTCGGCGACGCACTTGCCGTCGTCGGAGAACACCCGGACCTTCGCCCGCGAGCGCGCCATCAGGCCCAGTTCCGCGAGTTCCTCGCCACCGAGCGACTTGGTCACGGCGCCGACCGGCTGGACGTCGACCAGGCCGGCGGTCCGGCCGAGGTCGAAGACACGTTCCGCGGCCTCGGCGGTGTCGGTCACCGGGTTGGTGTTGGCCATCGCCAGCACCGCGGTGAAGCCACCGACCGCCGCGGCGCGCGAGCCGGTCAGGACCGTCTCCGCGTCCTCACGGCCGGGCTCCCGCAGGTGCGTGTGCAGGTCGACGAAGCCCGGCAGCAGCACCAGTCCGGCAGCGTCCAGGGTGGTCGAGTTGCCCGAGCCGCCAGGCGAGGGCGTATCGAGACCCCGGCCGAGCTCCTGGATCACGCCGTCCGCGACGAGGACATCGGTCGTCGTACCGTCGGGAAGGGCAGCGCCCTTGATCAGGATCGAGCTCATTCGCCCACTCCTTCGTTGCCCTGGGGTTCCCCAGTCAGCAGGTGGTAGAGCACGGACATGCGGACGGCGACGCCCGCGGAGACCTGGTCGAGCACGGCCGAGTCGATCGCGTCGGCTGCGTCGGCGGAGATCTCCAGCCCGCGGTTCATCGGGCCCGGGTGCAGGATCGGCGTGCCGGGCTTGAGCAGGGAGAGGCGGTCGCGGGTCAGGCC
>JAKFEI010000229.1:0-9239 GCA_036675765.1 Nocardioides sp. | reverse complement strand
ACAATGACTGACGTGCTGCTTCCCATGCTCGCCACGCCGGGCACCCACGTGCCCCCGGGGGAGGACTGGCGCCACGAGGTGAAGTGGGACGGGGTGCGGGCGCTGGCCACGATCGACGGTGGCGTGACGCTGGTCAGCCGCAACGGGAACCGGATCACGACCGCGTGGCCCGAACTCGTCACCGCTCCGCTGGGGCTGGCCGACACGGTCGTCGACGGCGAGATCATCGCGCTCAACGACCGCGGCATCCCTGACTTCCGGGTGCTCGCGGAGCGGATGCACGTCCGCAACACCGCCACCGTCGCGCGCCTGGTGCAACGGATCCCGGCGACGTACATGGTCTTCGACGTGCTGCGCCTGCGGGGGAAGGACCTCACCGGGCTCCCGCTCGAGGAGCGCCGTCGCCTGCTCGCCGACCTCGACCTCAGTGCCTCCGGCTGGCAGGTCCCGCAGGAGTACGACGATGGCGCGATGCTGTTCGAAGCGACCCGTGCACAGGGACTCGAGGGGATCGTCAGCAAGCGGATCGACTCCACCTACCGGCCGGGTGAGCGCAGCCACCACTGGCTGAAGTTCGCGCACCGGCACCGTGGGACCTTCGTGGTCGGGGGATGGCGCCCGCAGACCGGTTCGAGCGACCGGCTCGCGGCCGTCCTGGTCGGTGAGGTCACTCCGGACGGGCTGCTCTACCGCGGCCGGGTCGGCAGTGGCATCGGGCCGAAGCAGTCGCGGTCGCTGACCGATGCGCTCACGTCACGGGGCCGTGCCACCAGTCCGTTCGCCGACGAGGTGCCGCGGGCCGACGCCGAGGGCACGTTCTGGGTCGACCCCGTCGTGGTGGTCGACGTGGACACGCACGGGCTGGGCTACGAACGGCTGCGCCAGCCGTCGTACCAGGGGATGCGTTCCGACGTCACGGTGGACGACCTCGTGTCCGGAGGCAACGCCTGATGCCGAAGAAGAACGAGCACCAGCAGACCGAGGTGCACGTCGACGTCGAGGGCCGCACGCTACGGCTGACGAACCTCGAGAAGGTGCTGTACCCCGCCACGGGCACCACCAAGGGCGAGGTGCTCGACTACTACGCGCGGATCGCGCCGGTGCTGCTGCCGCACCTGGCCGGACGGCCGGTGACGCGGATCCGCTGGCCGCACGGCGTCGGCGACATGAGCTTCTTCGAGAAGAACGCCCCGGCCGGGACACCGAGCTGGGTGCGGACCGCCGAGGTCCCGACCACCGGCAGCCGCGGGCCGAGCCGGAACGGGGACACCTTGCGGTTCCCGATCATCGAGGAGCTCCCGTCCCTGATCTGGGCGGTCCAGCTCGCCGCGCTGGAGCTCCACGTGCACCAGTGGACGGTCGACGAGAAGGACGAGCCGCTCGGCGCGGACCGGGTCGTGATCGACCTCGACCCGGGGGAGGGTGCCGGCCTGCACGAGTGCTGCCAGGTGGCCCTGCTGGCCCGGGACGCCCTCGCCGAGCGCGGCCTCGAAGCGCTCCCGGTGACCAGCGGCAGCAAGGGGCTGCACCTCTACGCGCGGCTGCCCGAGCGACGGCCCTCCGGCGAGACGAGTGAGCTGGCGAAGGAGATCGCCGAGGAACTCCAGGCTGCGCATCCGCAGCAGGTCACCGCCACCATGACCAAGGCCCGCCGGCGCGACAAGGTGTTCCTCGACTGGTCGCAGAACGCCGGCTCCAAGACGACCGTGGCGCCGTACTCACTGCGCGGCACGCCCCGCCCCCAGGTGGCGACGCCGATCACCTGGGACGAGGTCGCCGAAGGCGCGGAGGATCCGCTGGGCCTCGAGCAGTTCACCCCCGACCAGGTGCTGGAGCGGGTCGACGAGTACGGCGACCTCTTCGCGCCGTGAGCCTCAGGCGTCGCTGCAGTGATTTCGACGCGCGGTCGCGACCTCGTTCCTCGGCCGCGCGCTTGCTCAATCCGCCGACGCCCACGCGCCGCGTTCGTGCCTCACGCGTCGCTGCGTCGCCGCATGGCGTAGACGTCGAACTCGGTGACCACACCCGCCGGGTCGCCGCCCGACCCGACAGCGCTGGCCAGGTCGTGGGGCGAGGTGGCGTGGTCGGCCTCGTCGAGGGTCGCGTCGATGAGCAACTGGATCTCGGACGTCGGGTGGTCGACGCGCAGGGCCGTGGGCTCGATCCGCCAGCCGTGGCGGCCCAGGTCGTTGAACAGGCCCATCAGCGTGGTGTTCTTCTCCGCGGCGATGCCTTCGAAGCCGTCCGCGGCCTCGATCAGGTAGACCGGCCGGGTCACCGCGAGCGTGGCGGCGTCGTACAGCGGCACCCACAGGCGCGCGTACTCAAAGCTCCGCGATCCACTCACCCGGCCAGTGTAGGACTCGCGGACGACGTGCGCCGGAATCTTTCGACGGGCTGCCCGGTCAGGCAGATCGCAGAGGACGTACGGCGGCCGGGTCGACCACGTTCGCGAGGTCGAGAGTGGCGCCGAACACCAGGCCGTTGCCGGTCACCGCAGGTGCGTCGACCACGTCGGCCACGACGACCGTGACGTTGTCGCGGCTGCCGCTGTCGAGTGCCGCGCGGACGAGGCGGTCGACGGCCATGCTGCGCGACTCCATGCCCAGGAGCATCTGGATCGCGGCGGGGGACAGGACGTCGCTCAGGCCGTCACTGCACAGCAGCAACCGGTCGCCGGGCAGCAGTTCCAGCGACCGCACATCGGGCTCGGGGGTGTGCTCGCCGTCGACGGCCTGCAGCACGACGTGCTTGTACGGCGATGCGGCGGCCTGCTCGAGGGTGATCCGCCCGGCATCGACCATCGCCTGCACCATGGTCTGGTCGTGGCTCAGCTGGCTCAGGGCTCCGTCGCGCACCAGGTAGGCACGGGAGTCGCCGACCTGGACCAGCGCTGTCTCGACGCCGTTGGTCAGGACGGCCGTGAGCGTGGTGGCCATGCCGACCCGGCGGGGGTCGGCGGCCACCCCGGCGACGAGTTGGTCGTGCGCCTCATGGGTGGCGGCAGTCAGCAGCCGCACCGGGTCGACGCCCGGGTGCGCGAGCGCTCGCGCGCTGACGACGTACGACGTCGTGGCGGAAGCGATCTCGCCGGCGGCCGCGCCACCGACACCGTCGGCGACGCACAGCAGGTAGGGCCCGGCGAAGCCGGCGTCCTCGTTGTTGTCGCGGACGAGTCCGACGTCGCTGTGCGCTGCGAAGCGGAACTGGAGCACCGCACTCACCTCCCAGGAACCGGTCGCCGTCGACCCTGTGTCGATGGTGCCCGATCAATCTGTGAAACGTCTGCAGGTGCCCTCAGAGTTCCGCGGAGCCGCGGTCAATCAGGAGCGGGTCAGCTCCGGAGGTTCGCTCAGGAGCGAAAGCCGACCTGCCCCGCAACGCTGCGACCGATCTCGACGTACGCGAGCTTGGCGACCGGAACGACGGTCACCTTGCCCTTGGTGTCGGTCAGCTTGAGGACACCGTCGGACGACAGCGCCTCGCTGACGAGTGCCTCGACGCCCTCGTTGGTCTCCTCGGTCTCGATGACGAGCTCCCGCGCGGTGTTCTGCACACCGATCTTGACCTCGACGGTCATGGTTGTTCTCCTCGTTCGTGGGGACGGTCGAGGATCCCGACCGTCTCGTTCCAGCCTAGTCAGGCGTCCGAATGCTCATCTGTCCGCGGGTACCCGCGGATGCCGCGCCAGGCCAGGCCCGACACCAGGGCAACGGCCTGGTCGCGGGGCAACCCGGTCAGACCGCGTTCGGTGTCGGTGAGCCAGAACCGTGCGCTGACCTGCGCCATTCCCACCAGCGACACCGAGAGCAGGCGCGACGCGTCCGGCGGCAGGCCGGTGTCGTCCTGGATCACGGAGGTGATCAGGTCGGCGCACTCGGTGGTGACGCGGTCGATGTGGTCGCGGACCGCCGGCTCGTTGGTCAGGTCGGACTCGAAGACCAGCCGGAAGGCGCCGGTGTCGTGAGCGACGTAGTCGTAGAAGGCGTCCATCGCGGCGGCCACGCGCTGCTTGTTGTCCTGCGTCGACTCCAGTGCGCGGCGGCAACTGGCGATCATCGCGTCGCAGGCGGCGTCGAGGATGGCGAGGTACAGCTCGAGCTTGCCGGGGAAGTGCTGGTAGAGCACCGGCTTCGAGACGCCGGCGCGCTCGGCGATGTCGTCCATGGCAGCGGAGTGATAGCCCTGTGCGACGAAGACGTCGAGGGCAGCGGCCAGCAGCTGCGCGCGTCGTTCGCGGCGGGGGAGTCGTACGCCGCGGGGCCGCCTGTCGTCCAGGTCGAACTGCTCGGTCACCACAGCCAGAAGCCTACTCGTTGGTAGTGGACGCCCGTCGGACGCCCGGCACCCGGCGGGACCGGTCGGTGGGCGGGGTCCGGATGACGGGACGTGGTGTCCACTCCTTGGTCGGGGAAGGGACCATGGAAGGGTCGAGGGAACAGCCGGGCACCTGCACGGCGTTGTCCCTGGACTGACCCCCATCGTTTCCGAGGAGTACGACGTGAGCTTTCCCGCGCTGGTGGAGCCGGCCGCCGAGCTGACCATCGACGAGGTCCGCCGCTACAGCCGCCACCTGATCATCCCTGACGTGGCGATGGACGGACAGAAGCGCCTCAAGAACGCGAAGGTCCTCGTGATCGGCGCGGGCGGCCTCGGCAGCCCGGCGCTGTTGTACCTCGCCGCAGCCGGTGTCGGCACGCTCGGCATCGCCGAGTTCGACGAGGTCGACGAGTCCAACCTGCAGCGCCAGGTGATCCACGGCATGTCGGACCTCGGCAAGGCCAAGGGCCTGTCCGCCAAGGAGTCGATCCTCGAGATCAACCCGCTGATCAACGTGATCCTCCACGAGGAGCGCCTCGACAACGACAACGTCATGGACGTGTTCAAGGGCTACGACCTCATCGTCGACGGCACGGACAACTTCGCGACGCGCTACATGGTCAACGACGCGGCGTACTTCCTCGGGATCCCCTACGTCTGGGGCTCGATCTACCGCTTCGACGGCCAGGCCTCGGTCTTCGCGCCCACGATGGCCGACGACGCCCCCTGCTACCGCTGCCTGTACCCCGAGCCCCCGCCGCCGGGCATGGTCCCGTCCTGCGCCGAGGGCGGCGTGCTCGGTGTCCTGTGCGCCTCGATCGGCTCGATCCAGGTCAACGAGGCCATCAAGCTGCTCATCGGTGCGGGCGACCCGGCCATCGGCAAGCTCGTCATCTACGACGCCCTCGAGCTCGAGTGGCGCAAGCTGAAGGTCCGCAAGGACCCCAACTGCGCCCTGTGCGGCGAGAACCCCACCGTCACCGGCCTGATCGACTACGACGCCTTCTGTGGAGCGATCTCGGAGGAGGCGGCCGACGCCGCCGTCGACGCGACGATCAGCGTCACCCAGCTCTCCTCGATGCTCAAGGAGCGCGAAGAGGGTTCGCGCGACTTCGTCCTGATCGACGTGCGTGAGCCGGCCGAGGCCGAGATCAACCACATCCCCGGTGCGGTCCTGATCCCGAAGGGCGACTTCCTCAACGGGACTGCGCTCGCGCAACTGCCGCCGGTCGACTCCGGCAAGCAGATCGTCATGCACTGCAAGACGGGTGTCCGCTCGGCCGAGACCCTGGCGATCGTCAAGGGTGCCGGCTACGACGACGCCGTCCACGTCGGCGGCGGCGTGGTGGCCTGGGTCAACCAGATCGACCCGAGCCAGCCGGCGTACTGAGTCTCGATCACCGAAGCAAACAGGCCCCGCGATCCGTGAGGATCGCGGGGCCTGTTGCGTCCCCGGCTCAGGTCACGGGTTCGTGACCTGGACCTCGATGGTGCCGTCGGCGTTCTCGGCGGTGACCGTGGCGGTCACGCCGACCCCGGCGACCTTCACGGAGTTCTGCTCGTTCGCAGCGTTCCAGTAGGCCTCCGGGTTGGTGTCGTTGAACGTCGGGACACCGGCGACGGACGGAGCACACGCGGCGAGCGTGTCGCTTCCGCCGGCGGTCGCGACCTGCTTGTGCAGGCAGACCTCGTCGGTCGCCGCGATGCCGAAGGTGGCATCGAACGGCTCCCGGCGGTTCGAGGGGCTGGACCCGTCCGGGTACGTCAGCGAGTCCGGTCGTACGTCGACCGGCAGGGCGTAGCCCCCGCCCGGGTGGGCGCTCGTGTTGTTGTCGGCGTAGGCCAGGTCGACGAGCCAGACGAGCATGCCGTTCTGGTAGGCGAAGTGCTCCACCCAGTCAGGCCGCGTGATGCCCTCGGAGAAGTTGTACGGCCCCACCTGGAGGGTGCTGTCGTACCCGACGTACTGCCGGTTCTCGATGAGGTAGTAACGCGGGGTCGTCTTGGTCTCGGTGCCGGTCGAGGCGGTGAAGCCCTTGACGGTCCAGCCGTTGGCGCCCTTCTCTGCTCCGTCGGTGATCGGCTGGCCGTAGCCCTTGATCACGATGTTGTCGATGAAGGCGCCGGCTTCGTTGTAACCGCCGTCGGTGGCGTAGCGCAGCCGGAACAGCGAACCCTTTTTCTTCTTCTTGTCCAGGGTGTAGCGCCAGCTGTGCCTGGTCCAGTCGGCGGTCCCGTCGATGGCCTCGAGCTGCTTCCACGTGGTGCCACCGTCGACGGAGTACTCCGCGTAGAGGAAGTCGTAGTCGGGCTCGATCTGGTTCCAGATGTCGGCAGTGACCAGGACCGACGTCGAGGGCGGGACCTGACGGGTGAGCGTCGCGACCAGGTTGTCGCCACGGCCGGAGTACCACGAGTACTTCCCCTGACGGGCCTTCGTGTAGACGTTCGTCGTGGTCTTGTCGGGCAGGTTGACCTTGATGGCCTGGTCCTGTCCGACCGCCGTCTCCTGCGACGGGGACAGCGTGAAGCTGCCGTTCTGGCCGGGGTTGACCTCGGTGTAGTCGAGCCAGCCGAGGTAGTACTTCTCCTCCGGGCCCATCAGGCCGGGCGTGGTGCCGATCGACTCCTGGCCGTGGTTCAGCCACGAGCCCGAGGACATCAGCGTCCAGAACCCGGTGCCGTTCTCGCCGCCCGCGGTGTCGTAGAAGTCGGGAAGCTCCAGGTCGTGGCCGTACTCGTGTGCGAAGACACCGAGTCCGCCGTTCTCCGGCTCGACGGTGTAGTCGCCGATGAAGTACTTCGAGTCACCGACCTGGGCGCCGCCGTACAGGTTCTGGCTGGTGCCGACGGTCGGGCCGGTCTGGCCGTAGAGGTTGCCGTTGACGTACCAGCGGTGCGACCAGATGGCGTCGTCGCCGGCGCCGGCCTCCTCGCCACCGCCGGCGTGGACCGCCTGGAAGTGGTCGATGTAGCCGTCGGCCTCGTTGAAGTCGCCGTCACCGTCGAAGTCGTAGCGGTCCCACACGTCGAACTGTGCGAGGTAGGCGTCGATCTCGGCAGGCGTCTTGCCGCCAGCGACCTGCGCGGCGTACCAGGCGTCCGCGGTGTCGGCGATGAAGGCCCACGAGCCGCCGGTGTCCTCGACCGCGTTGTCGCCGTACGTCGAGGCGTTGCCAGGAACGGTCACCCAGTCCTCGGTCGTGACGGTGACGTCGTAGCGACCGCTGGAGACCTCCTTGTAGTAGTTCCTGAACGACTCGCCGTCGCCGTTGAACATCTCGTCGTAGTGCGCCTTGTTGAAGTCCGGCGTCCACTCCGTGGAGTTGTCGACCGCGCGGTCCGGCTCCGCGATCTCGTTGTGCAGCGGGCCCGGGTCGGTTCCCTGGGCCGGCACGTTCGCCGTGCCGAACTGGCCGAGCAGGGTGAGGATCTTGTCGCTCCTCTCGACCGGGAACTCGACGTACTCGCCGGTGGCGAGCTTCACGGTCGCACCGCCGTCGGCCCGCTTCTGGAGACGGGCACTGCCGTTCTCCACCAGCTCGAGCGCCTTGCGCATCTCGCGACGCTGCTCGTGGGTCTTGGGACCCGGCCGGTCGTGCTTCTTGGCGTGCGCCGGGCGCTGCTTCGCAGGGCCGTCGACGGGCGTGTCGGCCTGAGCCGGTTGCAACATCGCGCCACCGAGGGCGATGGTTGCGGCGCCGGCAAGCAAGCCGGATGCCAGTTTCTTCACAGATGCCTCCGAGAAATAATGGTGAGAGGGCACCGAAAAGTCATGGATGACGGAACGTCGCCCGAGACCTGCAGATTTTCGGCGTCCGTCGGTACCTCACACGTAAATCACTGTCGGACGCAATAGTTGGGCGAAAATTTGCGCAAGGTGTTACGAGGTAGCCTGCAACCCGCGAACCCCACAAGTCCCGCGCGTAACCCCGGGCCCGACGTTCTCGTTGGTCAGGGCATCGTGGTCCTGGTGTTGCGGACCACTGCGAATCGGTCAAAGCGTTCACCGCACCGAGGGAGCAACTGAGAGCCCCGTCCTCACGGATGGGGCTCTCGGCGTCAGTACCGCCGAACGGGGTTAGATGGGCCCGTGGACGAGGGGTACGTCGAAGTGTTGCTCGACCTGGTCGAGCGGATCCCGCCCGGTCGGGTGACGACGTACGGCGCGCTGGCGGCCGTCGCTGGAGGAGGCCCCCGGCAGGTCGGATCCGTGATGGCGAGGTACGGCGGCCCGGTGCCGTGGTGGCGAGTGGTGCGTGCCGATGGCACCCTCCCGCCGAGCCACGACGACCGGGCCCGTGCGCACTACCTCGACGAGGACACGCCGCTGAAGGTCAGCGGCGGCCTCGACATGCCGCGGGCGTTCTGGGATCCCGCGACGGAGGACTGACCTGGGTCAGCTGAGCGCCGCGATGGCGGCGTCGTAGTTCGGCTCGGTGGCGATCTCCGGGACGAGCTCGGTGTAGAGGACCGAACCGTCCGCGTCGACGACCACGACGGAGCGGGCGAGCAGGCCCTCGAACTTGCCGTCGACGAGCTTCACGCCGTAGTCCTCGCCGAACGAGGTGCGGAAGCCCGAGCCGACCTGGACGTTCTCGATGCCCTCGGCGCCGCAGAACCGGGCCTGGGCGAACGGGAGGTCCTGGGACACGTTGATGACCGTGGTGTTGTCGAGACCGGCCGCGAGCTCGTTGAACTTGCGGACGCTCGCGGCACAGATCCCGGTGTCGATGCTCGGGAAGATGTTGAGCACGGCGCGGGAACCCTCGGGGAGGGCGACGTCGCTGAAGTCGGAACCGACGAGCGAGAAGGACGGGGCGGGGGCGCCGACGGCGGGAAGTTCGCCGACGGTCGAGACGGGGTTGCCGCCGAGTGCAGTGGTAGCCATGCCCTTTGTCTAGCAGGTCAGTAGTCGA
>JAKFEI010000075.1:0-9241 GCA_036675765.1 Nocardioides sp. | reverse complement strand
CCCTGGTGAAGGAAGCGTGATGGGACGCCAACGCACCCGCGATGCCGGAGCCGTCGTGACGGGCGCCGGCAGCGGGATCGGCCGGGCCTTCGCCCGGGAGCTCGCTCGCCGGGACGGGCGGGTGGTCTGCTCGGACGTGGACGAGGTCGGGCTGAAGGAGACGGTCGACATGATCGCCTCTGCCGGGGGCGACGCCGTCGCCGTCGGTTGCGACGTCCGCGACCTCGGCCAGGTGCAGGCACTGCACGACACGGCTGTCGATTGGCTCGGCCACGCACCGCACGTGGTCATCAACAACGCCGGGATCGGTGCTGGCGGCAAGGTCGTCGGCGAGGCGCCGATGGCCGACTGGCAGCAGACCATCGGCGTCAACCTGTGGGGCGTGATCCACGGTTGCCACGTGTTCGTGCCGACGCTGCGGGAAGCCGGCCGTGGCGGCGTGATCAATGTTGCCTCGGCCGCGGGCTTCACGGCGGCGCCCCGGATGGGCGCCTACAACGTGAGCAAGGCGGGCGTCGTCAGCCTGTCCGAGACCCTCGCAGCCGAGCTCGCCGGCACGAAGGTCGCCGTCACCGTGCTCTGCCCGACGTTCGTCAGGACCAACATCTTCGGTGGCGAGCTGATCGATCCCGGAGCAGCCGGGCTGGCCCGCAGGATCGCCGGGATCGCGGGCTTCTCCGCCGACCGGGTGGCCCGGACGACTCTCGACGCCCACGACCGCGGCCGGCTCTACGTCGTCCCGCAACTCGACGCGCAGCTGCTGTGGCGCACCAAGCGCCTGCTACCGGCGCCGTACGCCCGGGCGGCCGGGTTGCTGGGCCGCATGATCCCGAACGACTGACAGCGACCGCATGCACACCGACGAGAGGACACGACGATGACCTACGACTTCGACGCCATGCTGCAGACGATCAAGGACAAGCAGTGGTCGCTGGCCGACATCGACTGGGACGCACCCGGCGCAGAGACGGTGACCGACGAGCTCCGGGCCAAGATGATGCCGTTCATGGCGGACCTGGTGTGGATCGAGCACGTCGGGGCGCGCGGCTTCGCTTCCCTCGCCACGAAGGCACCGACGCCCACGATCCGCCGCATCTACGAGTACTTCCACGCCGAGGAGCAGAAGCACGCCAACGCCGAGCTGGCGTTGATGAAGCGCTGGGGAATGCTGGACGAGAACGGCAAGCCGCCCGAGCCGAACATCAACGTCAAGCTGGCGATCAAGGTCCTCGACGACTACGGCGACAGCCTCCCCCTGACCGGGCTGGCCACGCTCATCCCGTTGCTCGAGTGTGCGCTGGACGGCGCTCTCGTGAAGTTCCTGCTCGACGAGGTCAGCGATCCCGTCTGCCACCAGGTCTTCCGCCACATCAACTCCGACGAGGCCCGCCACATCACGGTGGACTTCCAGGTCCTCGAGCTGATCGGCGCCGGCCCGCTGCACAAGCTGGTCATCGAGTCGATCGCGTTGCTCAAGCCGCAGGTGGTGCTGGGCCTGATCATCGTGTTCACCCCACTGATCAGCAAGATGCGCGACAACATCGTGGCCATGGGGCTGCCGGAGCAGAAGCTGTACAACGCGGTGAAGCGCTTCGGCACGATCGGCTCGCGCGGCGACTTCACCCAGCGGATCCCGGCCTACCACGTACTGCGTGCCCAGGCCGCGATGGTGGTGGACCGGACCTCGCCGTACCACCGGCTGCTGGCCGACCCGATGGTGAAGCTGACGTCGCACATCCCCGTGCGGCTGCTGGGCAAGCCGCAGGCGTGGGTGGACGAGCTCACCCACGAGCCGGTGGCCTCGTGAGCGGCGGCGGGTTCGAGGGCCGGCTCCTGCGGGGCAACCAGTGGCGCGGGCAGGCGTTCACCGGCCTGCGCGTCGCAATCCTCGCGCCGGGGCGCGAGGCCGCCGTGATCGCGCCGGAGATCGTCCGCACCGCGGCGGCCGTCAAGGTGTTCCAGGAGTCGCCCGACTGGCTGGTGCCCTGGCCGATCGCCCTGCCCCGGGCGCTCGTGCAACCGGCCGCCCGACTCCACCTGCGGCTGGGAGTTCGTGATCCCTGGACCCGGCGCCGGCTCACGCCGGACGGTCGCTTCAACCGGCATCGCCCACGCATCGACGGGCGCTACTACGCCGCACTGCAGCAACCGCACTGCACCCTGATCACCTGGCCGGTCTACGCGATCGTGCCCGGCGGCGTACGAAGCGCCGAAGGCATCGAGCACCACGTGGACTGCATCATCCTGGGGGCGTCCTCCGCGTTCGCCAGCACCAGCTCCCGAGAGGAAGCCCACGCATGACCTCCACCCCCGACCACGAGGTCGTGATCATCGGCGGCGGCTTCTCCGGCATCGGCGCCGCCATCCTGCTCGACAAGGCAGGGTTCTCCGACTACCTGCTGCTCGAGGCCGGCGACGGCCTCGGCGGCGCGTGGCACTGGAACACCTATCCGGGCGTCGCGGTGGACATCCCCTCGTTCAGCTACCAGTTCTCGTTCGAGCAGATGGCCGGCTGGTCCCGGGTCTATGCACCCGGCAGCGAGCTGAAGGCGTACGCCGAGCACTGCGTCGACAAGTACGACGTCCGACGACGCACCCGCTTGCGGACCACCGTGGTCGCGGCGACCTTCGACGACGAGGCCCACCTCTGGCGCCTCGACACCGACGCGGGCGAGGTGATCACGGCCCGCCACGTGGTCAGCGCGACCGGCGTCCTGACCCAGCCCAGGCTGCCCGACATCGAAGGACTCGCCGACTTCACGGGCACCGTCATGCACACGGCGCGCTGGGACCATGACGTCGACCTCACCGGTCGTCGGGTGGCCGTGATCGGCACGGGCGCCTCCGCCGTCCAGGCCATCCCCAAGGTCGCCCAGCAGGCCGCGCACCTCACCGTCTTCCAGCGCACCCCCATCTGGTGCCTGCCCAAGCCGGACGCGGCGCTCCCCTGGCCGGCCCGCGCCGGTCTGCGCGTGCTCCCCGGCGCCGGGCGCCTCGCCCGGCTGGCGAGCCAGTCGTTCGTCGAGGCGACCTTCCCGGTCGCGGCCCACTTCGCGGGCATCGTCCCGATCGCGGCCGTCGGCGAACGGATCGGCCGTACCTACCTGCGCCAGGCGGTGCGCGATCCGGAGGTCCGCGACCAGCTCACCCCTCGCTACGCCCTGGGCTGCAAGCGCCCCAGCTTCTCCAACGCCTACCTGCCCGCGTTCAACCGGTCGAACGTGACCCTGGAGACCGCCGGCATCGCTGCGGTCACGCCGACCGGGGTCCGGACGAACGACGGCACCGAGCACGCGGTCGACACCCTGGTCCTCGCCACCGGCTTCAAGGTGTTCGAGAAGGGCAACATGCCGCCGTTCACCGTGCGCGGCGCGAACGGCCTCGACCTGGAGAAGTGGTGGGAGGAGAACCGCTTCCAGGCCTACCAGGGCGTCAGCGTCCCCGGGTTCCCGAACTTCTTCACCATCCTCGGCCCGTACGGCTACAACGGGTCGTCGTACTTCAACCTGATCGAGACGCAGAGCGCCCACATCCTGCGCTGCCTCCGTCGCGCCCGTCGCGACGGAGCGACCCGCGTCGAGGTGACCGCCGCAGCCAACGAGAACTACTTTGCGAAGGCCCTGGGCCGGCGCAAGCACCAGGTGTTCTTCCAGGACTCCTGCAGCCAGGCGAACAGCTACTACTTCGACGCCAACGGCGACGTACCGTTCCGGGCCGCCACCACCCTGGAGACCATGTGGTCCTCGCGGCGGTTCCCGCTCGACCACTACGCGTTCAGCGACTGAGCCCCTCGCACCTGACCGGGGTGCATCGCTGTCGCCAGGTGGCAGTGATCCACCCCGATGCTCCCTTCGTGCACCCGATTCACGCTCCCGTCCACAGGCCACGCCGGCCCGGGTGTCAGCCCCCGGCCCGGCGGGGACGCCGTCTCGCCATGGAAGAGATCGAACGACTCCTCGCGGCCCAGGACGGCGTCATCGCACGGCGCCAGGCACTCGCAGCCGGTTGCCCACCGACCACGATCAGGCGACTGCTCCGCCGACGCGAATGGGCCATGGTCCATCCGGGTGTGTACGTCGACCACACCGGGCCGCTGACCTGGCGCCAACGCGCCTGGGCTGCCGTCCTGTTCCACTGGCCTGCCGCGCTCGACGGCTGGTCTGCGCTCCGGGCACATGCTGGTCCGGGGCCACGGCAGCACGACGACCGCGGCCCGATCGAGGTCGTGGTTGACCACGCCCGGCGCCCGGTCGCCGTCGAAGGCATCCGGGTGCGCAGGTCGCGCCGGTTCGAGGAGGCGGTTCAACTGCACCTGCACCCGCCGCGCCAACGCTACGACGACGCCGTGCTCGAGCTCGCGGACCGCTGCCCCGACGAGCTGCAGGCGATCGCCGTACTTGCCGACGCGTGCGGCAGCCGGCGCACCACCGCCGTTCGCCTCCAGCAACGACTGTCCACGATGTCGCGGGTGGCCCGGCGGCTTTGGTTGAACGCCGTGCTTGCGGATGTCGCCGAAGGCACGTGCTCCGTCCTCGAGCACGGCTATCTGACCAGGGTCGAGCGCGCGCACGGCCTGCCGCACGGCCGGCGGCAGGTCACTGCTCGCGACGGCGCGGGGCGCCGGATGTTCAGGGATGTCCAGTACGGCGGCCGGGCGCCGTCGTGGTGCCAGGTCATCGAGCTCGACGGTCGGTTCGACCACGACTCCGCCGCCGCCCGCGATCGCGACCTGGAGCGCGACCTCGACGCCGCGCTCGAGCTCACGGACACGGTGCGTCTGGGCTACGGCCAGGTCTTCGCCCGATCCTGTTCGACCGCTGCCAAGCTCGGGCGCCTGTTCCAGCAACGCGGCTGGCGGGGCACCCCGGTTGCCTGCCCCAGCTGCCCAACGGGCTGATCGGGGTGGACTGCTGCCACCAGGTGGCAGTGATCCACCCCGCTCGTGCGAGCGGCGGGTCGAGCCCTCAGAGCTCGGCGATGATGCGGGCCCGGCTGGCGTCGTACTCGTCGCGACTGACGAGGTCGCGACGCAGCAGGTCGTCGAGCTCGGCGAGCCGCTCGCCGGCGGTGCGAGTGTCGGCCGGCGCGGCCGGCGCGGTGGGGGCTGCGGGCATGGACGCGGGCATGGACGTGACCGGTCCCGCCGAGGGCCAGTCGAACTCCCAGTCCTGCGTCTCGGGGTCGATGAGGACGGGGATCTCGCCGACGTACAGCAGCGGCATCCGCATCACGGGGATGATCTTCTTGGCCTCCACCTCGAACGGCGCGACGTCGTTGCCCTGGATCCGCAGCTTCAGTGACAGCAGGGGTTCGCTGTTGATCTCCACGCCCGTCTGCTCGAAGGACAGCACCTGCGCCTGGGCGGGGCGACCCTTCAGCCTCAGCCGATAGACCTTCATCTGCGACCGGTAGCGCGTCGTGCCGATCAGCAGGCCCAGGGCGAGGTCCAGGATCGTGATGCCGATGCCCGTCGGCAGCAGCCACTCGGTGCCGGGCTCGTCGTCGAGGACCAGTCCCATGATCAGGAAGATCGGGCCCACGATCCCGCAGACGAACATGAACAGCACGATCGGCACGTAGGCGCGGAGCACGGACGGGGGGCGCGGCGCTTCCTCGGGAGCGAGACTCACGGAGCCAGCGTAGGGGTTTCGAGGCTCGCTGCGCTCGCACCTCAACCACCGGTGTTGGTTCGCTGCGCTCGCACCTCAACCACCGACTTGCTACGCCTGCGAGCGCAGGTACCGCCCGAAGTGCGGGACCGTGAACGCGATCCGACCGCGCTCGCCGGAGTAGATGAGCCCCTTCTTCAGCAGCGAGTCCCGGGCCGGGGAGAGCGACTGCGGCTTCTTCCCGAGTACGACGGCCACGTCCGACGTCGCGACGGATCCGACCGGGTCGTCGGCCTCCTCGGTGGCGGCATCGGCCATGGCGCGGAGGTAGTCGCGTTCGGCGGGGGTGGCGCGTTCGAAGCGCGAGCCGAAGAAGCCGACCGCCAGTTCGCGCTCGGCCTCGGGACTGGCGACAGCCACGTCTTCGACAGTGATCGGGGTGCGGGGAGCGAGGTCCCAGACGGACCGGCCGTAGGCCTGGATGAAGTAGGGGTAGCCGCGGGTGGCGTCGTACATCGCCGACAGGGCCTCGGCCGTGAACTCGGCCTCCTCCTCGGACGCCGGCGCGACGAGCGCGCGGTCGGCGGCGTCGCGGGAGAGCCGGTCGATGCGCTGGTAGGAGAACAACCGCTCGGAGTAGGACTTGCTGGCCGACAGCACGGCCGGCAAGTGCGGCAGTCCGGCGCCCACGACGATGACGGGCAGGCCGTTCTGGCTCAGCTCGTGGCAGGCCGCGCACAGCGCGGAGATGTCGTCGGGGCCGAGGTCCTGCATCTCGTCGATGAAGATGCCGACGCCCTTGCCGACGTCGGCCGCCAGCCCGCCGACGTCGGTGAGCAGCTCGACCAGGTCGATCTCGATGTCGCCGGAATCGGCCCGCCCGCGCACCACGGGAGCATCGATCCCGGGGCTCCAGCGGTCGCGCAGCTTGGCGTCGACACCCGCGTCGCGCTGGGCGAAGGAGCGGATCACGCCGAGCACGTGGTCGGCCTCGGAGGCCTCGGGATGTCCGAGCTCCCGCACCGCCTGGTGCAGCGCGGAGGACAGCGGGCGGCGCAGCGACTGGTCGGGCCGGGCCTCCAGCTTGCCGGTCCCCCAGCCCTTGCGGACCGCGGCCGACCGGAGCGCGTTGAGGAGCACCGTCTTGCCGACACCGCGCAACCCGGTCAGGACCAGCGAGCGTTCGGGGCGACCGCGCGAGACCCGTTCCAGCACCACGTCGAACGCCGAGAGCTGCTCGTCTCGGCCGGCCAGCTCGGGGGGACGCTGACCGGCGCCGGGGGCGTACGGGTTGCGGATCGGATCCATGATCCGACGCTATCGGGATCTCTAGCCTCAGCCTTAGATCCCGCTAGCGTGTCGGATCGATGCCCCTTCGATCCCCTTCGATCGGCAGGTCAGCTCTTGCGGTGACGGCCCCGGGAGAGGACGCCGACACCGGCGAGGACACTGCCTGCGCCCAGGGCCAGCAGCCACGGCCCGACCACGGCGCCGGTGGCGGGAAGTACGGCGTCGGAGTGCTCGACCGCACCCATCACCTCACCGGGGACCTCGTCACCGAGGCCGTCGACCTCACCCAGGTCGTCGCCGGTGTCCACGACGTTCTCGATGTCGTCCCCGTCGTCGGTGCCTTCGTCGGTCTCGTCCGGGTCGTCGGTCTCGTCCACGCAGGCAGCGGTGGCCGGGACCTCGGGGCTCACCAGGACCATCTCGGTCCAGGCGGCAGCGGTCTCGACGTCGTGCGCAGCGGCGTCGACCACGGTCACGCCGGACCCGTCGACCTGCGACCAGTCGTCACCGGCGGGCGCGGTCGCGGAGGCGACGTCCGTCTGCTCGACGGTCGGCGTACCGGCGCGCTCGGCACCCGTCGGGGCGAACCCGTCGGGAGCCGTGGCGGCCCAGATCTCCTCGGTGGTGGCGGCCGCGGTCTGCGTGAAGGCGCCCTTGACCCAGCCGGCACCGGCCGGCTCGTCGCCGTCGGCCAGCTCGGCCGTCTCGGTCGTCGTACTCGCGACCCGGGTCGAGGAGGTGGACGTGGATCCGGCGGGGCCGGAGTCGCCGTCGGGAACCCAGGTGGTCTCGTCGTGGGAGAGCTCGGAGACGGCCGGTACGGCGGCCTGGTCGACGATCCACACGGTCGTGGTCACGGCCGGGGTCACCTCGACGACGCGCGTCTCGCCGGTCGGCGACCAGCCCTTGCCGCCTTCGTCGGCGTTCCAGCCCGCGACCTCCCACCGGGTGCGGCCACTCTGCTGGTGGACGAACTCGGCCTCCGTGCGCGTGACGGCCGGCGTGACGACCTGGGTCTCGTGGTGGCCGACCTCGGGGACCGCCGGCACGAAGGCCCGGTCGATCACGGTCCGGACCCAGGCCCGCTCGAGGGCGTCGACCCGCCGGCTCCACGACCAGGTGCCCCGGGCCGGGCTCACGGTCCGCGAGTACTCGAACTCCGTCGTCGGGATCGAGCGCCGCCACAACCACTCGACATGGGTGACCTCGCCGATCGTGGTCACCACGGCCGGGTGGTCGACCTGCGCGTAGACGGCGGGGATGGCGGGCTGGCCACACGCCGCGTCCTCGGCGGCGTGGGCGGCGGACGGTGCGAAGCCAAGGACGGCGGCCGCAGCGAGGGAAAGCGGTGCAAGCAGGCGCTTGTTCATGGGGGACCTCTGGATCTTGGGGGGGGTGGTTCGCGCCCGAGTGCGAATGACCGACCAACCGGGCCGAACCGGCCGGGGTCACTGCGTCCGACCACAATCAGGACCAAGGTCCCGGGTGCTGTCCGGACGGGGATCTAGGCTGATCCCGTGCCCGAGCTGCCCGAAGTCGAGGCGCTGGCCCTGGATCTGAGGAGCCGGCTCGCGGGGCGCGCCATCACCCGCGTCCACATCGCTGCGTTCAGCGCCCTCAAGACCTACGATCCGCCGCTGGCCGCTATCGAGGGTGCCCTCGTCGACGACGTACGACGTCACGGCAAGTTCCTCGACATCGAAGCCAGCGGCCTGCATCTCGTGCTGCACCTGGCACGCGCCGGCTGGATCCGCTGGAAGGACGACGTCCCGCCGCTGCCGCCGCGACCGAACGCGAAGTCGCCCCTCGCCGTCCGGGTGGTCCTCGACGAACAGGACGGCCAGACGCCCGGCCTGGACATCACCGAGGCCGGCACCAAGAAGTCACTGGCCCTGTTCCTCGTGCGCGACCCGCTCGACGTCCCCCGCGTCGCGTCGCTCGGTCCGGACCCACTCGACGACGAGTTCACCATCGAGCGCCTGGCCGGGATCCTCAAGGACGCCGGGCGCAAGCAGCTCAAGGGAGTGCTGCGCCAGCAGGGCACCATCGCCGGCATCGGCAACGCGTACTCCGACGAGATCCTGCACGCGGCGCGGATGTCACCGTTCAAACCGGCCGACGGCCTGACCGACGACGAGCTCGCCACGCTCTACGCGGCGGTGCGCACCACGCTCGGCGACGCGGTCGAGCGTTCGCGGGGACTGCACGCCAGCGAGCTCAAGGCCGAGAAGAAGTCGAACCTCGCCGTCCACGGCCAGACGGGCAAGCCGTGCCCGGTGTGCGGCGACATCGTCCGCGAGGTGTCCTTCGCCGATTCGAGCCTGCAGTACTGCGCGACGTGC
>JAKFEI010000074.1:0-9247 GCA_036675765.1 Nocardioides sp. | reverse complement strand
GGCCGAGCGACCCGTGCCGGTGACCGCGTTCGCACCCGCCGCGGCGAATCCGCCGCCGCCGGCGTTCCTTGCTGCGACGCCCACCGGACGTCGTACCTCCTCGAAGAAGTGGTGGGTCCTGGGTGGGGTGGCTGCTGTGTTCGCGCTCGGCACGGGCATCGGCGCCGCCCTGCTCACCGGTGGCGACGGCGGGGACGACCCCACGGACGAGGCGTCCTTCCTGGCGCTCGACCCCAAGGAGATCCTCCGGGCCTCCGAGAAGGACATGGTGGTTCTCGAGACGGCGCGGATCCGCGGCCAGTTCGACGACGACGGATCGCCCGTCGAGGTGGACGTCACGGCGACCAGTCGCGGCGACTGCAAGGGCACGATGACGGAATCGTCCGGCGGCGTGGCCGAGATCCTGCGGGTGGACGAGAACCTCTACCTCCGCGCCGACGCGAAGTTCTGGAACTCGGCGAGCGGCGACGGTGCGGCGGCCCTGGTGCTTCCCGTCATCGGGGACCGCTGGGTGCTCGAGAACAGCCTGCTCGAGACGACCGACCAGTTCTGCGACCTCGACGAGTTCCTGGAGCGCGACGGCCGTGAGGGTGCCACGGCGACCAGCCTCGGCCAGGAGAAGGTCGGCGACGACGATGCCGTCAAGATCGAGCAGGCCGAGGGTTCGCAGCGCGAGGTGCTCTACGTCCGGCTGGGTGAACCGCACTACCTGCTGCGCATCGAGGAGAGCGACGTCGACTTCTTCGAGTTCTCCGACTTCGACGAGGAGGCCGAGATCAAGGTGCCGCCGGCTGACGACGTGTTCGACCTCCAGGCCTTCCTCGACAAGGCCGAGGAGAGCCTGAACTAGGTCGGGAATGCCGTACGACGACCGGGGGTTGCCCAAGGACGTGACCACCTCTGCGCCCGCGACCGCGTCCAGGGCCAGCGTGGGACTGCGCAGTGACCGGGGTCCGATCCTCGGCGCGGTGATGCTGAGCACCGCACTGGTCGCCATCGACACCACGATCCTGGCCACGGCCGTGCCTTCGATCGTCGACGACCTGGGTGGCTTCACCCAGTTCCCCTGGCTGTTCTCGACGTACCTCCTGGCGCAGGCGGTGACCACGCCGATCTACGGCAAGCTCGCCGACGTCTTCGGCCGCAAGCCGCTGATGCTCTTCGGCATCGGGCTGTTCGTCCTCGGCTCGGTGCTGTGCGCGCTCTCCTGGAGCATGACCGCGTTGATCGTGTTCCGCGGCGTGCAGGGCCTCGGCGCCGGCGCCATCCAGCCGGCCGGCATGACGATCATGGGCGACATCTACTCCGTCGCCGAGCGCGCCGTCGCGCAGAGCTATGTCGCCGGCGTGTGGGCGATGTCCGCCGTCGTCGGACCGACACTCGGCGGACTGCTGTCCGAGCAGGCGTCCTGGCGCTGGATCTTCTGGGTCAACGTGCCGCTGGGTGCCGTGGCCGCGATCGTCCTGCTCCGCAGCTTCCACGAGACCGCGGCACACGAAGCCCGCACGGAACGTCGATCGATCGACGTCGGTGGCGCCGTCCTGCTGGCGGGCGCTGCGCTGTTGCTGCTGCTCGGCCTGCTCGAGGGCGGCATCCGGTGGGCCTGGTGGTCTCCCCTCGGCGTCGGCATCTTCGCGGCGGCCGTCGTACTCCTGGTGGCGTTCGTCGCGGTCGAGCGCCGCGTCCCCGACCCCGTGCTGCCCCTGTGGATCTTCAACAACCGGGTCCTCAACGCCGCGACCGTCGGCGCCTTCGTTGTCGGCATGGTGATGCTCGGCGTGACGTCGTACGTCCCGGTCTACGCGCAACGGGTGCTGGGCGCCGGTGCCGTGGTGGCCGGCCTCGCCGTGGCCGCACTGGCCATCGGCTGGCCGATCGCGGCGAGCACCGCCGGCCGCTTCTACCTGCGCTGGGGCTACCGACCCTGCCTGCTCGCGGGTGCCGGGTTCGGCCTCATCGGCACCGGCGTCATCGCGAGCGTCGGTCCGGACAGCCCGGTGTGGGTGCTGGCCCTCGGGTGCCTGGTCCTCGGTCTCGGCCTCGGGTACGTCGCCAGTCCCAGCATCGTCGCCGCCCAGTCCGCCGTGGGGTGGCGCGATCGTGGCGTCGCCACCGGCACCAACGTGTTCGCCCGGTCGCTCGGCAGTGCGGTGGGTGTGGCCGTGTTCGGCGCCATCGCGAACGGTGTCGTCGCATCCCGACTCGGGGGCGGGCATCATGCCGGTGACATCAACCTGGACGCACTGCCGGTCAGCATCCTGGACCCCGCGCTGCACACGGTCTTCGTCGTCGTTGCGTGCACGTCGCTCGCCCTGGTCGTGGCCGGACTGGTGATGCCGTCGCGCGTCTCGGCGGTGGAGGAGTAGCCCAATACGGCGGCCCGAATGTTGTGCATCGGGACAACGACGACCATGTGACCCACCAGTAGGGTTGGGGGCATGAAGCGCGAGATCTATGACGAGGACCACGAGGCCTTCCGGTCGTCCGTGAAGGAGTTCATCGACAGGTCGGTCCTGCCGCACACCGAGGAGCACATCGCCGCGAAGGCGCTGCCCCGGGAGTTCTGGCTGGAAGCCGGCAAGCAGGGCCTGCTCGGCCTCGAGGTCCCGGAGCAGTACGGCGGCGCCGAGGCCGGCGACTTCCGGTTCAACGCCGTCCTCCAGGAGGAGCTCGCCAAGGTCGGCGCGGCGTACCCCACCTGCCACGGCATCCACGCCGACATCACGGCGCCGTACATCGTCGAACTGGGCACCGAGGAACAGAAGGAACGCTGGCTCCCGGGCGTCGTGTCCGGCGAGATCCTGCTCGGCATCGGCATGACCGAGCCGTCCGGCGGATCGGACCTCGCGAACCTGAAGTCGACGGCGGTCCGCGACGGCGACGAGTGGATCATCAACGGCTCGAAGACCTTCATCACCAACGGCTACTCCGGCGACCTGTTCGTCACCGCCGTGCGCACCGACCCCGAGCGTGGCCCGAAGGGCATCACCCTGTTCGGCATCGAGGCCACGAAGGAAGGCTTCTCGCGCGGCCGCAAGCTCGACAAGGTCGGCATGGAGGAGTCCGACACCGCCGAGCTGTTCTTCGAGAACGTCCGGGTCACCGACGCCGAGATCATCGGTGAGCTCAACATGGGCTTCATCCACATGATGCAGAAGCTCCCGCAGGAGCGCCTCGGCTGCGCGGTCGCGAACGTCGCGCAGGCCAAGCAGATCCTCATCGAGACCCTGCAGTACACGAAGGACCGCCAGGCCTTCGGCCAGTCGATCGGCAAGTTCCAGAGCAACAAGTTCCTGCTCGCCGAGCTGTTCACGCAGATCGAGGTCGCCGAGGCCTACATCGACAAGTGCGTCCTCGCGCACAGCAAGGGCGAGCTCACCGCCATCGACGCCTCCAAGGCGAAGTGGTGGTCCAGCCAGGCCCAGAGCGAGGTCCTCGACGCCTGCGTCCAGCTCCACGGTGGCTACGGCTTCATGAACGAGTACCGCGTGGCCCGCGCCTGGCGTGACGCCCGCGTCACGAAGATCTGGGCCGGCTCGAACGAGATCATGAAGGAACTGATCGGCCGCGACCTCGGCCTGTGAGCGCGGTGCAGGAATCCCCGCTGAGGCGGGGATTCCTGCGCTTCCTGGCCGTTGCAACGGCCAAGGAGTGCAGGAACACGTCAGGGAGTACGACGAGCGCCACCCAATCCCGGTCGCGCCCGGCCCCTGACTCGGGGATCATGGGTGCGTGACGGAATCGAGTGGGACACCGGTCCCGGCGGCGGAGGACATCGGCCCCCACGAGGACGAGCCCCACGAGCAAGGCTTCAACGATCGGCTGAACTGGCTCCGCGCCGGCGTCCTCGGCGCCAATGACGGGATCGTGTCCGTCGCCGGCATCGTGCTCGGTGTTGCCGGAGCGACCACGGATCGCAACGCGATCCTCATCGCCGGCATCGCCGGCCTGGCCGCCGGTGCGATGAGCATGGCGGCGGGCGAGTACGTCTCGGTGAGCACCCAGCGTGACTCCGAGGAGGCATTGCTGGCCAAGGAGCGTCGTGAGCTGGCCGAGGATCCGGAGGACGAGCTCGCCGAACTGGCCGGGCTGTACGTCGACAAGGGACTCGACGACGACCTGGCGCTCGAGGTTGCGCGCCAGCTGACCGCGAAGGACGCCCTCGGGGCGCACGCCGAGGCCGAGCTGGGCATCGACCCCGACGACCTCACCAGTCCGTGGAAGGCCGGCGTCGTGTCGATGGCGGCGTTCACGCTCGGCGCCCTGCTGCCCTTGCTGACGATCCTGCTGGTCACCGCAGACCTGCGCGTCGGTGTGACCGTTGGTGCGGTCGTGATCGCCCTGGTCCTCACCGGGTGGCTCAGCGCCCGCTTCGGCTACGGCTCTCCGAGTCGGGCGATCCTGCGCAACGTCGTCGGCGGTCTCATCGCCATGGCAGTCACCCACGGCATCGGCCAGCTGGTCGGGACCCAGGTCTGATGAGGCTGTTCACGGCCGTCGTACCGTCCCTCGACGCCGTCGAGCACCTCGACACCTTCCTCGAGCCGCGGCGCGACGCGGGCGACTTCCGCTGGACCCGCCCCGAGCAGTTCCACATCACGCTGGCCTTCATGGCCGACGCCTCCCACCTCCGTGTGGAGGAGTACGTCGACCGGCTGGCCACCTCGCTCGAAGGTCTCCCCGCAACAGAGCTCCGGCTGGCTGGCGCCGTGGCGTTCCCGAACGTCGCCGAGGCGCGGGTGATCGCGACCGGAGTGACGGCGGACGACTCCCTCGAGACCGCCGCCGTCCGGGCCCGGAACGCCGCTGTGGTGAGTGGGATCGAGGTCGACGGTCAGCGGTTCCGGCCGCACGTGACGGTGGCCCGCACGGGCGGCCGGTTCGTCGAGATGACGAACTGGGTGCGGCTCCTGGACACCTATGAAGGTCCGGCCTGGACCTTCGGGTCGGTCGCGGTGATCGCCTCGCACCTCGGTGAGGGCCCGCGCCGTTCCCCGCGCTACGAGACGCTCGCCGAGATCGACTTCGCCTGACCCGTCCGACAATGCACGAAGCCCGATCCCGCCGAAGCGGGACCGGGCCGTCGTACAGCTTGCTCAGCCGAGGTGGTGGACGATGTCCTCGACCCGGTCCTTCGCGTCACCGAACAGCATCTGGCTGTTCTCGCGGAAGAAGAGCGGGTTCTGGACACCGGCGTAGCCGGCGGCCATGGAGCGCTTGAACACGATGACGTCCTTGGCGTTCCAGACCTCGAGCACCGGCATGCCGGCGATCGGTGAGGTCGGGTCCTCCGCAGCGGACGGGTTCACGGTGTCGTTGGCGCCGATGACCAGGACGACGTCCGTCTCCGGGAAGTCCTCGTTGATCTCGTCCATCTCGAGCACGATGTCGTAGGGCACCTTGGCCTCGGCCAGCAGCACGTTCATGTGGCCGGGGAGGCGACCCGCGACGGGGTGGATGCCGAAGCGGACGTTGACGCCCTTGGCCCGCAGCTTCGCGGTGAGGTCGGCGACCGGGTACTGCGCCTGCGCCACGGCCATGCCGTACCCGGGCGTGATGACGACGGACGATGCGTTCGAGAGCAGTTCTGCGGCAGCCTCGGCCTGGATCTCGCGGTGCTCGCCGTAGTCCTTGTCGTCGCCCGCGGGGGCGGCGATGCCGAAGCCACCGGCGATGACGGAGATGAACGAGCGGTTCATCGCCTTGCACATGATGTAGGACAGGTAGGCACCGGAGGATCCGACCAGCGCACCGGTCACGATCAGCAGGTCGTTGCCGAGCAGGAAGCCCGAGGCGGCTGCGGCCCATCCGGAGTACGAGTTGAGCATCGAGACCACGACGGGCATGTCGCCACCGCCGATGGAGGCGACCAGGTGCCAGCCGAGCGCGAGCGCCAGCAGGGTCAGGACGCCCAGAAGGATGTCGGCCGACGTGTTGTCGTGCGTCTCGAGCGACACGTAGATCGCCGTGAGGATCGCGAACAGAACGAGCGAGCCGACGTTGATCAGGTTCTTGCCAGGCAGCATCAGCGGGGCCGACGAGATCTTCGCCGACAGCTTCAGGTTGGCGACGATCGACCCGGTGAAGGTGACTGCGCCGATGAAGATGCCGATCGCGACCTCGGCCTCGTGGATGTTGACCAGGCTGTCCATGGAGTCGTGCGAGCCGAGGATGTGGCCGTTCCACCCGATCAGCACGGCCGCGAGGCCGACGAACGAGTGCAGGGCCGCGATGAGCTCGGGCATGCCGGTCATCTCGACGATCCTCGCGCGCCACAGGCCGATCGCGGCACCGATGGCGATCGCGGCCAGCATCAGGATGATGACGAGCGCGCGGTCCTCGATGAACTCGCTGACGTCGATGACTTCGGCCACCGTGGCGACGAGCGCGACGGCCATGCCGACGATGCCGTAGGTCAGGCCGTTCTTGGCGGACTGGTGCGTCGAGAGGCCCGCCAGCGACAGGATGAACAGCAGGGCAGCGACGATGTACGCCGCACCGGTGATGGAGGTGATGTCCATGGATCAGGCTCCCTTGCTGAACATCGCGAGCATGCGGCGCGTGACCGCGAACCCACCGAAGACATTGATCGACGCGAGCAGGATGGCAACGACGGACATGCCGAGCACCAGCTTGTCGTCGGTGGCGATCTGCACCAGGGCGCCGACCACGACCACGCCGGAGATGGCGTTCGTGACCGACATCAGCGGCGTGTGCAGGGCGTGTGCGACCTTGCCGATCACGTAGTAGCCGATCACGATCGACAGCATCAGCACGGTGAAGTGGCGACGCAGCTCATCGGTCGGGGCGAGCGCGTTGATCAGCCAGAACAGGCCGATCGCACCCAGCACCATGCCGACCTTGGCACCTGCGGACAGGGGCTTCTTCGGCTCGGCGACAGCCACGGGCGCCGCGGCAGCAGCAGCTGGGGCGGCCGAGACCTGCACGGCCGGAGGCGGCCACGTCGACTCGCCCTCCTTGACGACCGTGATGCCGCGCTGGACGACGTCGTCGAAGTCGAGCGCCAGGGCGCCGTCCTTCTCCGGGGTCAGCAGCTTGAGCAGGTTCACGATGTTCGTGCCGTACAGCTGCGAGGTCTGGGCAGCCAGACGACCGGCGAGGTCGGTGTAACCGAGGATCGTGACGCCGTTGTCGGTCACGATCCGCTCGTCGGTGACCGTGCCGGTGGCGTTGCCGCCGTTGGCGGCCGCCATGTCGACGATGACCGAACCGTTCTTCATGCCGGCCACCGTCTCGGCCGAGAGCAGCTTGGGGGCCGGGCGTCCGGGGATCAGCGCCGTGGTGATGACGATGTCGGCCGCGCGGGCCTCCTCGTCGTACATCGTGGCGGTGGCCGCTTCCTGCTCGGCCGTCATCTCCTTGGCGTAGCCGTCGGAGGAGACCTCGGACTCGAAGTCGACCTCGACGAACTGGGCGCCCATCGACTCGACCTGCTCGGCGACCTCGGGGCGTACGTCGAAGGCGCGCACGATGGCGCCCATGGCCGACGCGGCACCGATGGCGGCGAGGCCGGCGACACCGGCTCCGACGACGAAGACGCGGGCCGGCGGGATCTTGCCGGCGGCGGTCACCTGGCCGGTGAACATCCGGCCGAACTCGTGGGCCGACTCGACGACCGCGCGGTAACCCGCGACGTTCGCCATCGAGGACAGCACGTCCATCGACTGGGCGCGCGAGATCCGCGGCACCGCGTCCATGGCCAGCGCCGTGACACCGGCTGCCTGGAGCTGCTCGAGCAGTTCGGGGCTGCGCGCCGGAGCCATCATCGAGATGATCGTGGCGCCACGACGGAGCCGACCGATCTCCTCGGCCGAGGGTGCGTTGACCTTGACGACGACGTCAGCGGCCCACACCTCGTCCGAGGTCCCGACGCGCACTCCGGCGTCGACGAACGCGGAGTCGGGCTGGTCGGCAGCGTTGCCGGCTCCCGACTCGACGACGACGTCGTAGCCGAGGTTGGTCAATTGAGTTACGGTCTTCGCGGTCGCCGCAACCAGGGTTTCGCCCGGTTTCGACTCGCGGGGGATGCCGATGAGCATCGAGCCTCCAGCCATTCGTGGATACAGCGCCGCTCAACCTACACAGCCGTTGGCCTGTGAGGTCCCCGTCTTACGTGTGACGTCCGTCTACAAGGTGGTCAGGCGCTCCGGGGCCGGTCGGTTCCCGAGACGTCCGACACCCCGGGCATGCTCACGCCGCCGCGCCGGAGCACTTCCTGCTCGCCCTTGGCGACGATCTTGTAGAACTCCCGGCTGCGCCCGCGCAGGATCGGTGAGCGGGCCACGAGGGGGATCCGGCTGTGGCCGAGTCGGCTGGAGCGGCAGACGGCCTGGTAGGCGATCTCGTCGCGACGTGACCAGTCCATGTCGAACAGGCTCCGAACGGTGGGCGGAAGGCTGCCCACCGTGAGCAGGTGGATGGTCGAGAACAGCGGTCGGGTCGGGAGCGGCGGTTGGTTGGGCACGTCGTAGCCGGCGATGTACCGGCCCAGCTGCTTCAGCTCGGTGGTGAGGTACGGGCGGTCCGAGGCGAGGTAGGCGTCGTACTGCTCCCGGAAGTCGGCGTGGTCGCGCGGGGCGGCGGAGCGGGGCATTCCGAACAGCTCCCCCCAACGCACGAAGTCCTCGAAGAGCTCCTGGCGTTCGCGGTCCCTCAGGCGGCGGACGAGGTGGTCGTACTGGTGCTCGACGGAGTCGAGCGTGAACGCCACCGTCCACCACATCGCATCAGGGTCGTAGGCGTCGTACCGCGTGCCGGCGGGGTGCGCAGGGCCGCCGTACTCGTCGATGGTGCCCTGGACGGTCGCGTGCCGTTTCGCGGTGAAGGCCAGCGCACGGTCGGCTTCCTCGGTGGTGCCGAGGAAGACCGACTCGAACAGTCGTGCCGTCAGTGCAAGGCGGGTGTACGGCGTCTCGCGGTTGCTCGTGCTCTGCGCAGTGCCCTGGGCCAGCAGCGAGTGGGTGGCGCCGATGGCGAGGGCGCGCTGGCCGTAGGTGAGGGCAACGACGCGCTGGTTGAGGGCGCGGTACGCCATGGAACGGGGAGAGAAGTAGCCGGCCATCGTCGTACCTTCCTCGGCTCAGCCCCCGGCGATGCCGTACAGCCGGTCGCCGGCGTCGCCCAGTCCGGGCACGATGTAGCCCTTCTCGTTGAGCCGCTCGTCGAGTGCTGCGGTGACCACGGTCACCGGGATGGCCAGGTCGGCGAGCTCCTCCTCGAGCCGGGC
>JAKFEI010000085.1:0-9252 GCA_036675765.1 Nocardioides sp. | reverse complement strand
CGGTCGGATGGTCTGCGGACGGATCTTGTCCAGAAGGGGAGGGTCTGCGCACGGAAGGCACGGTGGGGATACTAGGCTGACCCCCTGACACGAAAGTCTTTCGTGTCGCCCCGCAGTCTCCGAAGTTGAAGGCCCTGGTCCAGGAGGAACACCGATGACCTACATCATCTCGCAGCCGTGCGTTGACCTGAAGGACCGTGCGTGCGTCGATGAATGTCCGGTCGACTGCATCTACGAAGGCAAGCGGATGCTCTACATCCACCCCGACGAGTGCGTCGACTGTGGTGCGTGTGAGCCCGTGTGCCCCGTGGAAGCCATCTTCTACGAGGACGACGTCCCGGAGGAGTGGAAGGACTACTACGACGCCAACGTCAAGTTCTTCGACGACCTCGGTTCGCCCGGCGGTGCCGCCAAGATGGGCGAGATCGACAAGGACGCCGAGCTCGTCGCTGCGCTCGAGCCGCAGATCCACGACGAACACTGAGTCGTTTCGTTGGTTGAGGTGCAAGCGCAGCGAGCCTCGAAACCCGTCTCGCGGCGGCTTCCCGACTTTCCCTGGGACCAGTTGACGCAGTACGCCGACCAGGCGCGCGCCCACACCGGCGGGATCGTCGACCTGTCGATCGGTACGCCGGTCGACCCGACGCCCGAGGTGGCGCGCGCCGCGCTGGCGGCTGCCGCGGACTCGCCCGGTTATCCGCTCACCATCGGGATTCCCGAGGTCCGCCAGGCGGTCGTGGACTGGCTGGCCGGCACCCACGGTGTCACCGGCCTGGGCCTCGACCAGGTGCTGCCCCTGATCGGGTCCAAGGAGTTCATCTCCACCCTGGCCGCGAACCTGGGCCTGGGTCCCGGCGACATCATCGGGTATCCCGCACTGGCCTATCCGACCTACGAGGTCGGTGCGGCGTACGTCGGCGCGACGTCGGTGGCGACCGACTCCCTGACCAGCTTCGGGCCGGAGACGCCGAAGCTGCTCTGGATCAACTCGCCGTCCAACCCGTCCGGCCGGGTGCTCCCGAAGGAGCACCTGAAGAAGGTCGTCGACTGGTGCCGCGAGCGGGGCGTGCTGCTCGTGTCCGACGAGTGCTACCTCGACTGCGTCTGGGAGGGCGAGGCCACCTCGGTCCTGCACCCCGATGTCTGCGGTGGCTCGGCCGACGGCATCCTGATCGTCCACTCGCTGTCGAAGCGCTCCAACCTCGCCGGCTACCGCTGCGGGTTCGTCGCCGGTGACCGTGCGGTGATCGCCGAGCTGCTCGCCGTCCGCAAGAACCTCGGCCTGCTGATGCCCGGACCCACCCAGCGGGCCATGGCCGCCGTGCTGGGTGACGAGGCCCATGTCGCCGAACAGCACGAGCGCTACCGCGCCCGTCGTACGAAGCTGCGCGCAGCGCTGGAGTCGGCGGGTTACACGATCGAGCACTCCGAGGCGTCGCTGTACCTCTGGACCACCAAGGGTCCCGACGGACCTGACTGCTGGTCGATGGTCGCCGACCTGGCCGCGCAGGGGATCCTCGTCGCGCCGGGCGCGTTCTACGGCACGGCCGGCACGAAGCACGTGCGGGTGGCGCTCACGGCCACCGACGAGCGGATCGATGCCGCCGTCGCCCGCCTCACCGCCGGCTGACCTCCGCCGGACCTCCGCCGGACCTCAGAGTCCGGTGTCCCAGTAGAGGAAGCCTTCGTCCCCACCGGCGTTGTAGCTGACCCGTTCGAGCGTGGAACCCTCGGGCACCAGGATGATCGCGCAGCCCGTTGCCGACTGTCCTGCGGCGACCTTCTGGGGCACCTTGGGACAGGGTGTGAATCCCGGGCCGCCGCCGAGGTCGAGCAGGATCAGCGGAAGGATGAGGGTGTTGTCCTGGTCGCGCCCCGACGTTCCCTGGATGTCGACCTCGACGTCCGCGTTGTTCTGGAACGCGACGTCGACGTAGTAGGGCGTGGTCGCCGCTTCGTCCGGATCCAGTTCGTAGCCGGCATCGGTGAGGTCCTTGATCGCCCCTTCCCGCACCGCGGTGACGGTGACGGTGCCCGTGCCCTGCACGGTGTCCGTCGCGCCGGATGAACGGAACTCGATGTCGACCGGCGTGCCGAGGGCCGCAGCCTCGATCTCGGGAACTCCGCCGCCACCGCCACCGCCGCCACCTGACCCGTCGGTGCCGTCGTCACCGCCGCAGCCGGCGAGTACGGGTGCCAGGAGGGCCAGCGCAGCAAGGGCGACTCGGGCCGTGGAGGTGTCCATGGTGGGTGTCCTTCCGGAATGCCCGAGATCCATTCTCGATGGTGGCACCAACGACGCCCACGCGCATCAGTCCGGTGCCGTCCTTTCCTCAGGCGGGGATGGTCGCCAGCTTCTCGAGCATGTGGTTCATCGCCTGCAGGTGCTCGTGCTGGGCGCTGAAGAGGATCACGTCAGCGTCCTCCTCGACGCGCACGGAGTGGCCTGCGGGCCAGTAGAAGACGTCGCCGCCGCTGCAGAACTCCTGGGAGTCGTCGGAGTAGGTCACCACGACCTTTCCGTTCAGCATGTAGCCCCAGTGCTCGGCCTGGCAGGCGTCGTCCGGCAGGCCCTGCAGCAGGGGCGCGATGTCGACGCCGGCTGCGAGGGTGAAGTACTCGGCCGCCAGCGGGCCGGACCCGATGCCGAAGTTGGGCAGGTGGCGGGCGGTCGCGCCGAGGGCGTTCATCTTGATCGGGAGGTCGGTCTTCGGGAGGTGCATGACGGGCTCCTGTGGTCGGGGAACTGATTCACCCCTGAGGCGTGACAACCGGTGTCACAATGCGACAGTGAGTCCCGACGACCTCGAGCGCCAAGCGCTCGAGAGCTACGCCGCCGGCGAGTTCGAGGCCTCGATCACCGCCTGGGAGCGCTTGTACGACGTCCAGACAGCCGCTGGCGAACCGGTCGATGCCGCCCGGGCGGCCGCCATGGTCGCCATCAACCTGCTCTGCGAGACCGGCCTGATGGCGCCGGTTCGGGGCTGGACGGCTCGCTCGAAGCGGTCGCTCGGTGATGCACCGCCCGGCCCCGTGCATGCGCTGCTGGCCGTCGTCGCTGCCTATGAACGCTTCCTGTCGGGCGACCCGGAGGCGGCGCTGGCGCCCGCGCTGGAGGCGGTTGAACTCGGCCAGCGGTTCGGGGTCGGTCCGGCGCACGGCCTGGGCCGGACGGCACTGGCCCGGCTGGCGATCCACGCCGGAGACATCGACCGCGGGATCGCGATGCTCGACGAACTGGCGGTCGACCTGGAAGCGGGCGCCTTCGATCCGCTGACCACGGGCAACGTCTACTGCGAGCTGATCTGCGCGGCGCAGTGGGTCGGTCGTCACGACCGTGCACGGGAGTGGACCGAGACCATGGACCGCTGGCGAGAGGGTCGCGCCTTCGGCGGGACGAACGGTCGTTGCCGGATCCATCGCGCCGAGCTGCTGCGGGTCTCGGGGCCGGCCGCGGCGGCGGAGGAGGAGGCGCTGGCCGCCTGCGTCGAGCTCCGTCCCTGGATGCGTCGTGAGTTCGGGTGGCCGCTGGTCGAGCTGGGCAACATCCGGCTGCTCCGGGGCGATCTCGTCGGCGCCGAGGAGGCGTACCTCGAGGCGCACGAGCGGGCGTGGTCTCCGCAGCCGGGGCTCGCCCTGGTGCGGCTGGCGCAGGGACGCGCGGACGTCGCCGAGGAGATGGTGCGCGGCGAGATCGAGCATCCGATGGAGGTGCCGTGGAAGGAGCGCCCGCCGTTCGGTGACCTGCGACTGGCACCGCTGCTCGCGGCGCGGTCCGAGATCGCGGAGGCCCGTGGCGACCGGGCCGGAGCAGACGCCGCGGCCGAGGAGCTCACCGCCATCCAGGCCCGCTACCCGAGCCCGGGGCTGCGCGCCACGGCGGCCCTGGCTCGCGCCCGCGCGGCACTGGTCGCGGGGACGCCGGACGCCGGGGTGGAGCCGGCGCAGACCGCCGTTGCGTGCTGGGCCGACCTCGGGGCGCCGTACGACGTCGCGACCGCGCGGGTCGTCCTCGGGCAGGCCCTGCGTGGCACCGGCGCCGAGGACCTTGCATCGATGGAATGGCGATCGGCCGTGGCCGGGTTCCGGGAGTTCGGGGCCGAGCACCGCGCGGTGGCAGTCGAGGCGCTGCTCGGGGCGGGCGACCAGGCATCCGCCCCGTCCGGCGCCCCGTCCGGCGCCCCGTCCGCTGGCCCGACCGAGGCGTTTCTCGTGCGCTCCGGTGACCGGTGGGAGATCGGGTGCCGCGATCGACGTGCCTGGGTACCCGACCTCAAGGGCGTGCACCTGCTGGCCACCCTGATCGCCGAGCCCGGCCGGGAGTTCCACGTCCTCGACCTGGCGGGGGCCGGGATCGTCGAAGCGGGCCTGCCGGTCCTGGACGACGAGGCGCGGGCGGCGTACCGCCGTCGGCTCGCGGACGTCGAGGACGACCTGGCGGACGCCGAGCGCGACAACGACGAAGCCCGGCGGATCCTTGCCGAGCGTGACCGCGACTACCTGATGGCCGAGCTGTCGAGCGCGGTCGGACTCGGTGGTCGGGAGCGAAGGTCGGCGGGAACCGTGGAACGCGCCCGCACCAGCGTGACCCGCTCGCTGCGCTACGCCCTCGCGCGGATCAGCGAACAACTGCCGGACCTGGGTGGCCATCTCGACGCGGCCGTCCGCACCGGCACCAGCTGCAGCTATCGCCCCGACCCGGTCACACCGCTCGACTGGCGGGTCACGAGCTGAGGTCCCACAGCAGGCTTGTCGCCATGCCGGCCCGCGCGTCGCAGAAGGCAACTGCGCCGCCGGCAGGGCGGCGGGAGGCGTCGACGGGTAGCTTGCTGCCCCGGATCAACACCGGAGACGCGCTCGGCGAAATTCAGCTGAATACGTCGACGTGGACGTGGTCGCGGTGTTCGAGGATCTTGATGTCGCCCGGCGAATCGGGCGGATCGTAGTCGCGCCAGCCGTCTCCTCCGGCGGTCCAGATCCGGTCGTCGAAGATGACCGTACGCACGTCGAGGCGCGCGGCATTGGCCACCAGGTAGTGGGCCATCGCCCAGCCGCGGATGTTGTTGGGCTTGTTGATCGGCCGCACGAACACGTCGATGGCGCGACCCTCGTAGTGCGCGGATCCCTCGATGTGGCCGCTGTCGACGCCGTCGGGCGCGTAGCCGCCGAGCTTGAGGTTGCCGAACCGCTTCAGCAGTTCCTTGCGGGTGGCGTCGGCGCGCTCGGTCAGGCCGTTCGGCATCAGTTCGTCACTGACGGAAGGAGCGCCGCCGTCGAGGTCGCAGGTGAAGGTGGCGGGGGAGTAGCCAGCAAGGGCGGAGGCCAGGGCCCGGCCGTCGGCCTCGTGGTCGGCGTACGCGTCGGGAAAGGCGGACCGTTGCACCTTCTGCGCCGCGACCGTGATCTCCATGTTCTCGTAGCCGTCGACCTTGACCAGTGCGTCGTAGAACGCGTTGGTGGAGTAGACCGGGTCGAGGATCTGCTCGCGGGTGCCCCAGCCCTGCGACGGGCGCTGCTGGAACAGGCCGATCGAGTCGCGGTCGCCGTAGTCGATGTTGTCGAGCTTCGACTCCTGGTAGGCGGTGGCCAGCGCGATCGACGCGGCCCGCGCGGGCAGGCCCCGTCGTACGGCGATCGAGGCGATCAGCGAGGCGTACTCCGCCTGTTCCGCATCGATCTTGACACTGTGCTGGTCGACCGTGACCTTGCAGTCACCGTCAGGTCCGCCGACCAGGTCGTCGGTCACCTTGAGGATGGCAATGCCGACGCCTGCGACGGTCGCCAGTACGGCGATGCCGACCACGACCGACGTTGCTCTGCGCTTCACGGCTCCCAGTCTGCGTGACGGATGGTGACGGCTGCCCGAGAGTCGGGGGCCGTCAGTTGGCGTGCAGGGCGGCGTTGAGGGTGATGCCCTCGCCCTGCCACGGCACGGCTTCGATGGCTCCGGTGACCGAGTTGCGGCGGAACAGCACGTTGCTGGCGCCGGAGAGCTCCCGTGCCTTGATGACCCGCGACTCCTTGCCGGGCTCGAGCACGGTGACCTTGGTGCCGGCGGTGACGTAGCAGCCCGCCTCGACCACGCAGTCGTCGCCGAGCGAGATGCCGATGCCCGCGTTGGCGCCCAGCAGGCAGCGCTGGCCGATCGAGACGACCTCCTTGCCGCCGCCCGACAGGGTGCCCATGATCGAGGCGCCGCCGCCCACGTCGGAACCGTCACCGACGACGACGCCGGCGGAGATCCGGCCTTCGACCATCGACGTGCCGAGCGTGCCGGCGTTGAAGTTCACGAAGCCCTCGTGCATGACCGTGGTGCCCTCGGCCAGGTGCGCGCCGAGGCGGACCCGGTCGGCGTCGGCGATCCGCACGCCACCGGGGATGACGTAGTCGACCAGGCGCGGGAACTTGTCGATGCCGAAGACGGTGACGTGCTTGCCGGCAGCCTGCAGGCGGGCGCGAGTGAGCTCGAAGCCCTCGATCGAACAGGGGCCGGCGGAGGTCCACACGACGTTGGTCAGCAGGCCGAAGACGCCGTCGAGGTTCTGCCCGTGGGGCGCGACGAGGCGGTGCGAGAGCAGGTGCAGGCGCAGCCACACGTCGGTGGTGTTCGCGGGAGCCGTCGCCAGGTCGGCGATCTCGACGAGCTCGACCTTGCGGGTCACCCCGCGCGCGTCGTCGGAGCCCTCGAGGGCGGCCAGATCGGCCGGAGACACGGCGTCAGCCGGCTTCTCGCCCAGTGCGGGACTCGGGAACCAGACGTCGAGAACGGTCTGGTCGGCGGCGTACGTCGTCAGGCCGAAGCCCCATGCGGCAGTCACGTGAGGAGATTCTAGGTGGTCGCGACGTGGCCGGCCCCGGTGGTCGTCAGGTTCGGTGCGTGCGGGCTTTCGTCGTCGGCCCTCAGCGCCACACGACCGGCTCGCCCTCGAACAGGTCGTAGCCGGCGTCGCCCTTGAGGGTGAACTGGACGCCGTCGACCACCGTGTCCCTGTTGGCGAACACCGGGATGCAGCCCTTCAGGGTGTCGCCGGCCTGGGCGTCGTCGCCGAACTCGGCGTCGATGTCGCAGGGGCTGGCGTCGCCGACAGCGAGCAGGCTGTTGGCCCGGAACGGGCCGACGAGGCCGAAGAAGTTGCTGAGGGGCGAGTAGAAGTCGAAGGGTTCGTCGGTGGTGGAGAGGATCTCCAGGTCCAGGTAGATGTAGAAGAGCGCGTGAGCATCGGCGGTGCGCACCCCGGCCTCCTCCAGTTCGGTGGTCGTGCCCGGATCGATGCTGGTGACCGTCACCCGTGCGAGCGCGGTGCCTCCCACGCCGTCGAAGAGCGGCAGCACCGCCGGGTCGCCGATCCCGAGCTCGCTGCCCGGTGCGGTGACCTCGATGCTCGTCGGGTCAGTGGACCCGGTCGGCGTGCTGGCGGCGGAGCTCGACGGCGTGGGTCGGACCGTCGGGCCATCTGCGGCGATGGGCCCGTCGCCCTGGCAGGCACTGAGCGCGAGGACCGCGGTCAGCGCTGCGAGCGCCGCCAACTTGTCCGACATCGACATCCCTTCGACGTAGTCATCTCGGAACCCGAGCCTGCCCACCCAGAGCCGGTTCAGACATTGCTGCCGCGTCGATCCTGCGGATGGGTCAGCCGTTGGCGAGGATCGCCAGCTGCCGGCTCTGCGCGATCAGCCGCCCCTGGTCGTCCCAGAGCTCGACGTCCTCGTCGTGGTAGCCGGCGAGGACGTGGCGGGTGACGACGTGGCCCAGCGCCCACACGGTCTCGGGACGGCGACGGAAGTGCACGGTGAGCTGGATGGTCGCCGAGGCCAGGTGGCCGATCTCGGCGGTGACGGGCGGGAAGGCGTCGGTCATGGCGCCGGCGAGCATCGCGTCGACGGGGCGCTCGTCCGAGGCACGGATCCAGCAGGCCGCCTCGGTGACGCCGTTCGGTTTGCCCGTGAGCCAGCCCGGGACCTGGGGTGCCCGGTACGTGTAGCGGTCGAGGATCGGCACCATGCCCGGCGACATCAGCGCGCTGACGTCCTGGCAGTCCTCGGGACGCGGTACGTCGGGCGCCGCATGCGGCGCGTGTTCGACGGTGCCGGCGGCGTCCCAGTCGTGGGTGCTCACGACGGCATGCGCGACCTCCTTGCCCGCCTGGACCAGCACGGCGTCGTACGTCGACACACGGCGTCCGGCGCGCACCTCGCGAACCGTGATGTCACCCGGACCCGGGAGCCCCGGGCGGAAGTACGTGATCGCGATGCTGAGTGCGTCGGGGTGGGCCGATTCCTGCAGCACTGCGTGCAGCAGCAGGGCGAGGATGTAGCCGCCGTTGGGCGTCTGGTTGGCCGTGTTCCAGTCCGCCGTCAGCTGGACCCGGTGCACGCCGTCGGCGGTGCGCTCGGAGGCGACCGCGTCGTCGAGGAGATGACTCACCCGGTCATTCTCCCGTGCGGCCGTCGATGCACTCGCGGAGGAGGTCGGCATGGCCGGTGTGACGCGCGTACTCCTCGATCATGTGCACGAGGATGTCGCGCGCACTCGCGGTCTCGGTGCCGTCGCGGAACGTCACGACCGTGGCGAGGTCGGCGTCGGTCTGCCGGTCCGCCCACTCGTCGGCGAGTGCGACCTGCTCGCGCCAGGCAACGAACGCCTCGTCGACGTCGGCCTGGGTGGCGTCCCGTTCGGTGATGGCGGCGAAGCCGGCGTCACCGTCGTCGTCGTGCAGGCGTGGGCCGGGGGCGCCCTGCAACGCCATCTGGAACCAGAAGTGCTCCACCCGGGCCAGGTGGCGGAGCAGGCCGAGCAGGCTGAGGTTGCTCGGGGGCACGGAGCGGCGAGCGAGCTCTCCGGGGGCGAGGTCCTCGAGCTTGCGGCTGAACATCTTCCGGTACTCGCCGAGGTAGTCGCGGTAGTTGGCCAGTTCGCCAGCGGCAGCATCAGACATGCGCCCACCGTAGGAGGTCTGCGCAATCCCATTTTCCCAAGGACCCCCGGCCGCCGTACGCTGTGGGCACCAGCGTTTGAGCCGTCATCAGCGGTGAGCTCCGGGAAGAAAGCCGCAAGGCAAGTAGAACCCGGCGGGTAGGCCCGTCACAGCATTGAACGAGAGGTCCCGCACGGGGCAAGCAGGGTGGTACCGCGGTCCTGACGGATCGTCCCTGGGTTTCGACAAGCTCGACCAACGAAATCCGCAGACGACGCAGGAGACCGAAGCCAGATGACCTATCCGAAGGTCACCACCGACCCGACCGCCGACCCGA
>JAKFEI010000448.1:0-9275 GCA_036675765.1 Nocardioides sp. | reverse complement strand
TTCGCCTACGCCGCCAGCAAGCTCGCCGTCAGCCACTGGGTACGACGCCAGGCGGTCACCCCCGACTGGGCTGGCGCCGGCATCCGGCTCAACGCCCTCGCACCGGGAGCGATCATGACCCCGCTGCTCGAGCAGCAGCTGGCGACGCCGGCCGAGGCGAGGCGGATCAAGGGCTTCCCGGTGCCGATCGGCGGGTTCGGTGACGCCAACCAGCTCGCGGCCTGGGTGGTCTTCATGCTCTCCGACGCCGCGGACTTCCTCTGCGGGAGCGTCGTCTTCGTCGACGGCGGCTCTGACGCATGGTTCCGTGCGACCGACTGGCCGCGCCCCGTGGCCGCCCGCCACCTCCGCCGCTACGTTGCCCGGATGCGTTCCTTCCGCCAACGCTCCCGAAGCGGAGCCTGAACCGGCCGCAGCGGACGCCTCAACGGGACGAGGCGTGCGCTCGTCGAACGAAGTCGGCGTGCACCGACTCGCAGCGCCGCGACGACGATGACAGCGCAGTGAGCCCCGCTGCTCCGTGGAAGAGGTCTGCAGCGTGGTAGCTGCTCACCTCGACCCCGGCAGCAGCAAGCCGCGCCCCGTAGTCGAGGCCCTGGTCTCGAAAGAGGTCGAACTGCGCGGAGATCAGGTAGGTCGGCGGCAGGTGATCGAGACGTTGTCTCGCGGGAGACATGCCGAGCACCACCCCGTCGTCGACATCCGCTCCGAAGAACATGTCCCGCATGGTGACGGAGTCCGGGCCGGGCGGTGTGCACCGGGAATCGTGGTCGCTCGCATAGATCGACGGGTCCGAGAAGTCCACCAGGGGGATGTTGAGCACCTGCGCCAACAACCCCGGTGACGCATCGGACTCGGCGAGGTCTGCGTAGTGCAAGGCGGTCATCGCTGCTGCGTGGCCGCCCGCACTCTCACCACCGACCGACACCATGGCGGGGTCGATCCCGAGGGCGTCCGCATGGTCGCGGACCCACTGCACGGACGAGATGCAGTCCCGTACCGGCGTTGGACAGGGGTGCTCCGGGGCGAGCCGGTAGCCGACCGACAGGACGGGCACGCCCGAGGACGCGGCGAGCCACCGGCAGCGGTTGTCGTCCTGGTCGATGCTGCCGAGCCAGTACGCGCCGCCGTGGAAGTAGACATGGCATCCGTCGCTCACCTGCCCCGCCGGCCGGTACAACCTGGCCGGGATCTCTGCGTCCGCCACCGGGATCCGAAGGTCGACGACGTCGACACCCTCGGGTGCCGCCGCCTGGATCATCGGCGCAGCCGATCGCCACATGTCGTCGGCGAGCGCCCGGGCCTGGGCAGCAGGTGCCGCGGGGTCGAACATCGAGGTGCCCACCATCGCATCGAGGATCCAGCGCAGCTCCTCGGCGACCTCGCCCTGCCGCCGGTCGACGTCAGCCGCACCCACGGCGACTCAGCCGATCTCCACGCTGGTCTGCAGTTCGAGGTCGTCGAGGCTGGTCCCGACGGACAGCTCGAACACCCCCGGCTCGTGCCACCACGCGCCGTCGACCCACGCGGCCAGGCTCCGGGCGGGGACCTCGATGTCCAGCGTGGTCGTGCCACCGCCCTCGAGACGGGCCACGCCCCATCCGGCGAGCCAACGGACCGGTCGCAACACGTCGCTGGTCTCCCTGGACGCGTAGACCTGCACGACCTGCTTGCCTGCGCGGTCACTGGTGTTCTTGAGGGTCACCGTGAGGGTGATCGCCTCCCCGCCGGCAATGGTCGACGGCCCGGTCAGGTCGGACATCTCCCAGCTGGCGTAGCCCAGGCCGTGGCCGAAGCAGTACGCCGGCGTGGCGCCGTGACGCAGCCAGGCCCGGTGGCCGATCTCGATGCCCTCGTCGTAGTGGACCTTGCCGTCGACCGGACGGTCAGGTCCGATCGGCACGGCGTCCTCGTCGGCGGGCCAGGTCGTGGGCAGCCGGCCGCCCGGCTCGCGAACCCCCGACAACACCTCGGCCAGGGCGACGCCGGTCTGCTGACCTCCGAACCAGGTCAGCAGCACAGCGCTGGCCCGGTCGTGCCACGGCATCAGCACCGGGCTGCCCGCATTGACGACGACCACCGTGCGCGGGTTGGCCGCGATGACCGCCTCGACCAGGGCGTCCTGCCCGCCGGGCAACGCCAGGGTGGTGCGATCGAAGCCTTCGCTCTCGGTCCGCGAGCTGGTGCCGACCACCACGACCGCCACCTCGGCAGCGGCCGCCGCCGCAACAGCGTCGGCGAGCATCGCGTCGTCCGATCCCGACCGCGGGGCCATCCCGATCATGATCGCGTGCACCATCGGCAGCGGCGCCGTGGTGAGGTCACAGACGGCGAGCAGGTCGATCGGCGTACCCGCCACGAGATCGGCGGACACGGTGGTCACCGGCGGAGCGAAGATGTTGGCGGTGATGTCGGAGGTGTCCAGGTTGCCGTCACCGAGGTCATCGAGGTCGACGCTCCCGGTGACGCTGTTCCTGTCGATGACCATCTCGCCGTCGATCGACAGCGAGATCTGGCCCGCGACCGACACACCGACATCACAGCGCTCCGTGATCGTCGGCGTGTAGCGGGTCCGCATCGTCAACGTCGTCGCGCCTTCGGGCATCGTGCCCATCCACGCCAGTTCCGCGCTGAGCCGCACCTCTTCGAGGAGCACCGCTCCGTCGGCACCGGAGAAGACGACGTGAACACCCTGCGTGTCGGCCACCGGGTCGTGGAGCAGGTCGCGGTCGAGCGGGAAGATCTCGGTCGGCGCGGGCACGCCCATGTCGAAGGAGATCCGGGAATCGGGGAAGTGGGCGCGCAGGCCCTCCAGCGGCGAGATCACCCGGTCCGGAACGACCGTGGCGCTGCCGCCTCCCTGGCTCCGGGCGCACAGGGCATTCGGACCGATCACGGCGATCGAAGCCGGGGCCGGACCCCACGGCAGTTCGTGCGCGTTGCGGAGGAGCACCATGCTCTCCGCGGCCAGCTCGGTGACCAGGGTGAGGGGTTCCGGTGCATCACCAGCGATGCGGCCGGCGGGCTTCACTCCGTCCAGCGCGCCGACCCGAGCAGCGAGATGGAGCACCCGGAGCACCTTCTCGTCGATCGCCGACTCAGCGACCCGCCCCTCACGGACCGCCTCGACCAACGCATCGCCCCACGGGCTGAGCATGTCGGGCATCACCACGTCCTGGGCCGAGTTGGCCGAGGCATCCGTCGTCTTGACGGCGATCCAGTCCGAGAGCACGACGCCGTCGAAGCCCCACTCGGTCTTGAGCGGATCGCGCAGCAGGTCGTTCTCGCTCATGGTGACGCCGTTCACGCCGTTGTAGGCCGACATCACGACCCAGGCCTTCGCCTCGACGATCGCGTCCTCGAACGCGGCCAGGTAGAGCTCGCGCAGGGCTCGCTCGTCGACCTCGGAACTCGCCGTGTGCCGCTCGACCTCGTAGTCATTGGCCACGTAGTGCTTCGGGCAGGCAGCGACGCCGTGCGCCTGGATGCCCTCGACGTAGGCGGCCGCCAGCCGACCGGTCAGCAGGGGATCCTCGGCCATCGCCTCGAAGTGCCGGCCGCCGTACGGCGAACGGTGCAGGTTGATGGTGGGCCCGAGCACGACGTCCGCGTCCTTGCGGAGCGCCTCCCTGCCGAGCACGTCGCCGTAGCGGCGCGCGACGTCCACGTCCCAGGTGGCGCCCAGCGCGCTGCCCGACGGCAGGTTCAGCGATGAGTTCCGCTCGTCGCCGATCTCGCCGCGAACGCCTGCAGGGCCGTCGGAGAAGAGGATGGATCGCAGGCCGATCGACTCGTCGGCGGGAAGGGACCAGAAGTCCGCACCCGAGAGCAGCCGCACCTTGGCGGCCAGCTCCAGCTTGCCGAGGCGCTCACGAAGGATCACCTCGAGCTCATCGGACAGGACTGACGGGTTCACGGACGACATGGGTCTCCTCGGGTTGCGATGGAGACCCGAACCTACCAACCGAGTACTCGGTAGGCTAGCCCTGACGGAAAGAAATGTGGCGCACCGGTTGCGCGACGGGTTCGGTCAGCGCGCGCGACGCGAGGGAGCCAGGTCGCGACGCAGCATCGCGGTGAACTCGGCGAACGAACCGGCCAGGTCGACCGACGGGTCGACCAGCCACTGGTTCTCAAGGCCCTCCGAGGCCGCGATCAGCATCGTGGCAATGGCACGCGGTTCGGCGTCCTTGCGCACCTGGCCCTTGTCGATCCCGTTCTGCAGTGCGGAGGTACAGAGCTCGCGGAAGTACGTCGTCCGGAGCACCACCCACTCGTGCGCAGGGTGATCAGGGGTGGTCGCCTCGGCCGCGGTGAGGTGGGCCAGCTGCACCATGTTCCGGTTGTCCGCGTTGTGCCGCACGAGGCCCTCGAAGAACTCGAACAGCTCGTCCGCGTCCAGTTCGCCGATCTTCTCGACCTTCATGCCGACGGCTTCGAGGTCGCGCGTGTCGCGCTCGAGCAGGACCGACCTGAAGAGGGCGGACTTGTTGGGGAAGTGATGGAGCAGGCCGGGCTGCGAGATGCCGACCTCGGCCGCGATCTTGGCCAGGGATGCGCCGCGGTACCCGTTCGCTCCGAAATGTTCGAAGGCGATCTCGATGATGCGGGCCCGGGAGAGCTTCCCCGAGCGCTCGGCGGATTCGGTACTGGCCATGCCGGGAGCCTAGGCGACGGCACTCGAGACCGTGCGGAAGCCCGCGTTGCCCATCGACGAGTCAGGCGTGTTCGACGACCGGGCGGCATTGCGGTAGCGGTTGCAGTACGAGTCGTGACACAGATAGGACCCCCCGCGAAGGACCTTCGCGCTGCCGACGCCCGGTCCCTGCGGGCCTCGAAGCGGCGACCGGGCGTAGTAGCCGGGGTCGAACCAGTCGGCACACCATTCCCAGACGTTGCCGACGCTCTGCCACACGCCGTACCCGTTCGGCCGATAGGTGCGCACGGGCGCCGTGGCGAGCCAACCGTCCTCCTGCGTGTTGGCTCCGGGGAACGAGCCCTGCCAGATGTTGCACGGCCACTCCCCCGCTTCGTCACGGGCCGCCAGCACGTCGCCCCAGGGATAGCGCGCACCCTCGACACCGCCACGAGAGGCGGCCTCCCACTCGGCCTCGGTCGGCAACCGGCGCCCCGCCCAGTCGCAGTACGCCTGTGCGTCATTCCAGCTGACGTGCACCACGGGATGGTCGTCCAGACCGTCGATCGAGCTCCGTCGCCCTCCGGGATGGCGCCAGTCCGCGCCACGCACACCGAACCACCACGGCGTTCGGGGAGCCCGGCTGACGACGTCCTCGGGCTCGGCCGCGAGCAGGAGGTGGAAGACGGCGGAGGTGCCGAAGCTCTCGGCCTCGGTGACGTGGCCCGTGGCATCCACGAAGGCGGCCCAGTCCGCATTGGTCACCGACGTCGCATCGATGTCGAACCCGTCCAGCTCCACGGCGTGCACGGGCGTCTCGCCATCGCCGGCCTTGCCATCTCCGTGCGCATCCCCCATGACGTAGGTGCCGGCCGGCACGGCGCACTGGGCGATCCCGTGGGATCCGGCACGTTGCACCGGGGAGGCCGACTCGACAGGCGGCGCCATGCCGAGCGCGTTCGGCATGGACAGGCGTTCGGGGCTGCAGCAGTCTTTCCCCATGTTCACCTCCGGGCCTTCCGTGTCGCTGGTGGATGAACTAACCTACCGAGCAATAAGTCAGTCTGCAATCCGCTCGGAGGCACTGTGAAGATCATCTACGTCGACGTGGACACGCTGCGACCGGACCACACCGGTCCCTACGGCTACCAGCGTCCCACCACGCCGAACCTCGACGCGATGGCAACCGACTCGGTGCGCTTCGATCACTACTACTGCTCCGACTCTCCGTGCCTGCCGTCGCGCACGGCGCTGATGAGCGGCCAGTTCGGGATCACCAACGGGGTCGTCGGTCACGGCGGCACAGCTGCGCAGTACCGGATGGACACCGGGCACGCGATGCAGTTCGACCGTCCCCTGCTCGGGCAGTGGCTCGGGTTCCACGGCTACTACACAGCTGCGGTCTCGAGCTTCGCCGAGCGACACCGCGCACACTTCTTCCACGGCAACTTCCGCGAGAGCATCCGCTCCACGCCGGAGATCGGCGACGAACCCGCCGACGCTGTCACCGACGTCGCGATCGACTGGATCGAGCGCAACCGGCACCGCGAGGACTGGTACCTGCACCTGACCTACTGGGATCCGCACACCGACTACCTCCAGGACGTCAGCTGGACCGAGGCCGCGGCGGCATCCGGACCGGCGCCGGCCTGGCCGGACCAGGAGGCGATCGACGCGCACCAGGACATCTACGGGCCGCGATCTGCCCGGGACCTGCACTACTCGATGGCGCCGCGCAAGAGTCCGGTCCCCCACAACATGCCCGACCAGATCGCCACCCGGGCCGACTTCGAGCACCTGATCAACGGGTACGACGGCGCGATCATGTACTGGGACAGCCAGTTCGGCAGGCTGCGTGCTGCCCTGGACGAGATGGGACTGACCGACGAGGTCGCCATCGTCGTCAGTGCCGACCACGGTGAATCCTTCGGCGAGCAGGGGTCGTACGCAGAGCACGGCCTGGCCAACGAACCGACCCACCACGTGCCCATGGTGGTCTTCTGGCCGGGCGTCACCGACCGGGCCGAGCAGCGCAGCCATGATGCGCTGCTCTACAACATCGACTACGCGCCGACGATCTGCGATCTCCTCGGGCTACCCATCCCCGAGAAGTGGCAGGGCACGTCCTTCGCCGACGCCGTCCGCGGGGAGGCGATCGAGTCCCGCGACCACCTGGTCTGGGGCCACGGTGCCCACACCTTCCAGCGCGCGGTGCGCACCCGCACCCACCTCTACATCCGGACCTATCACCCGGGCTCGTTCAAGGCCGAGTGGGAGTCGCTCTTCGACATGGAAGCGGACCCGAACCTGACGACGAACCTGATCGAGGCAGAGCCGGACCTGGCCGACCGGATGCGGGCCCGGCTCTTCGAGTGGTGGAACTTCCACGCCGGTACGCCGGGCGCGCTGCCCGATCCGATGCAGATCTCGCTGCAGCACGGTCCGACGCTCTACTCCGACCCGGAGGACTACATGGCGCACCTGCGCGCCACCGGGCGGGCCGACCAGGCCGACGACCTGTACGCGCGCCTCCACCCCGGCAACGGAGCCGTGGTGGCGTCGTGGAACGCCGAAGGCCCGCCCCTCCGTCCGGAGGAACGGGCCCTGTTCAAGGCGTTCGCCGGCGGGAACTGACGCCGTTCCGGCCGACCCTCAGGGTCGGCCGGAACGCGCCACCTCGCCGAGCCATGCGAGGCTTGGTTTCGGTGTTCGCACGAAGGTCTCGCGGTCGACCGCAATCAGGCCGAACGTCGGAGCCCAGTGGCCCCACTCGTAGTTGTCGACAGCGCTCCAGTGCAGGTAGCCCCGCACGTCGACACCGTCGGCCATCGCGTCGCGCAGGTGGCCCAGCGCAGCATCGGTGTGGGCGATCCGCCGCGCGTCGTCGTCGGTGGCGATGCCGTTCTCGGTCACCAGCACCGGGACGCCGCCCGTGACCTCCCAGGCATGCCGTGCGGCGATGCCGAGCGCGTCGGGACGGTAGGCCCAGCCAGTGATCGTGTTGTCCGGGCTGGCCGGGTGCGGAATCGGCCCGTCCGGTCCCACGAGCTGGCTGGTGTAGGACTGGGAGCCGACGAAGTCATCGCCTCGCGACGCCTCGAGATACAGGTCCTCCCACACCCAGTTGGTACGGCGGAGCACCTCCTCGTGCTCGGGACCGGCCGCCTGGAAGGCCTGCTGGGCGATCGTCCACCCGACCGCCGCGTCGGTGCGCTCGCGCACCACGTCGACCGCCGCACGGTGCACCTCGACCAGGACCTTGCCGATCTCCTCGTCCGGCCCGGGCATCCCCGCGGCGAGGGCTTCGAACCCGTCCGGACCGGCGAGCAGCTTGCGGACCTTGTCCATGATCGCGAGCATGTTGGGCTCGTTGATCGTGCACACCCACTCGACGCCGTCGAGGATGTCGCAGGTGCGCTCGACGTACCGGGTGAACAGCTCGACCGCGTCCGAGCGCCCCCAGGCGCCCTCGGCCGCGAACCAGCGCGGGTTGCTGAAGTGGTGCAGCGTGACGACCGGAGTGAGCCCGAGGCTCATCGCGGTCTCGATCATCCGCCGGTAGTGGGCCAGCGCGGCGAGCGAGAACTGTCCGGGCTCGGGCTCGATCCGCGCCCATTCGACACCGAACCGGTAGGCGTTCAAACCTGCGGCGGCGAGCAGCTCCATCTCCTCGCGGTAGCGGTGGTAGCTGTCCAGGGCATCCCCGCTGCGCTCCGGCAGGATCGCCCCTTCCATGTTCTCGAGCTCCCACCAGTCGCTGTTGAGGTTGTTGCCCTCGGTCTGGTGGGGCGAGGTCGCAGCTCCCCAGAGGAACGGTGTCACGCCGTGTATCTCCCGTCTTCGGTGTGGACGTCCCCTTCGGGGCCGGCCATGGGACCGAGCAGGAATTGCTCGATCAGCTCTGCGGTGCGATCGAAGGCGGGGTTGCCGTCGGGTCGGGGCAGGAAGAATCCGTGCCCGACGCCTTCGAACTCGACCAGCGTGCAGTCATTGCCGGCCGCCACCATGGCGTCCTCGAACTGACGCGCGAGCGCGATCGGCACGATGCGATCGCGGGTGCCGTGCAGGGCGAGTGCCCGCGGGGCGTCCGCACGGACGTGGTGCAGCGGCGATGCTGCCCGCGCCGTCTCCCGTGTGAGCCCGACCCGGCGCCGGAAGAGTGTCGCCACCGGTCCACGGCCACAACACATGTCGACGGCCGGGTTGAGGAGCACCAACGCGGTGTGGGCACGTGGTTCCTCGCCGCCGGGCGGCATCGAGAGCGCCAGCGCGAGCTGTGCTCCGGCGGAGCCACCACCGATCGCGATCCGGTCGAGCCCGGAGCGGGCAGCGATCGCACGGAACACGTCGTCGGCGCGCGCCGCGTCGGCCAGGCAGTCCGCCGGCGACGTCGCCCCCTTGCCGACCAGTCGATATCCGGCGCTGGCCACGAGAATCCCGGCGCCTGCCAGGAGCCGGGCGTGGGGCACGAGCATCTCCGGCTTCCCGCCGACCCATCCCCCGCCGTGGAAGAGCAGCAGCGCCGCCCGCGGCGCCTCGACGGGCGCACACACGACCATGCTCAACGGCGTCGTACCGTCCGCGGCGAGGAACTGCTCCTCACTCTCGGAGAACGAGGCGGTCACGCTGGCACCTCGGG
>JAKFEI010000386.1:0-9316 GCA_036675765.1 Nocardioides sp. | reverse complement strand
CGTCAAGGACGAGATCAAGCCGCAGGTCCACCAGTGGATCTTCCCCGACGGCAAGAAGGTCATCGTGCTGTCCGAGGGCCGTCTGCTGAACCTCGGCAACGCGACCGGCCACCCGTCGTTCGTCATGTCGAACTCCTTCACCAACCAGGTGCTGGCCCAGATCGAGCTGTTCACCAAGGTCGAGGAGTACCCCGTCGGCGTCTACGTCCTGCCGAAGCACCTGGACGAAGAGGTCGCGCGCCTGCACCTCGACGCCCTCGGTGTCGAGCTGACGATCCTGACCCAGGAGCAGGCCGACTACCTCGGCGTTCCGGTCGAGGGCCCGTTCAAGGCCGACGCCTACCGGTACTGATTGAAATGGCGCGAGCGCGTCTCCGGCGTTGATCCGGGGCAGCAAGCTGCCCGTCGACGCCTCCCGCCGCGCTGCCGCGCGTTCAGCCCGCAGGAGCCCCGCACCCACTCGGTGCGGGGCTTCTGCCTTCCTCCCACCTAGGATCGACCCATGACACCTCCCGCCGGCGCGCCGTCGTACCCCACCCGGGGACGGGTGCTTGTCGTCGATGACGACGCACCCCTGGCGGAGATGCTGGGCATCGTCCTCTCGCAGGAAGGTTTCGAGAGTCGGGTCTGCCCGCGCGGCGACCTCGCCCTCGCCGACTTCCGCGACTACCGCCCCGACCTGGTCCTGCTCGACCTGATGCTGCCCGGCAAGGACGGCATCGACGTCTGCAAGGAGATCCGGGCCGAGTCCGGCGTCCCGATCGTGATGCTCACGGCGAAGGGCGACACCGTCGACGTCGTGGTCGGGCTGGAGTCCGGCGCCGACGACTACGTCGTCAAGCCGTTCAAGCCCAAGGAGCTGGTGGCACGGATCCGGGCGCGCGTGCGTCGTACCGACAACGTCCCCCAGGAGACGCTCACCGTCAAGAACCTCGAGATCGACGTCGCCGGGCACTCGGTGACCCGCGACGGCGTCGAGATCTTCCTGACGCCGCTGGAGTTCGACCTGCTGCTCTGCCTGGCCCGCAAGCCCGGCCAGGTCTTCACCCGGCAGCTGCTGCTCGAAGAGGTCTGGGGCTACCACCACGCCGCCGACACGCGCCTGGTCAACGTTCACGTGCAGCGCCTCCGCTCGAAGGTGGAGCACGACCCCGAGCACCCCGAGATCGTCCTGACCGTGCGGGGCGTCGGCTACAAGGCCGGCGCTGTCTAGGCCGACGGACATGGACGGATCCGACCTGTCCCGGTGGCTGCGCAGCCTCTGGGCCCGGGTCGCGCCGGAGGTACGGCGGGCACTCACCTTCTGGCGTCGGTCGATCCAGGCGCGGGTCGTCGTCAGCACGGTCGTCCTGTCGGCGCTCACCGTCAGCGCGGTCGGCTGGATCCTGCTGCAGCAGACGCAACAGGGCCTGCTGGAGCACCGCGTCGATGTCGTCCTCGGTGAGGTCGACGCGGAGGTGAGCGATGCGAACGGACGGCTCGCTGCCGCGTCGGGCACCGAGGTGAACGCGAGCCGGCAGCAGCGCGACCTCGTCGACCCGATCATCGATCGCGGCGTGAGTCGCGGGTACAGCGTCGTCCTGGCCGGGCCGGAGGGAGAGGACCTGCCCCTGCGCGAAGGGGGCGGCGAGTACACCAGCGGCCTGGACCTGGTCAGCGTCCCGGAAAGCCTCGAAGCGCACTTCGACGGACTGGGCCGATCCACCGCCTGGACCTACACGAAGATCGTGCAGACCGGCCCCGACGGCACCACTTCCCGCGCCGGCATCGTCGTCGGAGCGCAGGTGCCGTTGCCGTCGGACGGCAAGACCTACACGTTGTACTTCCTCTTCCCGCTCACCGAGGAGGAGGAGACCCTGGACCTGGTCACCCGCGCGCTGCTCACCGCCGCCGGCCTGCTGCTGGTCCTGGTGGCCGGACTGACCTGGCTGGTGACGCGCCAGGTCGTGACGCCGATCCGGATGGCCCGCAGGGTCGCGGAGCGCCTCGCCTCCGGGCGCCTCCAGGAACGACTCCAGGTCCGTGGCGAGGACGACATCGCGCGACTGGCGTACTCCTTCAACCAGATGGCCACGAACCTCCAGCGCCAGATCCGCCAGCTGGAGGAACTGAGCTGGGTCCAGCGCCGCTTCGTGTCCGACGTGTCGCACGAACTGCGCACGCCGCTGACCACGGTGCGGATGGCGTCCGACGTCCTCCACGACGCCCGCGACGGGTTCGACCCGACGACCGCGCGCTCGGCCGAGCTGCTCCAGGCCGAGCTCGACCGGTTCGAGAACCTCCTCGTCGACCTCCTCGAGATCAGCCGCTTCGATGCCGGTGCGGCCCGGCTGGCGACCGAGGACGTCAACCTCGTCGAGGTCGTCGAGCGCGTGGTCACTGCTGCTCAGCCGCTGGCGGACCAGCGGGGCGTTCGGGTCGTGATCGAGCAGCCCGACGACGAGGTGCGCGCCGAGGTCGACGTACGACGGATCGAGCGGATCGTGCGCAACCTGGTCACCAATGCCATCGACCACGCCCAGGCCGATGACCCGACCGAGGCGGTCATCGTCCGGCTGGCCTCGGACGCCGAGGCAGCCGGGATCACGGTCCGCGACCACGGCGTCGGGCTCGCACCGGGGGAGGCGGCGATGGTCTTCAACCGGTTCTGGCGCTCGGACCCCGCGCGTGCCCGTACCAGCGGCGGAACCGGGCTCGGCCTGGCGATCGCGCAGGAGGACGCCCACCTGCACGGGGGGTGGCTGCAGGCCTGGGGCCGCACCGGCCAGGGCGCCCAGTTCCGGCTGACGGTCCCGCGGCATGCCGGGGCGACGCTGCGCAACAGCCCCCTCTCGCTGGTCCCCGAGGACGCTGCGTCGACGGACGCCGGCATCGTGATCGCACCCGTCGTGGTGCCGACCCAGGAGGGCACTCGATGACCCGCCCGGCTGCGATCGCCCGCCAAGCGGCGATCACCCTGTTCGCCGCGGTCCTGCTCGGCGGCTGTGTCGCGTTGCCGACCGAAGGTCCGATCGTGGAACGCAACGTCACCGACGCGGAGGACGTGCGCCAGGCCAGCGACATCGACGCCCGCCCGCCGACCGCCGGTGCATCGCGCACCGAGGTCGTCGCCGGGTTCCTCGACGCGATGACGGCCTGGCCGATCCAGACCAGCGTGGCCAAGAAGTACCTCACCGGCGGCGCCGCCGCGCAATGGAATCCCGAGCAGGAGACCATCGTCTACAGCGACACCCTGCCGGTCCGCGAGGTCGGCGGCTCCGTCTCCGTCGAGCTGACTGCTGCTGATCGCCTGGACGCCGTCGGTGGCTGGCGTGGTCCGGTTCCGGCCGACGAGCTCACGATGGGATTCCGGGTCACGGTCGAGGACGGCGAGTACCGCATCGCCGACCCCCAGGACGCGCTGGTGGTCCCGGCCACGTGGTTCCAGCAGCGCTATCGCCAGGTGTCCCTCTACTACTTCGACCCCCTCGCGCAGATCCTGGTGCCGGAGCCGGTCTTCGTGCCGGAGGGCGACCAGCTCGCCACCAGCCTCGTCTCGGGACTGCTGGCCGGGCCGCCGCCGCTGGCCCGCGGCGTGGTGCGCTCGTTCCTCCCGTCCGGCCTCAGCGTCGGCCTCTCCGTGCCGGTCGACAAGTCCGGCGTCGCCGACATCACGCTCGTCGGTGACGCCCCGAAGGTCACCTCCGAGGAAGCCGAGCTGATGCTCGCCCAGCTGGCGTGGACGCTGCGCCAGGACGGCGACATCACCGCGCTCCGCGTCACCGTCGGCGGTTTCGACCTGCCGCTGCCGGGTGGTGCGTCGACGTACCCCGTCAACGGTGGCCAGGCCTTCGATCCGGCCGGCGCCGACGCCACCACACTGCTGTTCGGGCTGACCCGGGGCCGGCTGGTCTGGGGGACCGCCGGCAACCTGGTGCCGGCCACGGGGCCGTTCGGTGATGACGGTGCCGGCATCGAGGTGGCTGCTGCCCGACCGGACGGCGAGCAGGTCGCCGTCGTCGACGGGGGCGGACGGCGGGTGCGGGTCGGGTCGGTCCGCGAGACGGCGGACGCCCCGCCGACCCGGACGGTGCTGAGTGGCGGGACGTACGCCCGGCCGTCGTGGGACGCCAGCGGACGACTGTGGGTCCTCGAGCGCCGCCGCTCCGGATCGGTCGTGTGGCTCGTCGACGGCGACGGCGTGCGCCAGGTGGACGTGCCCGGCGTGACGGGCGAGCAGGCCCACCAGCTCATCGTGTCCCGCGACGGCACCCGACTGGTGGCGGTGCTGCGCACCAGCCGGGGCGACGAGGTCGTGGGGGCCCGGGTGGTGATCAACGGCCGCGGCGGCATCGCCCGCGCGCGGGCGCCGTACCTCGTCCACGCGGCCAGCGACGGCCTGATCGTCGACATGACGTGGACCAGTCCCATCCGCGTCGGGCTGCTGACCCCGACCGCGCCCGGCACCCTCTCCGAGGTCGACGTCGTCGCCGCCGACGGCGCAACGGTCGGTGTGGACGAGCTCTCGACGATCGTGTCGGGCGCCCTGATCGGTCTGGCCGGCACCCCGACCCCCGGCCCGCCGATGCTGGCCGTCTACGCCGACCGGTACGTCGACATCGTGCAACAGGACGAGTACGACGCCGCGGACGCCCTGCTCACCCAGCTCGACTACGCGGGGTAGTTCTCCACAGCCGGTTCTCCACAGCGCAGCGGCCTGCAGTTGTCCGGCGATGACGCGCTTGATGGGGTGGGTCGGTGCGCCTGCTGCCACTGCTCACCGACGGCTTCGTCGACCTGGTCCTCGGGTCGGCGTGCGTGGCCTGCCGCCGGCCGGGCCGGGCGCTCTGCCCGGACTGTCGCGACGGGCTGCCTTCGGAGGCCACCGTGCGCTGGCCGACCCCGACGCCACCCGGTCTGGTGCCGCCGTACGCAACCGGGGCCTACGACGATGCGCTTCGCTCGATGGTTCTCGCACACAAGGAGCGACGGGTGCTCGCCCTGGCCCGCCCGCTCGGTGACCTGCTGGCCTGCTCGGTCCGCCAGGCACTGGAGGACGCGCGCTGCGCTGCCGCCGCCCCCGTCGTGCTGGTGCCCGTCCCGTCCCGACCCGCAGCGGTCCGCCAGCGTGGCCACGACCCCACCTTCACGATGACCCGGGCCGCCGCGTGCCGCCTCACCGTCGACGGCAGGACCGTTGCCACCCTCCGGTTGCTGCGCCTGCGGCCGGGTGTCATCGACCAGGCGGGCCTCGACACGCGCGGCCGCGCAGCGAATCTCGCTGGTTCCATGGCGGCGCCCTCCGCCGTCGTACGACGTCTGGGGGAGCGGTTCCCCCACGCCCATGTCGTGCTCTGCGATGACGTCCTCACGACCGGCGCGACGCTCCGCGAGGCGCAACGGGCACTCGAGGCCACGGGCATCACCGTCCTCGCTTCGGCCACCGTCGCGGCCACCCGGTTGCGGGACCGGCGGCCCAACTTCGGGTGAAGCCTTTCGTCCGCTTCGACAACGGACTAACGTCTCTACATGGAGTCCGCCCGGGTCCGTGGTTGCGTCGTACAGGTGGGGCAGGCGCCCGGCCGGGTACGGCAAGCCGATGCCAGTCGCAGGCGAAACGGTCCACGTAAGTCGGCCTCCGGGTCGACGATCACGGTGCGGCTTAGTCGTAAGTCCTGCCTCGGACCGGACGTCAGATACGTCCGAATCCGGGAGAAGGCCAGTAGTGGCATCAAGCTGCGGAAGCCTCAGCAGGCGATTGTGGGGACGAAGACCAGGTCGGCCGGGCGGACTCCTTTTCCGGTGCCCTGTGGAGCGTCGCCCGCGTTGTCGTCGGTCGGCGATCGCTTCGCTCTCAGATCGCCTTTCCTCCTCCGCCTTGGCGCCGCACCCACAGGACACCGGAAAACCGCCGCGATCGCGGCCCCCTCACGTCCCGCCCAGGCGGCGGGAGCACCCATCACCGATTCCCATGGAGGTAACTGATGGACGTTGTGGTCACCGGAAGGCACTGCGAGATCTCGGACCGGTTCCGGGCGCATGCAACCGAGAAGCTCGCGAAGCTGGAGAAGCACGACCACCGCATCATGCGGGTGCACGTCGAGGTTGACTCCGAACCCAACCCGCGTCAGCACGACCATGCCGTCCATGTGGAGCTCACCGCCTACTCCAAGGGTCCGGTGATCCGGGCCGAAGCGGCTGCCGACGAGAAGATGGGTGCGCTGGACCTCGCCATGGACAAGATGGCGGCCCAGATGCGCAAGGCCGCCGATCGAAGGCGGGTGCACAAGGGACGCCCCGAACGGGTCTCGGTCGGCCGGGCCCTGTCGGACCTGGAGATCGCGACCGACGAGGTGGCCGAGGACGACGTGGCGATCGAGCGCCAGGTCGGACCGATCACCGTCACCGGTGACGGTCCGCTCGTGGTCCGCGAGAAGACCCACCCGGCGAACCCGATGACGCTCGACCAGGCGCTCTACGAGATGGAACTGGTCGGCCACGACTTCTACCTCTTCGTCGACAAGGAGAGCGAGCGACCGTCGGTCGTGTACCGCCGCCGTGGCTACGACTACGGTGTGATCTCCCTCGACATCGGCGCCGAGGAAGGCTGAGCCAGTCCGCAGATCCGATGGCCGGCCCGCTGCTTCCGGGGCCGGCCATTCGGCTCGCGCCGGGCTAGACCGCCGTCGCGTCGGGAAGTCATGCCATGATGCCTGAGTGACGAGTGGGACAACGCCGAGCGGGACAGGGGGCAACGGGTGAGCGGACCGGTTCGCGTGGCAGTGGTCGACGACCAGGAGTTGTTCCGTCGCGGCCTGACGATGTTGCTCGGTATCGAGGCCGGCATCGAGGTCGTCGGTGAGGCCGGCGACGGTGCCGAGGGCGTGGCCCTGGCGATCAGCACCGTGCCCGATGTCGTCCTGCTCGACGTACGCATGCCCAAGCAGTCGGGCATCGAGGCATGCGTCGCGATCAAGGAAGCGGTCCCGATGACGAAGATCATCATGCTGACCGTCTCCGACGACGAGGCCGACCTCTACGAAGCCGTCAAGAGCGGCGCCTCCGGCTACCTCCTCAAGGACTCCTCGATCGAAGAGGTGGCGCAGGGCATCCGGGTGGTGGCCGACGGCCAGTCCCTGATCAGCCCGTCGATGGCCGCCAAGCTGATCGACGAGTTCAAGACCATGTCGACGCCCGAGCGCACCGCGGGCACCGCCCTGAAGCTGACCGAGCGCGAGCTCGAGGTGCTGCGCCTGGTGGCGCGGGGGCTGAGCAACCGCGACGTCGCCTCGCAGCTGGCGATCAGCGAGAACACGGTCAAGAACCACGTGCGCAACATCCTCGAGAAGCTGCAGCTGCACTCGCGCATGGAGGCGGTCATGTACGCCGTCCGCGCCAAGCTCGTGAATCTGGACTGACCGAGCGACCGTGCTGCTGAGGGCGGATCCGCCCGCAGCAGCAAGCCCTTGGGCCGCACCCCACGCGCTGCGACGCTCGAGTGCATGAACGCACCCACCACGAGCTTCCTCGACGACGACCTGGGCAGGCGGCTCCTCGAGCAACGCACGATCCTGCTCGGGACCGAACTGGACCAGACCCTCAGCAACCGCCTCACGACGGCGTTGCTCATGCTCGCCGCCGATGACGAGAAGACGCCCATCTCCCTCTGGATCAACTCGGTCGGCGGGTCGGTGCCGGGCATGCTGGCGATCCGGGACGCCATGCGGCTGATCCCCAACACCGTCACCACGGTCAACCTCGGCATGGCCTACAGCGCCGGCCAGTTCCTGCTCAGTGCCGGGACGCCGGGCCACCGCTACCTGTTGCCCCACTCCAAGGTCCTGCTGCACCAGGGGTCGGCCGGCTTCGGCGGTACGGCGGGCGACATCGCGATCCAGGCCGAGACCCTGCGCGACAACCGCGACACCGTACTCGGCCTGATCTCCGCCGACACCGGACAGCCGGTCGAGACCGTCGAGAAGGACTCGCGCCGCGATCGCTGGTTCAACGCGGAGCAGGCGATCGCCTACGGCTTCGCCGATCACGTCGTCGAGTCGCTGGCGCAGATCCGGCCCGCCCCGCAACGATCCCTCGGCCTGGGACTTCGCCCGGCGGTGTCGGCATGACGACGTACCCGATCCCCTACGTGACCACGCAGACCCCGCGCGGCGAGCGCACCACCGACATCTACTCGCGCCTGCTGGCGGACCGCGTCGTCTACCTCGGTACGCCGATCGACGACGGCGTCGCGAACGCCCTGATCGCCCAGTTGGTGCACCTGGAGTCGGAGAACCCGGAGGCGCCGATCAACCTCTACATCAACTCACCGGGCGGATCGATTCCGGCGATGCTGGCGGTCTACGACGCGATGCAGTTCGTGCGCCCGCCGGTCGAGACGACGTGCGTGGGCCAGGCCGTGGCCACGGCCGCCGTACTCCTGGCCGGCGGTGCGCCCGGCCACCGGCAGATCCTGCGCCATGGCCGGGTGGTGCTGCACCAGCCGGCAGCCGAGTCCCGCGGCACCATCCCCGACCTGATCCTGGAGACCGAGGAGATCGAACGGGTGCGGTCCCTGCTCGAGGAATTGTTGGCCACGCACACCGGTCGCACTCCGCTCCAGGTCCGCGAGGACACCGAGCGCGACCTGGTGCTGACTGCGCAGGCAGCCGTCGACTACGGGCTGGTGGACGCGGTGATCACGCAGCGAGGCACACCGGGCCCGTCGGCGTACTCCTGATCGCCTGTGAGGCGACTTCGCGCACGCTGCTGCCGAGGGCGCCCGCGATGGCGGCGAGGAGCTCGGAGCTGGGGTCCTTGAGGCCGCGCTCGAGCTCCGAGAGGTACTGCGTCGAGACGCCCGCCCGCTCGGCGACGTCACGCAGCCGCCAGCCCGCGGCCAGGCGCTGCTCGCGCAGCTGCTTGCCGATCTGCTCGCGCCACAGCGGCTCGGGGGTGGGTGTCCTGAACGCGATGACCTGGCCCATGTCGGCCACGGTAGGTCGGTGACGGGCACTGCGACGAATGGTTCTGCTGTCAGCAGAACCGCCGGCACGGGTCTGTCGGTGCGGTCTCCTAGGGTGGCGCCATGAGTACCCAGACCTTGTCGCGCGCGCAGGCGCGTCGGATCGCGCTGGGTGCGCAGGGGTTCCTCGACACGCGCCACGCCACCCCGAACCTGCGGACCTTCGACCGCACCCTCGCCCGCACCGGCGTCCTCCAGGTCGACAGCGTCAACGTCCTGCAGCGGGCGCACTTCATGCCGCTCTACTCCCGGATGGGGCCGTACGACGTCGACCTGCTCGCGCGCGCTGCCGCCGGCCGGCAGCGCCGGGTCGTG
>JAKFEI010000449.1:0-9337 GCA_036675765.1 Nocardioides sp. | reverse complement strand
GGATCGGCCAGCTCGACCCTGGGGATGCGGGCGACGAGCGGCTCCGCCGCTTCGAGGTACGACGGCTCGGCAGGCGCATCGGGATCGACCCAGGCGATCGCGTCGAGCGGCAGCCGCAGCCCGACCGCACTGGTACCCGGCGTGAGCACGAGTCGCCCGCGACGGAACGTCCAGACGGGGCTCGTCCACCCCGTCTCGCCGGTCGTGAGCGGCAGCACCCAGCCGGTCGGCGTGGTCACGTCCGCATCCAGCCGCGCCACCAGGTCCTCGCTGGGGCCCTCGCCGTCGGGTGCCTCGCCCGCGGGCTTGCGCACGTGGTCGGCGAGCGCGGAGAAGGGGTCCTCGAACGCAGGGCGCAGCTGCGAGTCGGGGAGGGCGAGCAGGCGAACGACCTCGCGGCCAAGTGCCTCGGGGTCTCGAGACGGTTGCTGCGCAACCTCCTCGACCAACGAACCCCGCTGGTCGAGGAGGGCCGTCTCGCGACTCGTCTCGAGACCCCACGGGTCGGCCAGCAGAGCCGGGTCCGACCACAGCGCCGTACCGTCCTTCAACCACTGCAGCCCGATGCTCCACCGCGGCAGCGGCTCGCCCGGGTACCACTTGCCCTGGCCGCGATGCATGACGCCACCACGGGCGTAGAGGTCGCGCAGCCGCGCGGCGAGGTCGCTGGCCAGCTCCCGCTTCACGTCGCCGTCGGCGTCGGTGTTCCACTCGGGCGTGGACGCGTCGGCGATCGACACGAAGGTCGGCTCACCGCCCATCGTGAGCCGCACGTCGCCGGCGTCGAGGCGCTTGTCGACGTCGCCGCCGAGTGCGTCGATCCGCTCCCACTGCGCGGCGGTGTACGGCGCCGTGACCCGCGGGTCCTCGTGGACGCGGGTCACGGTGTTGCTGAATCCGAAGGTCACCTCGGCCGGTTCCGTGGCGCCCTCGATCGGGGCTGCCGAGCTCGGGTGCGGCGTTGCCGACAGGGGGATGTGGCCCTCGCCGGCGAACAGCGCACTGGTGGGGTCCATGCCGACCCAGCCGGCACCGGGCAGGAACACCTCGGTCCAGGCATGCAGGTCGGTGAAGTCCTCCTTCGGTCCGGTCGGGCCGTCGAGTCCCTCGGTGGCGTACGGATCCGACGCCAGTTGCACGAGGTAGCCCGACACGAACCGCGCAGCCAGGCCGTACTGCCGCAGCAGGCTCACCAACAGCCACGCCGAGTCGCGGCACGACCCGATGCCGAGCGCCAGGGTCTGGTCGGGCGTCTGCACGCCCGGCTCCATCCGCACCGAGTACGCGACGTCGCGGTGCACCGCGTTGTTGAGGTCGGCGAGGAAGGTCACCGTCGGCACGCCATCGGCCGGCAGCTCGGGGAGTGCGGCCTTCCAGTCCGCCGCGGCCGTGGAGTCCCCGACGGGGCGGAGGTAGGGCGCCAGGTCGGCCGCGACGTCGGCTTCGTACGCGAACGGGAAGTGTTCGGCGTACTCCTCGATGAAGAAGTCGAACGGGTTGATCACCATCAGGTCCGCGACCAGGCCGACCGTGATGTCGAGGGTCCTGACCTTCTCGGGGAACACCAGCCGCGCCAGCCAGTTGCCGAACGGGTCCTGCTGCCAGTTGATGAAGTGGCCGGCAGGTTCGACCTTCAGCGAGTACGCCTCGATCGGCGTCCGGCAGTGCGGCGCAGGCCGCAGGCGCACGACGTGCGGCGCCACCGCGACCGGACGGTCGAAGGCGTACGTCGTGCGGTGCTCGAGGGCGACCTTGATCGACATGGTCCTCAGCGTAGAGACGTGGACGCGACCGCGGGTTTCGGTGAGGTCACGGCCGGTCGGCCCCGCGGCCCCGACCTAGTCGAACGAGTTGACCCGCCAGAGGCCGCCGACCTTGACGAGCTTGACCGTCGACGACTCCTTGGAGCCGTCGAACTCGGCCTCGACGGGCACGGTCGCCGTACCTGCTGCGTCGTTCACGGTCGCGTTGCCGACCTTGTAGGTCACGTGGTCGGCGAAGTCCGAGGGGATCTGGCTGGGGTCGCAGTCGCCCTCGTCCTCGATGTACGCCGCCGTCGCGAGCTCCTCCGCGGTCGCGCAGTCACCGTTGACGACGGAGTCGAGGAACGCCTCGACGACGGCCTTCGGCTGGTTGGGTACGGCGTCCGCGGTGCTGGTGCCGCCCGCGACGCCCCCCGGGCTCGTTGACGCGTCGGTCGGCGCGTCGTCCGTGGAGGCGCTGTCGGTCGGCGCCGGGCTCGGGTCCGAGTCGTGGCCGTCGTACGACGCGACCAGCCAGGCTCCGTCGACCTGCTCGAGCGTGAACACGTAGTCCGAGGTGCCGGCCGGGCTCGTGAACGCGACGGGCACGGTGGCGCTGTCGCCGTCGATCGTCGCTTCGCCGACCTCGGCGTCGACGTCGTCACTGGAGAGCAGCTGGAACTCGTCGGACTGGCAGGGGTCCGCGGCCTTCGCGGCCTCCGTCAGGAACGCGGTCGCGCCGTCGCAGTCTCCCTCCTCGGCGGCATCGATCAGGTCCTCGACGACGTCGTCGGGGTCAGCACCGGAGGCCTGGCTGGTCTCGTCACCGCCCTTGTCCTTGTCCTTGTCGTCGCCGTCGTCATCACCCGTGAGGAGCAGGATGAGACCGACGACCAGGCCCACCAGCGCGAGGACGCCGACGATCGCCAACGTGATCCAGATGCCCTTGCCCGACGTGCCGGAGCCGCCCGGCGTGCCCGGTCCGCCGAAGCCCGGCGGAGGCGGAGGCGGGAACGGCGGGCCACTCGGCGGGCCACCCGGTGCCGCGCCCGGAGGCGGGAACGCCGGCGGGGGCACGGCGCCGTACGGCTGGTTCGGGTCACTCATGGATTCACCTGTTCGAGGTAGTCGGAGTACCAGTCTTGCCAACCCTCTGGATCGGTCGGGAAGCTGGAGGGCAGGTCCGGGAAGCCGGTCGGGAAGCCGCTCGGACGGTCGGGCAGGTCGGGCAGGTCAGACGGATTGATCGTCGGTACGCCGGTCGGTGGGTCGGTGGGGAAGTCCGACGGATCGATCGTCGGCAGGTCGAGCGATGACGGCGCCTTGCCCGTCGGGTCGACGACCGACTGGCTCTCGTCGTCCTTCGACGTGTCCTTCGCCTTGTCGTCACCTCCGAGCAGCACGATGCCCGCGACGACAGCGACGGCGATCAGCAGCAGGACGGCGCCGACAGCCATCCCGATGCGCCCTCCACGGCCGACGCCGAGCTGCGGAGCAGCCGGGCCATCCGGGCCGACCTGCGGGAGCTCGCCCGTCGGCGTCGTCGGTACGACGACGGTGTCCTCGTTGGGGAGGCTCGTTCCCGTCGCCGTCGGGCCAACCGGGCTGGCTGGGGGTGGTTCCGGGCACCGGGGGCTCCTGGCGGGGGTCAACGGGAGAGAACGGGCCCCACCGTATCCCGCGGGCCTTGCGGTCAGGCGGCGATGTCGCCGGGTACGACGACCCGACCGCCGCTGACGATTTCGAGGTCGCGTCCCACGGTGATGTCGAGCGGGTTGGTCAGGCAGCGGATCGAGCCGCCGCCGAGGTGGAACTCGCTGACGTCGACCAGGACGATCTCGAACCCGAGGGTCTCCAGCCAGTTCCGCACGCGCGGCGGGCAGGCGGGCATCACGACGGTACGGCCCACGACGACCGAGTTGGCGCACCAGGTGCCGAGCGCTTCCTCCTCGCTGAGCACGATCGGCTGCGGGATGGACGCCATCAAGGACGCGGCCGACGCCTCGTCGAATGCCGAGGGACAGATCATCGCGTGGTCGTCGTCGAGGGGGCAGAAGGCGAGGTCGAGGTGGTACATCCCCGGGTGCACGATGCGGGCACCCCGGACCTGGACACCGAGGTCGTCCGCCAGTTGCTTGAGGGCGAGCTCGTCGGTCCGCGGACCGTGGCCGACGACCAGCTCGCCGCGGAACGGGAAGGCGTCGCCCGACTCGAAGTGGGCGCCGATGCCGTCGCGGCCGAGGTAGGTCGCAGCGAAGGCGCGCGACTCGAACCAGGCCCGGGCGGCCGGGGTCTCGATCCTGCGCTGGGGATGGCGCATGTGCGACATCACGACGGAGCGGCGGCCGGGCCCGGTCCAGTCGGGGCGCAGCGCCACGAGGCCGAGGTTCATCGCGTAGACCATGTCGGGCGCCTCGGGCAGCGCCGGGATCTCGTCGACGGTCGCGCCGAGCGCGCGGAGAGTGGCGGCGAGCTCGTCCCACTGGGCCCGCGCGCGGCCGGCGTCGGGCTGCACGGCCGGGTTCATGTACGGATTGATCGCGTACTCCACGCGGAAGGACGACGGCTCGACCATCGCGTAGTGCTGACCCCACTCCAGTGACGCCGTCATGGTGGCTCCCTCTTCGCGGTCCGCGTGACACGGACATCCCTCGGGGTCGCCGACGACCCACCGTAAGTTGTCAGACAATCTGACAAGTCCGAGGATAGCGTCCCACCGCACGATCGAGTCAATGGGCGGCACAATGGCCCCATGTCCCCCTCCGCGCCGACGTCAGCCAGGGCACCGTTCGCCTCCTTGAGCGTCGAGCACGCCTCGACCGTCTCGCGGGTGGCGACCGAGCTCCGGCGCGCGGTCTTCGAGGGCGAGCTGGAGAGCGGCACCCCGCTGCGGGAGATCGCGCTGGCCGAGTCCCTCGGGGTCTCCCGGCCGACGGTGCGCGAGGCATTGACCGTGCTGGTCGCCGAGGGCCTGGCAACCCGCGAACCCCACCGGGGCGTCACGGTCGCGACCCCGCGCGCCGAGTCGGTGCGCGACGTGTGCCGGGCGCGCTGGGTCCTCGAAGGTGCCGGCGTCCGCGCCTGGGCCACCGCGGGCGACGTACGACGTCAACGCGTGCGGGAGACCCTGGTCGCCTACACCAGTGCAGTGCGCGGCGGCGCCGCGTCGTACGAAGAACTCAACGAGCGCCACCTCTCCTTCCACGTCTCGCTCGTCGAGCTCACCGGGAGTCCGCGGCTGGTCCAGATGGCCGAGGCGCTGATGGACGAGCTCAAGCTGGCGCTCGCCCAGGTCGACCGGTTGAACCGCAACGCCCACAACGAGGCCGAGTCCCACGAGGGCCTGGTCGAGCTGCTCGAGGCCGGCGACGTCGACGGCCCGAACGGCGCCTACGAGTTCCTGCGCCGCCACATCGACGACGCCGAGGTCGAGGTCATCGAGGCGCTCGGACTCGAGTAGGCGTACAACCCCACCTGACAGACTGGTCGCATGCTGGCCTTCCTCTCCCGCTGGGCGATCACCGCAGCGGCGGTCGCGCTCGCTGCCCAACTCATTGACGGCATCGGGTTCACCGGCGCCACCACGGGTCGGGCGGAGATCGAGGACAAGATCCTCCCGCTCCTCGCCGTTGCCCTCATCTCGTGCGCGATCACCTCGCTGGTCAAGCCGGTCCTGGTGATCCTGTCCTTCCCGTTCATCCTCGTGACGCTCGGCCTGTTCCTGCTGGTCCTGAACGCACTGCTCCTGCGCCTGACCGCGTGGTTCGCGGACATCGTCGACGTCGGGTTCCGCGTCGACGGGTTCTGGCCGGCTGTCGGCGGCGCGATCATCATCAGTGTCACGACGTGGTTCCTTGACGCCATGGTCGGCGTCGAGGACGACTGACCGTGCCGAGCGCGCCGCCGCCCCGCGCGCCCGGTCGCTACCGGATCGCGGTGGTCTGCCTCGGCAACATCTGCCGCTCCCCCATGGCCGACGTCGTCCTGTCCTCCCGGATCGCCGAGGCCGGACTGGACCACGCCGTCGAGGTCGTCAGCGCCGGCACCGGTGGCTGGCACGCCGGCGACCCGATGGACCGCCGCGCGGCCGCACTCCTCACCAGCGAGGGGTACGACGCCAGCAGGCATCGCGCCCAGCAGGTGCAGCCGTCCTGGCTGGACGAGTTCGATCTCGTCCTCACCATGGACCGGGACAACCTGCGTGACGTCCGCGGTCTCGCCACCGGCGAGGTCGACGCCACCCGGGTCCGGCCGTTCCGTGACTTCGATCCGGACGAGCCCGGTGGCGAGGTGCCCGACCCGTACTACGGCGGGGCCTCCGGCTTCCGCGACGTCCTCGAGATGGTCGAGCGAACTGCGGACGCCCTGGTGTCCGAGGTCACCACCGCACTCGGCCGCTGACGATCGCGCCGACTGGTGCTACTCGCCAGTCACCCTTACTTTGCTAGGACGTCCTACTAAATAGGCCGGTTGACCCAAGCTGAGGAGAAGCGGATGAGCATCGAGCGCGTCGGAGTGGTGGGCTGTGGCCTGATGGGGTCGGGCATCGCCGAGGTGTGCGCCCGCGCGGGCAAGGACGTCATCGTCCTGGAGTCCTCCGCTGCCGCTGTCGAAGCAGGCCGCCACCGCCTGGAGACCTCCCTCAAGCGCGCCGAGAGCCGCGGCAAGATCGAGTCCGCGGACGCCGTCCTCGCCCGCATCCGCGTGGTCGAGGACATCGAGGCGCTCGCCGACCGCGACTTCGTGGTCGAGGCCATCGTCGAGGACGAGGCCGCCAAGACCGACCTGTTCCGCCGCCTCGACGCCGTCGTCACCAGCCCGGACGCGATCCTGGCCTCCAACACCTCCTCGATCCCGATCATGAAGCTCGCGGTCGTCACGCAGCGCCCCAGCCACGTGCTCGGCGTGCACTTCTTCAACCCGGTCCCCGTGCTCAAGCTCGTCGAGCTGGTGCCCTCGCTCATGACTGCCGAGGAGACCGTCGAGCGCGCCCGCACGTTCGTCGAGGGCGACCTCGGCAAGAACGCCATCGACTGCCAGGACCGCGCCGGCTTCGTCGTCAACGCCCTGCTGGTCCCGTTCATCCTCTCGGCCATCCGGATGCTCGAGTCCGGCTTCGCCACCGCCGAGGACATCGACCAGGGCTTCGTGCTCGGCGCCGCCCACCCGCAGGGCCCGCTGGCCCTGGCCGACCTGATCGGCCTCGACACCACGCGCGCGATCGCCGAGTCGCTCTACGAAGAGTTCAAGGAGCCGCTCTACACGGCCCCGCCGCTCCTCAACCGCATGGTCGAGGCCGGCCTGCTCGGCCGCAAGACCGGCCGGGGTTTCTACACCTACAGCTGACGTTTCCCCGCGCTGGGCACGCACCTGGCGAGTGCCCAGCGCGGAACAACGCACTCGATTCGCGCTCCCGTCCACAGCCGGTCGCGATGCGGTGGCGCGGCGCCTGCCCGCGATGCCAGCCTCCGCGCATGCCACGACATCTCGACTTCAGCCACCCCGGCCTGCAGGAACTCCTGAGGTGGGCACAGGACGGCGTCGTGTCGCGCCAGCAGTTGCTCGACCTCGGCGCGACCGACCACGACATCGCCCGCATGCTGCGCCGCCGCGAACTCACCGCGACGCAACCCGGCGTGTACGTCGACCACAACGGCCGCCTGACCCGGGCCCAGCGCGAGTGGGTGGCGTTGTTGGCCTGCGCACCAGCCGCACTGAGCCACGAGTCGGCCATGCCCGGCGGTGACCCACCCGTGGTCCACGTCTGCATCGACCAGCGCCGCACCCTCGCGCGCATGGCCGGTGTCGTCGTCCATCGCACGTCGCACCTCGGGGACCGGATCGACTGGCATCGCCGACCGCCCCGCGTCCGGCCGGAGCACGCGACCATTGACGTCATGGAGGCCAGGATCCGCGGAGACGACATCGCGGGCGCGTACGCCGCCCTGACTCGCGCCTGCCATACCCGCGAGGTCGTGCCCCGGATGCTCCGGGCAGCCCTCGCCGAGCGCCGGAAGGTGGTCCGACGGTCGATGATCCTGGGCATGATCGATGACGTCGAGCTCGGCGCGAACTCCGTGCTCGAGCGCGGCTACCTGCAGTTGGTCGAGCGCGCGCACGGACTGCCGCGGGCACGGCGGCAGCGAGTGAGCCAGGCAACCGGCAAGCGGACGGACCAGGACGTCCGGTACGAGGAGTACGGCGTGATCGTCGAACCCGACGGACGCGCCTTCCACGATTCACCTGAAGCCCGCGACGTCGATGCCCGGCGGGATCTCGCAGAACGTGCCGTCAGCGACGCGCTGACGCTGCGCGTGACCTATGGCCTGGTGTTCAACGACGCATGCCGCACAGCGAGGTGGATCGGCCAGATCCTGCAGCGCCGGGGATGGCAGGGCGAAATCAGGAGTTGCCCACGCTGCCCGTGATCACGCCTTCCCCGCGCCCAGCCCTCACCTGGTGCGTGCTGAGCGCGGGCAACCGGTGACCTCGGCTGGTCAGCTAGGAAAGTCACCCGACGCACGCCGCAGGCGACGCAGCAGCTGGTAGGCGTCGTCCTGCTGGCGGTCGGTGAGCCCGGTGATCGCGAAGTCGATCTCGCTCACCGCCTCGGTCGCGGCACGAACGGTCGAGCGACCCTTGGCGGTCAGGCGGGCGAGGGTCCGGCGCCGGTCGTCCTGATCGGCGACCCGCTCGACGAAGCCCTGCGACTCGAGTCGGTCGATGGCGCTGGTCACCGACGTCGGGTGCACCATCAGCCGCTCGCCGATCTTGCTGAGCGGCAGCGACCCGCTCTTGCTGAAGTGGAGCAGGACGAGCACCTCGTAGCGCGAGAAGGTCAGCGCGAAGGGCTTGAGCGCTGCGTCCAGCGCGCTGATCATCAATTGCTGGACCCGCATCACGGAGGTGGCCAGGCGCATCGCCGTGGCGTCACCGAAGTGCTCGGCCCAGAGGTCTCCTGCGCGATCGATGGGATCGAACGGGAGGCGTGGCTCAGGCATGCCCTGACCCTAGAGGATCCCGCGTGGCTCGCAGCACTCCGACTTCACAAATTTAGTAGGACGTCCTACTATCGGAAGTCCAAAGACCTTGGAGGACCCCTGCATGTCTGACATCTCGTTGCACACGCCGCAGCACCCCGTTCGATTCGTGACCTCGTCGGCCCTGTTCGACGGCCACGACGCCTCGATCAACATCATGCGGCGCATCCTGCAGAGCCAGGGTGCGGAGGTCATCCACCTCGGCCACAACCGGTCGGTCCAGGAGGTCGTCGACGCGGCGATCGAGGAGGACGTGCAGGGCGTCGCCGTGTCGTCGTACCAGGGCGGACACGTCGAGTACTTCGAGTACCTCGTCGAGTCGTTGCGCGAGCGCGGTGCCGGCCACATCAAGGTGTACGGCGGCGGTGGCGGCGTGATCGTCCACGAGGAGATCGAACGCCTCGCCCAGTGCGGGGTCACCATCTTCTCCCCCGAGGACGGCGTCCGGCTCGGTCTGGTCGGGATGATCAACTCGATGATCAAGGCGTGCGACGTCGACCCGTGGACCCTGGGCTCCGTCGAGGCCGACGCCGTCGTCTCCGGTGACCGGTTCTC
>JAKFEI010000453.1:0-9337 GCA_036675765.1 Nocardioides sp. | reverse complement strand
GGCCCGCGCCACTAGTGTCGATCGACATGGCGACCGGCTCGATGATGCACACCTTCACGGTGCAATGGGCCGACATGGACCGTGGCGTCTACGAGGACTTCACCCTTCGTGTGGCGCGGCACCCCTCCGAGACCGACGCGTACATGCTCACGCGGCTGCTGGCCTACTGCATGGAGTACGAGGAAGGCATCGCGTTCAGCGAGGGCATCTCCTCGACCCAGGAGCCGGCCGTCCTCGTCCGCGACCTCACCGGCCAGATCACGGTGTGGATCGAGGTGGGTGCGCCCGATGCCGAGCGCCTGCACCACGGCAGCAAGCTGGCGGACCGGGTGGCGGTCTACACGCATCGCGACCCCGCCCGGCTCATGTCCACCTGGTCGGGAAGGCGCATCCACCGCGCCCAGGACCTCGTCGTGCGCAGCTTCGACCCCGGCTTCATCGACTCCGCGGTTGCAGCGATCGAACGCCGCAACGCGCTCACGCTGTCCCTCACGGAGAGCCAGCTGTACCTCGACCTGAACCAGACGACGCTGCAGTCGACGGTGCACGAGAACCGCATCGAGTGACCACTCCCCGGTCGCCTTGGGCCGGGCCCTGTGGTGCTGTCGGCCCGGCTGGTTAGTGTTCACACGTGGACTCCCCGCTCGCGCTCTACCGCCGCTACCGGCCCGAGACCTTCGCCGAGGTGATCGGGCAGGAGCACGTGACCGAACCGTTGCGTGCGGCCCTTGCGGCGAACCGGGTCAACCACGCCTATCTGTTCTCCGGTCCACGGGGTTGTGGCAAGACCACGAGCGCCCGGATCCTGGCGCGCGCGCTCAACTGTGAGCGGGCCCCGATCGCCGATCCGTGCGGTGAGTGCGACAGCTGTCGCGACCTGGCGCGCAACGGTCCGGGCTCGATCGACGTGATCGAGATCGACGCCGCGTCCCACGGTGGTGTGGACGACGCCCGCGACCTGCGCGAGAAGGCGTTCTTCGCGCCCGTGCGCAGCCGCTACAAGGTCTACATCATCGATGAGGCCCACATGGTGACCACGCAGGGCTTCAACGCCCTGCTCAAGCTGGTCGAGGAGCCCCCGCCCCACCTGCGCTTCATCTTCGCGACGACCGAGCCGGAGAAGGTCATCCCGACCATCCGCTCGCGGACCCACCACTACCCGTTCCGGCTGATCCCGCCGCGGTTGCTGTCGTCGTACCTCTCCGAGCTCTGTGAGCGCGAGGGCGTGACGATCCAGCCGGCGGCACTGCCGCTGGTGGTGCGCGCTGGCGCCGGCTCGGCGCGCGACACCCTCTCCGTGCTCGACCAGCTCCTCGGCGGTGCCGGGCCCGCGGGAGTGACCTACGAGCTCGCCTCCGGGCTGCTCGGCTACACGCCGGACACGCTGCTCGACGACGTGGTCTCGTCGTTCGCGGCGGGCGACGGTGGTGCCGTCTTCGGCGTGGTCGACAAGGTCATCGAGACCGGTCAGGACCCGCGCCGCTTCACCGAGGACCTGCTGCGCCGGCTGCGCGACCTCGTGATCATCTCCGCCGTGCCCGACGCCGCGGCCTCCGGGCTGATCGACGTGTCCGGTGACCAGGCCGACCGCCTGGTCGCCCAGGCCACCTCGTTCGGTCGGGGCGAGCTCACCCGGGCCGCCGACCTGGTCGCGACCGGCCTGACCGACATGCGCGGTGCGACCGCTCCGCGCCTGCTCCTCGAGCTGATCTGCGCGCGGATCCTGCTGCCCGCTGCGGACCACAGCACCGAGGGCGTCCTGGCCCGCCTGGACCGGCTCGAGCGCCGCGCCGCCATCAGCGGTACGACGTCCGCCGAGTCTGCTCCGGCAGCGGCCCCCGCGGCCGCGCCTGCGCAGGACCGCCCGGCTCCGTCCCGTGCCGAGCGTGCCGCGCCCGAGCGGTCGGAGGAGCCCGCCGCGCCCCAGCGCCCGGTGGCGCCCGCGCCTGTCGAGGTCCCCGTCGAGGTCCCTGTCGAAACGGCTCCCGAGCCCACGCCGGTCGCCGTCGTCGTACCCGAGCCGGAGCCGGTGCGGGAGCCCGTGCGGGAGCCGGTCGCCCCCGTCACTCCGGAACCGGTCGCGTTCGTCCCCGAGGCTGCGGCACCGGCGGCACCGGCCGCCGCGGCCGCCGCGCCTGCGGGTGGTGCGCTCACCCTCGTCGACATCCGCCGGCTGTGGCCGGCGGTGATCGACCGGGTCAAGGGCGTCAAGCGAGTCACCTGGATCCACCTGACGCAGAACTCCCAGGTGGTCGGCTTCAACAACGCCGTGCTGAGCCTCGGGTTCCAGTCCGACGGACCGCGCAAGTCGTTCGAGTCCGGTGGGCACGCCGAGATCGTGCAGCAGGCGGTGATCGACGAGATCGGCGCCAACGTGCGGATCGAGGCGATCATCGATCCGGCCGCCGACCCGACCGCGCACACCCCGCCTGCCCCGGCCGCGCCCCAGGCGCCCGCCCCCGCCGCGGCGCCGGCCCCGCAGTCGCCGGCCGCGCCGGTCAGCGACGAGCCCGTCAGTGACGCGCCGCCCTGGGCCGTCGAGGGTGACCCGGCCCCCGCCGAGGAGCCGGTGTCCCGGCGTCCCCGGATGGCCGACATCCAGGCCGAGGCCGAGGCGCCGAAGCAGGACCCCGACGCTGCGGTCGCGTTCGACGACGCCGAGGTCGACGAGGAGTCCAGCGCCGAGCTGCTCGCTCGTGAGCTCGGCGCCCGCGTCATCGAAGAGATCCCCCGCGCCTGAGCCTGCGCTGTACCGCCCACCCCTGGACCCTCCGGTCCCGTCAGAGATGAGATGACCATGAGCCAGAACCCGTTCGACGCCCTCCCCGGTGGCGGCGACCTCGCCGGTGCCCTGGGTGGCCTGGACCTCGGTGCCCTGCTCCAGCAGGCCCAGCAGATGCAGGAAGACCTCCAGTCCGCCCAGGAGCGCCTGGCGGACACCAGCGTCGAGGGTTCGGTCGCCGGTGGCGTCGTCACGGTCACCGTGTCGGGCGTCGGCGAGCTCACCGCCGTGAACATCACCCCCGAGGCCCTCGACGGCACCGACGCCGCTGCGTTGGCCGACCTCGGCGACCTGATCGTCGCCGCGTTCCGCGACGCTCGCACCAAGGTCGACGAGCTGGCCAGCGACACCCTGGGCCCGCTCGCGGGCGGACTGCCCGGCGCGGGCCAGCCCGGTACGCCGGGCCCGCTCGGATTCTGAACGGACCCGGGCGTTGTACGAAGGCGTTGTCCAGGACCTCATCGACGAGCTCGGGCGGTTGCCCGGGGTCGGTCCGAAGAGCGCCCAGCGGATCGCGTTCCACCTGTTGCAGGCCGACCCGGCCGACGTACGCCGCCTCGCGGAGGTGCTCATCGAGGTCAAGGCGAAGGTGAAGTTCTGCAGCATCTGCTTCAACGTGGCCGAGGACGACCAGTGCCGGATCTGCCGCGACGTCCGTCGCGACCCCACGATCCTGTGTGTCGTCGAGGAGTACAAGGACGTCGTGGCGATCGAGCGGACCCGTGAGTTCCGCGGCCGCTACCACGTCCTGGGAGGCGCGATCTCGCCGATCGACGGCATCGGTCCGGAGCAGTTGCACATCAGGGAGCTGCTCACCCGGCTGGCCGACGAGTCGGTCACCGAGGTGATCCTGGCGACCGATCCGAACCTGGAGGGCGAAGCCACCGCGACGTATCTCACGAGAATGCTCGGGCCGTTGGGGTTGCGCGTGACACGTTTGGCGAGTGGACTTCCGGTGGGAGGAGACCTGGAGTACGCCGATGAGGTCACCTTGGGTCGGGCATTCGTGGGAAGGCAGACAGCAACATGAGCGACAACACCAACGTCACCGAGGTGACGACCGAGAAGCTTCCCGGACTGGCGGCGCTCGAGGCGCTGATCGCCGTCGAGACGGAGACCGTGCGCCTCGCCGATGACATCGCGGCCTCGGTCCGGTCCTTCCTCGACGGGCTGCGGGTGGTCGCAGCCGAGGCCACCGGCGGACAGGCCGTGTCCCTGCTGCTGCTCCAGATCAGCCAGATCGCCCTCACCGGCGCCCGGCTGGGCGTGCACCGGGACTTCGCCCCGCGCGACGAGTTCCAGCCCGATGACGGCCCCGACCCCGATCTCGACGAGCTCCGGCTCCAGTTGGCGGACCTGCTCGGCGACCTCGACACGTACAGCTACGTGTTCGACCCCTACCAGCCCGAGATGGTCGAGGGCCTGCTCTCCGACGACCTGACGAGCATCGCGGCGGACCTCGAGGTGGGAGTGCGCCACTACGACGTCGGCGACGTCGAGGAAGCCCTCTGGTGGTGGCAGTTCTCGTACGTCTCGGCGTGGGGAGCCCTCGCTGGCGCGTCCATGAAGGCGCTGCTGTCCGTGGTCGCCCACGACCGGCTCGACGTCGACCTCGACCGCACCCAGGAGCTCGAGTTGGTCCAGGTCGCAGCAGCGGTGCTGGGCGACTGACGGAGAAATCTGCTCCGTTCTTCACAAGGTCAGTTTCCGTACACCCGCGACGGGGATGGTGTGCGTCAGATCACTCGCAGTGGGTGAGTGACTGCACAGATGGGGTTCTTGTGAAATCTCGGAAACTGATGGCTGCCCTCTCGACCATCCTGTTCGCCTTGGGAGTGGTGTTCGGCAACGCCACGACAGCCACGGCGGCAACGGCATCGAACTCGTTCAACGTGCCGTATGGCCAGCTCTACGTCTCGGCGTGGGAGTGCAACACCTACATCAGCAGCTGCAGCTGGTACACCAAGGTCCAGCTGCGCAACAACGGTGGGCGGATCATGGACCGCATCACCAACACCACCAAGATCGACGCACTCGGTATCAGCGCCGAGGTGACGATCTCGAAGGACCAGTCCAGCGCGACCCTGTCGGGCAACCGCACCTCGCTGGCCACGGTCCGGTGGACGAAGTACGTCTCCAACCTCGTCGAGCTCAGCGGTACGGCAAACCCGTCCTGGACCTCGGTGGGTATCTCCACGGAGGCGTGCCTGACCGGCAACGGCCCCGGTGGTTACGGTGACGTCTCCGCGAAGTGCGCCAAGATCGGTCTTTGGTGACCGGTAGTTCCAAGCGGCGGTCGTCGAGAGCCCTGCTCTCGGCGGCCGCCGCGGCGGTGCTGGCCCTGACGGCCTGCACCGTCGAGAGCGCAGACAGGTATGCCCTCGAACCCCTGATGGGTGAGAACGACCTCCTCATCGACCCCGCGCTCCTCACGCCGCGTCCCAATCTGACGCTGACCCTGCACCTGCTCGATGCCGCACGTCGTCTCGGCATCGACGTGGAGGAGAACCCGGATCCCGCAATGGTCTCCGTGCTGATCGGCCAGGAGGACGAGCTTGCTCGCCCTGAGCTCGCCTTGCGCTGGTCACTGCTCGAGGGCGACAGCCTCGGGACCGACGAAGCTCTCACGGAGGCGGCCGACCTCTGCGCGGCGAAGGCCGCGCCGGGATCGAACTGTGCGTTCGTCGTCGCCGGCCTGGACACCGTGCTCCGGGCCTCCGAACCCGCCAAGGTCGAGGCGTTCCGCACTCGGGTCGACGTCGATCAGGACGCCGTCTGTGCGGCCGCCGGCGGTGACGCGTGGGGGGCCTTCGACCGGATCACATGTGGTCCGAAGCGGCCCTCCGCTGACGAGATCAGCAAGGCCGCCGAGCAGATGCTGCCCGACGTCGAGCAGCAGACGGACTCGCTGGCGATCTGGCAGCTCGCAGCCGCTGCGGAGGCGAACGGCGTACGACCTCGTCCTCTGGTGGAGCTGGTCGGTCGAGCGCTCGAGCGCTCCACGGTCCGCGGAATCCTCGTTGACACCACGCCGTTGCACGGCACGGTCCTCACCACGTGGGCCGTGCTCCATCTCGCCGGGGACGACGGCGCCGATCTGCCGCGCCTTCCGGTGGAGAAGGCCGTACGCAAGGAGGACAGCGCCGCCCCTGACCGGGCATTGGTCGTGAACGCGTCGCTCGCGCAGCTCGGGGTGGAGGAGCGTCCGACAATCCAGCCGGTAGTGCTCGCGGACCCGGACGGTCCCTACAATCCGTTCCTCGCACTGGCTGCCCGCGATGTCGATGCACTGGACCAGGTGACCCTTGCTTTCGGGTTCGCCGAGGCGCGACGCAGTCCTGAGTCGCTCGCGTCGTACCTGATCACCCGCTGGGTGCTCACGGGAGCGATGGTGACGACGCCGGCCCGCGATCTGCGGACGCTCACCAACACCTTGAACGACGGCCAAACGGTGCCGCGGGTGCAGCTCTTGCTGGCGACAGCGTTACGCGCGGCGGGGCGGGACGCCGAGGCGGGCACCGCGCTGGGGACCGGGTGTGAGGGCTTCGACTGGCTCGTGGAGGATGACGGCGTCTGCGACCTGCGTGGGTCGCTGCTGCGCGTCATCTACGAAGAACTCGGGAGAGACAGACTGTGAGCAGATCCACCGCGGTAGCCATCGAATTGCAGGCGGTGACCACAGAGTTCGGAATCACCCGCGAGCGACCGATGGACCTCAGCGTTCGCGCGGGTGAACGCGTTCTGATCAACGGGCGCTCGGGCGCTGGCAAGACGTCCCTGCTCTACGTGATGGGTGCGCTGAGCCTGGCTCGTTCCGGTGACGTCCGCATCGCCGACACCGCCGTACGTCGCGAGTCGGTCGCCTGCCGGCTGCGGAGCCAGGTGATCTCCTGCGTCGTGCAGAACGCGGGTCTGGTCGACCACTGGACGGTGGCGCAGAACATTCGGGCTGCCGTCGGTCGAGGGCGGGTGCAGGAGGTCGAGCAGCGCCTCGACGACTGGTCCGTTCCCTTTCGCGGAGTCGGGAGCCGCGAGCTCTCCGGCGGCGAACGCCAGAGGCTGGCGGTGGCGTGCGCACTCGCACGACGTAGCCGGATCGTCGTTGCCGATGAGCCGACTGCCAGCCTGGATCGGACCAATCGTGATGCCGTGATCGACGCGTTCGCGAGCCTTCCTGCCGAGACGACTGTCGTGGTCGCGAGCCACGACCCGGAGTGGGAGCAATGGGCGCACCGCGTCATCACGCTCGGTGATGAGCTGTGAGGGGACAGGTGGTGCGCAACGCGTTCGCCAGTCTTCGGGGCAGGAGCGCGGCCTCGATCGGGGTCCTGGTCATCGCCGGGATCCTGATCGCGACCCTGTTGGCGATGGTGATCCCGCTGCGTGACGGTCGCGACAACCTGGCGAGCCACTACGACCGTTCCAGCTGGTCGAATGACTACCTTGTCGAGAGTCTGCCTGAGGCTGCTGCCGCGGTGACGAAGCTCGAGGGCGAGTTGCGCTCGGTCGACGGCGTGCGGGAGGTCGTGCCGCAGTACTTCCTCGACGCCACCGTCAACGGCGAGGTTGCCTCGCTCCGGTCCTACGACAGTGCGTTGGACCTTGATCTGGTTGAAGGCCGGTTGCCGCGCCCCGGGACGTGCGAGGCAGTTGTCTCACGTGACATCGAGAGCTCGACCGGCGTGGGTGTCGGGGATCGGGCCACGGTCCGGATCGAGCAGTACGACATGGCGGAGAGGGCTGAATCAGTGGTCGTGGAGGTGGTGGGAGTCGTCGATCGGAGCCACCCGCTGGTCCCGGGATCCGTGGTCACCACCTGCGACCTCGTGCCGCTGGCCGCATCGCCGGTTGCGCTGCTGGTCTCGACGGACGGAAGCGTCAACCTGCCACAGAATCTTTCTGCGACCGATCTCAACAGTGTTGCGGAGCGGGAGATCCGGTCGGGAACCTCATCGGGGATCCTGGGTCTGATCGTCCTGCTCCTCGTCCTGCTGAGCTTCGTCGTTCTGGCGTCGGTGGGTCGCTGGGCTGTGCGGTCGCGTGTCAGCGAGTTCGCGGCGCTGCGGACGTGGGGCTACGGACGCCGCGCGATCCTTGGCCAGGTGAGCCTCGAGGTGGTCCTGCTGTGGCTGATCGCCGCCCCGGTTGGCAGCCTCGTCGGGTGGTTCCTGGGTTGGCAGTTCATGCGCCGCGTGGGTGACGTGGCCGATCCTGCCTCGGGCTGGTGGGTCGCCACGCCGTCCTGGACCAGCTTGGTGTTGGTGTCCGGCGGCGTCTTGCTCGCGCTGGTGCCGCTCACCGTGCTGCCCGCCGTAGCGGCTCTCAGGCCGTCGGTCGCAGTCATGTTGCGCCGCCGCGGGGAGTAGTCGACGAGACGGCGCTGGACAGCAGGTAAAACGTCTGGCGCCGTCTCGGTAGAATCAGGCCTGTTCCCCTCGTGCGATGACACGAGCGGAACAGATCCCCTTCCCCGTACAGCCAGGAGTGAGCCCCCGTGGGCATTGTCGTGCAGAAGTACGGCGGCTCGTCGGTCGCCGATGCCGCCGGCATCAAGCGCGTCGCGCAGCGCATCGTCACCACCAAGAAGGCCGGCCACCAGGTCGTCGTCGTGGTCTCGGCGATGGGGGACACGACGGACGAGCTGATCGATCTCGCCAACGAGGTCTCCCCGCTGCCGCCGGCCCGTGAGCTCGACATGCTGCTCACCGCCGGTGAGCGGATCTCGATGGCCGTGCTGGCCATGGCGATCCAGAGCGTCGGCCACGAGGCGCGGTCCTTCACCGGCTCGCAGGCGGGCGTCATCACCGACGCCGAGCACGGCCGGGCGAAGATCATCGACGTGACGCCGGGCCGGATCCAGGCCGCCATCGACGAAGGCGCGATCGCCATCGTCGCCGGCTTCCAGGGCGTCTCGCAGACCACCAAGGACATCACCACGCTCGGCCGCGGCGGCTCGGACACGACCGCCGTGGCCCTTGCCGTGGCGCTCAAGGCCGACGTGTGCGAGATCTACTCCGACGTCGACGGCATCTTCACCGCCGACCCGCGGATCGAGCCACGCGCCCGCAAGGTGCCGCGCATCTCCTACGAGGAGACCCTCGAGATGGCCGCGCAGGGTGCCAAGATCCTGCACCTGCGGTGCGTCGAGTACGCCCGCCGCTACGACATGCCCATTCACGTCCGCTCGTCCTTCTCCGAGAAGGAGGGCACCTGGGTCGTCAAGGCCGAGGATGTTGCTCAGGAGGATTCCATGGAAGCCGCCATCATCACCGGTGTCGCCCACGACCGCAGCCAGGCCAAGATCACCGTGGTCGGCGTCCCCGACAAGCCGGGCGAGGCCGCTGCCCTGTTCCGCGCCGTCGCCGACGCGCAGATCAACATCGACATGATCGTCCAGAACGTCTCGGCCGCCGCAACGGGCCGCACGGACATCTCGTTCACGCTGCCCAGCGGTGAGGGCCAGACCGCGATGACCGCGCTGTCCCGCATCCAGGAGGCCGTCGGCTTCGAGAGCCTGCAGTACGACGACAGCGTCGGCAAGGTCTCCATCGTCGG
>JAKFEI010000465.1:0-9407 GCA_036675765.1 Nocardioides sp. | reverse complement strand
GCGCCCGGTCCCATGGCGGCGGCGGCCGACTGCCGCGACCGGTCCTGCCCGACCAGCACGCACGGCTGCCCGTCGAGGCGGGTCAGGGCGATCAGGACGGAGTCGTCCCGCTCCCCCTCGTCGGTGCCGCGCAGCCGCAGGGTGCCGGCGGCGCCGTACCGAAGGAGGTCACGTACGCCGACCCGGCCCTCCGCCCGCGTGAGCTCGATGTCCTCCCAGACCGGGTGGTCGGCGATCGTGCCCGGCACGATGGGCGTACGACGCTCGAGGCCGGCAGGGGACGCCGCATCCACCAGCACCCCGAGTGCGTGGTCGAGCAACGTCGGCAGGTCCTCGGCCAGGACGACCGCGTCGATGACCCCCTTGGCGGCGAGGTTCTCGGCGACCTGCACACCTTCGGGGAAAGGTTCGCCCTTGAGCGCTTCGTAGACCTTCGGGCCCAGGAAGCCCACCAGTGCGCCCGGTTCGGCCACCGTCACGTGCCCGAGCGATCCCCACGAGGCGTAGACCCCACCGGTCGTGGGGTGCCGCAGGTGCACGACGTACGGCAGGCCCGCGGCGCGGTGCTCCATCAGTGCACGGGAGATCTCGACCATCTGGACGAACGCACGAGTGCCCTCCTGCATGCGGGTGCCACCGGACGCCGTACTCGCGACGACGGGGAGGCCCTCGGCCGTTGCCCGTCGTACGGCGGCGGCGATCCGCGCAGCGGCGGCGATGCCGATCGAGCCGGCGAGGAAGCCGAACTCGTTGACCACGAAGGCGATCGGGCGACCACGGACGTCGCCACGTCCGGTGAGCACGGACTCGTCGGTCCCGGCCTTCCCGGCGGCTGCACGCAACGCGGCCTGGTAGCTCTCGCTGTGGCCCGAGATGTCGACGGGTGAGTCCCACGACTCGTAGGTGCCGTCGTCCAGCACCAGGTCGATCAGTTCACGCGCGGTCCACCGGCGACTCGTCCCCATGGGCCGGAACTCTAGGCGTGTCCCTACGCTGGCGTCGTGAGCGACTCGATCGTGGTGATCACCAACGCCGACGCCGGTACGGCGGACGACGAGGCCCTGGACTCCGCCCTGGAGGTGTTGCGGCGCGACTTCACGGTCGAGGTGCATGCGACGTCGTCGCCGGACGAGCTCGACGAGGTCCTGGACGGGCTCGGCGAACTGGGCGACCGCCGGCTGGTCGTGGTCGGCGGGGACGGCAGCGTCCACGCGGTCGTGGGTGCACTGCACCGCCGCAACGAGCTCACCGGTCGGGTGCTCGGCCTCGTCCCGCTCGGGACGGGCAACGACTTCGCCCGGACCCTCGGCGTCCCGCTGGATCCGGCCGAGGCCGCCGAGCTCGTCGCCAACGGCGCGGTCCGCGAGGTCGACCTGATCGTCGACGACCTCGACGCCGTCACCGTCAACGGCGTGCACCTCGGCGCGGGCGCAGAGGCCGGCGAGAAGGGCGCCCGCTGGAAGAGCCGTCTCGGCTCCGTCGGCATCGGCAAGGTCAACCTCGGCAAGGTCGGCTACCCGATCGGCGCCCTGCAGACGGCCCTGAACCCGCCCACCCTGCGGGTGCGGGTGGAGGTCGACGGCGAGGTCGTGGTGGACGTCGACCACCGGGTGCTGATGGTCGCGCTCGGCAACGGCGCGTCGGTCGGCGGCGGCACCGAGCTCACGCCCGACGCCCACCCCTTCGACGGACTCGTCGACGTCCTCGTCGCCACGCCGGTCGGCACCCTGTCCCGCCTCGGCTACGCCCTGCGCCTGCCGTTCGGGCGCCACGAGGACCACTCCGACGTGCAGATCGTGCGCGGCAGGTCCGTGCGGGTGACCGGCAGCGAGTTCACCTGCAACAGCGACGGGGAGATCGACGGCCCGGTGCGGAGCCGTTCGTGGCGGGTGCTGCCAGCGGCTTACGCGATGGTGGTGCCGGTTCCACCCGCTGATGCGCAGTCGGGGGACGAATCGGAGCCCGGGGCCTGAGCCAACTAGGCTTCGCGCCGTGGCACGAGGACAGCGCAACCAAGGTGGAGACCAGCAGGACCCCAGCGACTGGGTGACCCGGACCGCCGACCTGGCGCTCCGGCACGCAGAGGCGGTCAACGGCGGCACGCTGCCCGAGGTGGTCACCTGCGCCTCCGGCATCAGCCCGTCCGGCCCGATCCACCTGGGCAACCTGCGCGAGTTCCTCACCGTGCACTTCGTCGCCGAGGAGATCCGGCGCCGCGGCATCAACGTCCGCCACCTCCACAGCTGGGACGACTACGACCGGTTCCGCAAGGTCCCCGCCGGCGTCGACCCGTCCTGGAGCGAGCACATCGGCAAGCCGCTCTCCGCCGTTCCCGACCCGACCGGTGAGTTCCCGAATTGGGCCGAGCGGTTCAAGGCTCCGCTCCGCGCCGCGCTCAAGGACCTCGGCTGCGAGATGGTCGAGGTCGACCAGACCGAGATGTACGCCGCCGGCACCTACCGCGAGCAGGTGCTCACCGCGATCGCGAAGCGTGGCGAGATCGAGACCGTGATGGCGCGCTTCCGCACGAAGAAGGCTGCCGAGCCGGTCGAGGGCGACGACGTTGCGGAGTCCACGGCCGAGCAGGACGGTGTTGACGAGGACGGGGGCCACGGCGCGAACGAGGACCTGGCCCGCTTCCCGTACAAGCCCTACTGCCGCGGTTGCGGCCGCGACACCGTCACCCTGACGTCGTACGACGACGACACGACGGACCTGGCCTACACCTGTGACGTGTGCGGCGACTCCTACGTCACCAACGTCGCCACCCAGAACGAGGGCAAGCTCGTCTGGAAGGTCGACTGGCCGATGCGCTGGACCTTCGAGGGCGTGCACTTCGAGCCGGGTGGCGTCGACCATGCGAGCCCCGGGTCGTCGTACACGGTCGGCAAGGAGATCGTCGGCCCGATCTTCGGCGGCTCGGCGCCGTCGTTCGTCGGCTACTCCTTCGTCGGTGTGGCCGGCATGCCGAAGATGTCGTCGTCCAGGGGCGGCGTACCGACCGCCGAGGAGGCCCTGCGCATCCTCGAGGCCCCGATCCTGCGCTGGCTCTACGTCCGCCGTCAGCCGAAGCAGGCGTTCAACGTCGACTTCGGCCAGGAAGTCCTCCGTCTGTACGACGAGTGGGACGCGCTGACGAAGAAGGCTGCGATCCCCGAGAAGCGTGACGCCGCGGTGCTCGCATGGGAGCGGGCCTCCGCGACCTCGACCGCCGGCACGCTGCCGACGCCGGCCGTCGTCTCCCCGTTCCGGATGTTGTCCTCGGTGGCCGACGTGACCGCGGGATCGCGCGAGATCACCGCGCGCACCGTCGGCGCGAGCGAGGCGGACCTCGAACCGCGGCTGTCGAAGGCAGCCACCTGGATCACGGCGTACGTCGACCCCGAGGACCGCACCGTCGTCCGCGAGTCCGCCGACACCGAGCGCCTGGCTGCTCTCGACGAGGACGAGCAGCTGTGGCTCGGTCAGTTGCTCGACCGGCTGCCCGACTCGTTCGCGGACTCCGAGGAGCTGACCACGCTGATCTACGGCGTCCCGAAGCTCGCGCGCGGCCTGGCTCTCGAGGACCCGCCCACCGATGAGGTGAAGGCGGACCAGAAGGCGTTCTTCAAGCTGCTCTACGAACTGTTGGTCGCCGCCGAGCGCGGACCCCGGCTGCCGACCCTCTTCGTGGCCCTCGGCCCGGAGAAGGTGCGGGCGCTGCTCACGCCCTGAGTCATCACCAGCGCAGGTCAGGTGGTCCTTCATCGGGAGGGACCGACGGCAGGCCGAGCAGGCTCATCGCCGCGTCGGCGAGATCCAGGTTCCGGATCGGCTGCGTTCCGTCGTACGACGGCCGCCCGGTGCCCGGGTCGCGGCGCTCCGGGTTGCGCTCGTAGAGGTCACCGGCCGTGACGTCCGGTCCCCAGATGGTGAACGGGATCGTGTAGTTCTCGGCCACCGGGGCCCCGTGATCCCGGGTACCGGCGGCGAACCCGTGGTCGGCGGTCAGGATCACCGTGGTGGTGCCGTCGAGGGCGGGCGTGCGTTCGATGGCCGCGATGACCTGGCCGACGAGTCGGTCGACCACGCGGACGGCCTCGAGGTACGGCTGGCTCATGCCTCTGGCCCGGTGCCCGGCGGCGTCGGGACCGGCGAGGTGGAGGAAGGTCAGGTTCGGCTGCTCGGTCACCAGGTGCGCGATCGCGTCGGCCACGAGGCGCCGCTGGGGCTTGCGTACCTCGAAGTCGTCGATCGACCTCGGCCACGAGTCGCGCATGATGTCGAACTTCGTCTTGCCGGCGAACAACGCCGTCGTCAGGTGGTGACGGTGCGCGACGGAGAAGATCGACGCGACCTTCTCTCCCGCGGCGGCCTGCACCGTGTCGTCGACCGGGTTGAAGTTCCACACCACACCGTGGCCACCGGCGGCTGCGTCGATCCGGCGTCCCGTCACCATGCCGACGTGGTTGGGCAGGGTGATGTTCTCCTCGTAGGCGGAGCGGGCATTCAGGGTCGAGGCGCCCTCGTCGAGGAGCCGGTGCAGGTGGGGCGTCTCCTTCTCTCCGAGCTCCAGGAGCGCTTCGACGGCGAGGCCGTCGACGGAGATCGCGACGACGTGGGGCGGTTGCGCGGGCTCGGTGCTCGACGGTGTCGGGGTGGGCAGGGTCGGGCTGGTCGAGCCGGCCGATGCCGCCACGTCCGGATCCGGGTCACCAGCGCTGCAGGAGACCAGCCCGAGACTGGCGGTCCCGAGGCCGAGTGCGAATGCCCACGCGCCGAAGCGTCCCCTCACTGCTGGGTCGCGATGTCGACGCGTGGGGACCACACGTGGCGGCCCGGGGTGTAGTCGTAGTACTCCGCATCGCTGACCATCTGCACGTTCACCCTGATCCTGTCGCGGGGGCTGTCCCCGGCTCCGAGCCGGAAGGGGAAGGCCAGGCCGTCGCGGGGCGCTGCGGAGAAGTCATCGGGGAACCGCGCGTCGTCGGCCTGCGAACCGTCGAGGATGTCGCGGCCGTGGGCCCACCCGCCGACCGCACGCGAGCCGGTCGCGCCGGTGGTCACGTGGCGCCAGGAGACGAAGTCGGGCGTGCTGTCGCCGTCCACGTCGAACCGCACGATGACCCCCACGGGCGGCGAGGCGTTGCCCGCGAACTCCACGATCACCCAACCGGGCTCGCCGTCCTGCTGCGGGTGGATGTGGACCTGCCTCAGGTCGCCGCCGGAACTGGTCTCCGGACCCTGGCCCCGCAACAGCGCGTCGCCCGTCTTGTCGCTGAGGGTCACCGGCCGGAGCGGCACGGCCTCCTGCGTCGGTGTCGTGCTCGCGGCCGTCGTGGGGTCCGAGGCCGACGACGTCTCCGTCGACGCCCTGTCCCTCGCCCCGGTGTCGGCACCGTCCGGATCGTCGGACCCGCTGGTGGCGAGCAGGTAGGCACCGGTCCCGCCGGCCGCGAGCAGCACCGCTGCGGCCACCACCGCGCCGACGACCAGGGGCGCGCGCCGCCGGGGCGGTGTCCTGGGCGGCGGGGCGTAGGGCGGCGGAGCAAGGGGCGGCAGGGCCGGCGGCGGCCCCGGCGGGCCGTTCGGCAACAGCACGTACGGCGGCTGCACGGGAGTCACCGGGACGGTCATCGGTGACGGGTCGGGCGCCGGGCCGCCCCCGGACGCCTGCGGACCTTCCTGCCCGCAGTTGGAGCAGAACCGGCGGCCGTTCATCGGCGTACCGCAGTTGGTGCACCAAGCGGGAGTGGGAGAACTGTCCACGGCGTCACTCTCCTCATCGACCCGACCGTCGTACCCGACGATTCTGTCGTCAATCGGCCGATCTCACGACCGTTTCGCCAGGTACGACGCGATCAGAGGAGTTCGTCGGCGGCCGTGGGGCTCGAGTCGCGGAGGAAGGCCGAGCAGCGTTCCCATTCCTCGGTCTCGCCGATGGCCCGGGCAGCAAGGGCGAGCAGGGCCAGCGAGCGCAGGAAGCCGCGGTTGGGCTCGTGCTCCCACGGGACCGGACCGTTGCCCTTCCAGCCGTTGCGACGCAGCAGGTCGAGCGAACGGTGGTAGCCGACACGCGAGTAGGCGTAGACGGTCACGTCATCGGCACCCTGGTCACGGGCCTGCTCGGCGAACGTCGCCCAGGCAAGGGGCGAGGCCGGCAGGCGTCGTACGACGGCCGCGGGCGCCTCGCCCGCGGCGAGCAGTTCGGCAGCGGGATCGACGGGCAGGTGCGTGGGCGGGGGGCCGGCCATCAGGTCGGCGCCAGGAGTGAGGCTCATGGAGCCATTGTGGTCACACGCGCGACGGCTGTCGGCGTGCGGGTGTTGACTCCTCCCGTGACCCAGAGCGCGACCCCGGCCCCCACCACGTCCACCGAGGACATCAACCCGTGGCCGGCCCTGTGGGCCCTGGTCCTCGGGTTCTTCATGATCATGGTCGACACGACCATCGTCACGGTGGCGACGCCGGCCATCATCGAGGACCTCGACGCCGAGGTGAACAGCGTGGTCTGGGTGACCAGCGCCTACCTGCTCGCCTACGCCGTGCCGGTGATGATCACGGGTCGACTGGGCGACCGGTTCGGTCCGAAGAACCTCTACCTCCTCGGCATGGTCGTGTTCACGCTCGCCAGCCTCTGGTGCGGGCTGACCTCGACGGTCGAGGGACTGATCATCGCCCGGATCGTGCAGGGCTTCGGCGCCAGCATGATCACGCCGCAGACGATGGCGATCATCACCCGGATCTTCCCGGCCGAGCGTCGCGGCCAGGCAATGTCGTTGTGGGGAGCCACGGCCGGCGTGGCCCTGCTGGTCGGTCCGCTGCTCGGCGGAGTCCTGGTCGACGCCTTCTCGTGGGAATGGATCTTCTTCATCAACATCCCCGTCGGGATCATCGGCATCGCGCTGGCGCTGCGCAACGTGCCCTCCCTGCCGACCCACCAGCACCGGTTCGACTGGCTGGGTGTCGTGCTGAGCGGGGTCGGCATGTTCCTGCTGGTGTTCGGCATCCAGGAGGGCCACCAGTACGACTGGGGCAAGGTCACCGGCTTCCTGACCGTGCCGATGCTGATCGTCGGCGGCATCGTCGTGCTGGTGCTGTTCGTCCTGTGGCAGCACCACAACAAGCAGGAGCCGCTGGTCCCGCTCAGCCTGTTCCGCGACCGCAACTACTCGCTGGCCAACATCGCGATCAGCTCGATCAGCTTCACCTTCACCGCCCTCGGGTTCCCGCTGATGCTCTACGCCCAGCTGGTCCGGGGCTACTCCCCGACCGAGTCGGCCCTGTTGATGGTCCCGATGGCGTTGCTGTCGATCGTGCTGGCTGCGCCGGTCGGCAAGCTGACGGACCGGGTGCACCCGCGCTACCTCTGCAGCGTCGGGTTCGCCACCGTCGGGATCAGCCTGGTCTGGCTCTCGGCCGTCACGACACCCGATTCGGCCGTGTGGGAGCTCGCGCTCCCGATGGGCCTGATGGGTGCCGGCAGCGCGGCCATCTGGGCACCCCTGGGCGCGACCGCGACCCGCAACCTCCCGATGCAGATGGCGGGTGCCGGTTCCGGGGTCTACAACGCGACCCGTCAGGTCGGCGCCGTGCTGGGCTCGGCCGCGATCGCCCTGTTCATGGACGCCCGGCTCTCAGCCAACGGGCTCACCTTCGACCCGTCGAAGGCACCCGAGGGCGCGAGCAGCGGCTCGACGCTGCCGCCGCAGGCCCTCGACCCCTTCGCCACCGCGATGGGGCAGTCGATGCTCATCGCACCCGCGGTGATCCTGATCGGGTTGGCCGCAGTGCTGTGCTTCGCGCGACCGAAGGGTCTCGACGCGGCCGTTGGTCGAGGAGGGCCGTCTGACGGCCCGTCCCGAGACCCGCGACCTCCTCGACCAACGGGCTAGCTCACGAAGCCGAAGAGGGGGCTGTCCGGCGGAACCTTCTCGACGCGCAGCCGTGACTCCTCCATCCGGGCGAGCAGCCCGGTGAGGTCGTCGGCGTGCTGCATCTCGATGCCGACCAGCGCCGGACCGGTCTCCCGGTTGTTGCGCTTGGTGTACTCGAACAGCGTGATGTCGTCGTCCGGCCCGAGCACCTCGTCGAGGAACCGGCGCAACGCGCCGGGCTCCTGGGGGAACTCGATCAGGAAGTAGTGCTTGAGACCCTCGTGGATGAGGGCACGTTCGACGATGTCGGCGTAGCGCGAGACGTCGTTGTTGCCACCGGAGACGACGACAACGACCTTGCTGCCGGGCGCCAGCGATCCGGACAGCTCGGGCAGTCGCAGCGCTGCTGGCGCCAGCGCCCCGGCGGGCTCGGCGATGATCCCGTCGACCTGGTAGAGGTCGAGCATCTCGACGCAGATCAGTCCCTCGGGGACCGACACCACCGACAGGTTCACAGCGGCGCGAGCCGCGGCGACCGCCGCGTAGGTCAGGTCTCCCACGCGTCGTACCGAGGCACCATCGACGAAGGGGTCGACCGACTCCAGCTCGACCGGACCGCCGGCCTCGAGTGCCGCGGCCAGCGACGTCGCACCCAACGGTTCGGCGGCAATCACGGCCACGCCGGGCAGGCGCTCGGCCAGGACCGTCAGGCAGCCCGCGATCAGGCCGGCACCGCCGACGGGGAGCACCAGCGCGTCAGGAGTCCAGCCGTGCGACGAGGACTGGGCCAGGATCTCGGCGGCCACCGTCGCCTGGCCGGCGATGATGCCGGGGTGGTCGAACGCCGGGATGACGGTGGCCCCGGACGCGGCGGCGAAGTCAGCAGCGGCGACCGCTGCGTCGTCGTACGCCTCACCGGCGATGACGACCTCGACCTGGTCACCGCCGAGCGCGGCCACCCGGTCACGCTTCTGACGAGGCGTGGTGCGCGGCAGGAAGATCGTGGCGTGGACGCCGGCGCGGGCGCAGGCGAAGGCCACGCCCTGTGCGTGGTTGCCGGCGCTGGCGCAGGTGACGCCGCGGGCCCGCTCCTCCTCCGACAGACCGGCGAGGACGGTGTAGGCGCCGCGCGCCTTGTAGGACCGGACGGGAGTCAGGTCCTCACGCTTGAGCCACACCTCCAGACCGGTCAGGGCGGAGAGCCGGTCCGCGCGTTGGAGCGGGGTCATCGGGATGACCGGCGCCAGCAGCTCCGCCGCCCGGTCGACGTCGGCCGCTGTGGGGAGGTTCTCGACAGGCTCGCCCACCGGACTAGCCGACGGTCTTGCCGGCCGACCGCAGGTTCTCAGCGGCCTCGACGACACGGGCAGCCATGCCGGCCTCGGCGGCCTTGCCCCAGGCGCGCGGGTCGTAGGCCTTCTTGTCGCCGACCTCGCCGTCGACCTTCAGGACGCCGTCGTAGTTGCGGAACATGTGCTCGGCAGCCGGGCGGGTGAAGGCGTACTGGGTGTCGGTGTCGACGTTCATCTTCACGACGCCGAAGTCCACCGC
>JAKFEI010000094.1:0-9473 GCA_036675765.1 Nocardioides sp. | reverse complement strand
CGCGCCGGGCGAGTGGGTGTCCGGCGACGCCGGGAAGTCGTGGTCCTTCAACTTCTTCAGCCACGGCCCGCAGGGTTGTCCCGGCGCCGGCATGTCGGTCTTCCTCGGACAGGCGTTCCTGGCAGCTCTGCTGCGCAGGGCCACGCCCGAGCTGGTCAGTCCCTCCCTCAACCCCACGAAACCATTGCCCCACGGGCTCGACCTGTTCGCGATCCGGATTGGACTGACTGCATGAGCGACCTGGCTGGCCGCACCTTCCTCATCACGGGAGCCAACACCGGCATCGGCAAGGAGACGGTTCGCGTGCTCGCGGGACGCGGCGCTCGCGTCGTCCTGGCCGGGCGATCGGAGGAGAAGACGAAGGCTGCGATCAACGAGATCGCCGGCGAGACGGGCAACACCGACCTCGACTACCTGGCGCTCGACCTGGGCGACCTGACGTCGGTCCGCAAGGCGGCGACGACGTTCCTCGAGTCCGGTGAGCCACTCCATGTGCTGATCAACAACGCCGGCCTCGCCGGTGCGAAGGGACTGACCGCCAGCGGGTTCGAGCTCGCCTTCGGCACCAACCACGTCGGACCGTTCCTGTTCACCGAGCTGCTCCGCGAGCACCTGATCGAGAGCGGTCCCGGCCGGATCGTGAACGTGGCCAGCACGGCACACTTCCAGGCCAAGGGGATCGACTGGGACGCCGTACGCCAGCCGGCTGCGACGCGCACCGCGCTCGCCGAGTACGCCGTGTCGAAGCTCGCCAACGTGCTCCATGCCCAGGAGCTCGGACGCCGACTGCAGGGGACGGGCGTGACGACGTACTCCCTCCACCCGGGCGCGATCGCCTCCGACGTGTGGCGGGAGGTGCCGTTCGGGCTCCGCCACCTGCTCAAGCTGTTCCTCAAGTCGACGGCCGACGGTGCCCGGACCTCGCTGTACTGCGCGACCTCGCCCGACGTCGCCGGGGACTCCGGCCTCTACTACGACAACAGCCGCGAGAAGACCGCTTCGAAGTACGCGACGGCCGAGCTCGCCGACGAGCTGTGGCGCCGCAGCGAGGCCTGGGTGTTGGGCTGAGGGCTCGTTGATCGACGTGGCACCATGGCCGACGTGACCAGCGGACCGGACGCGGAGTACCTGCGCCAACTGGCCCGGCTGCGGCGCGTCCGCGACCGGATCGACCGGGAGTACGCGAAGCCGCTCGACGTCGAGGCGCTTGCCCGCGACGTGCACATGTCGGCGGGACACCTCAGCCGGGAGTTCAAGCGGGCCTACGGCGAACCGCCGTACTCCTACCTGATGACGCGCCGCATCGAGCGGGCGATGGCGCTGCTGCGCCGCGGCGACGTCAGCGTCACCGACGTGTGCTTCGAGGTCGGGTTCTCCTCGCTCGGGACCTTCAGCACTCGCTTCACCGAGCTCGTCGGCGTGGCGCCCAGCGTCTACCGCGAGCAGACGGATGCCGCGGACGGGCAGCCCGTCGAACCGCCGTCGTGCGTCACCAAGAAGGTCACCCGCCCGGTACGCCGGGGCGGCGCGCAGACCAGTCCTGACGTCCCGGGATCGAACGGACCAGCATCGATCAGGAATCAAGAAGCGCCGCGCTTCCAGTCGCCACTAGCGTGACTGCCATGAACCTCAGCCTCCAGCACAGCTTCCTGCCACACACCGACGCCGAGGCCTCGGTTGCGTTCTACCGCGACGTCCTCGGCTTCGAGATCCTCAACGACGTCGGCTACGGCGACATGCGCTGGGTCACCGTTGCGCCGGCCGGCCAGACCAGCCCCTCCATCGTGCTCACCCCTCCGGCTGCCGACCCGGGCATCACCGACGAGGAACGCAACACGATCGCGGAAATGATGGCCAAGGGCACCTACGCCACCGTGGTGCTGAGCTCGCCGGACCTGGACGCGACCTTCGAGAAGATCCAGGCCACCGGTGCCGAGGTCATCCAGGAGCCGATCGACCAGCCGTACGGCGTCCGCGACTGCGCCTTCCGCGACCCTGCCGGCAACCACGTCCGCATCAACCAGGCCTGACAGCATGGCCGAGCCTCGGGATGCGGCCACCCGACGCCGAAACACTGTTGCCCTCCTGACCACGCCGGCGATCGACGTCTGGGTCGCCACCTCGTCGCCCGACGGGGACCCCCACCTCGTCCCGGTTTCCCTGGCGTGGATCGATGAGCGGGTCGTCATCGCCGTGGCCGCGTCGTCAGCCACGGCCTCGAACCTCACGGCCACCCGGCGGGCGCGCCTCGGGGTCGGTCCGACCCGCGACGTCGTGATGATCGACGTGGAGCTGGAACGGACCGTCGGCACCGACGACGACGCCCTGGGCGCCGCCTACGCCGCCCAGGCGGACTGGGACCCGCGAGGCCAGGCCGACTACGTCTACCTCGTGCTGTGTCCCCGGCGACTGCAAGCATGGCGCGAGGCCAACGAGATCGTCGGTCGTACCCTCATGCGCGACGGCACCTGGCTCACCCCCACCGCAACCGATGGAGATGTCTGAATGAGCACCACCCCCCACCCAGCGGACAGCCACGACCTGATCCGGGTCCAGGGCGCGCGGGAGAACAACCTGAAGGACGTCAGCGTCGAGCTGCCGAAGCGACGCCTGACCGTGTTCACCGGTGTCTCCGGGTCCGGCAAGAGCTCGCTGGTCTTCGCGACCATCGCTGCCGAGTCGCAGCGGATGATCAACGAGACCTACAGCACCTTCGTGCAGGGCTTCATGCCGAACCTCGCTCGCCCCGAGGTCGACAACATCGAGGGTGTCACGACCGCGATCCTCGTGGACCAGGAGCGGATGGGTGCCAACGCCCGCTCGACCGTGGGCACCGCCACCGACGCCAACGCCATGTTGCGGGTGCTGTTCAGTCGGATCGGTGAGCCGTTCATCGGCCCGCCGACCGCCTTCTCCTTCAACGTGCCGACCCGCAAGGCCAGCGGTGTGATGAGCACCGAGAAGGCCGGCGGGAAGATCGAGAAGAACGTCGTCCGCCAGGCCGTCTACCTCGGCGGCATGTGTGCCGAGTGCGAGGGCCGGGGGAGCGTGTCCGACCTCGACCTGACGCAGATCTTCGACGAGTCGAAGTCACTGGTCGACGGCGCGATCCTGGTGCCCGGCTACACCGCCGACGGCTGGATGGTCGCGGCCTTCAAGGAAGCCGTCCCGGCCGACATCCCGATCAGGAAGTTCACGGCCGCCCAGCGCGAGGACTTCCTCTACGCCGAGCCGCGCAAGGTGAAGGTCGACAAGATCAACATCACCTACGAAGGCCTGATCCCCAAGATCCGCAAGTCGATGTTCAGCAAGGACGTCGACTCGTTGCAGCCCCACATCAAGGCATTCGTCGAGAAGGCCGCTGTCTTCGCGGCCTGCCCGGCGTGCGAGGGGACCCGGCTCAACGAGGCCGCCCGTTCCTCGAAGGTCAACGGCCTCGGGATCGCAGACGTGTGCTCGATGCAGATCACCGACGCCGCCGACTGGGTCCGCAAGATCAAGGACCCCTCGGTCGCGCCCCTGCTGGGCAACCTGCTCCACCTCTTCGACTCGTTCGTCGAGATCGGCCTGGGCTACCTCTCGCTGGACCGTCCTGCCGGGACCCTGTCCGGGGGAGAGGCGCAGCGCACCAAGATGATCCGCCACCTCGGATCGGCCCTCACCGACGTCACCTACGTCTTCGACGAGCCCACCATCGGCCTGCACCCCCATGACATCGAGCGGATGAACAAGCTGCTCCTCGAGCTGCGCGACAAGGGCAACACTGTCCTCGTCGTCGAGCACAAGCCCGAGACCATCGAGATCGCCGACCACGTCGTCGACCTCGGCCCGGGCGCCGGTACGGCGGGCGGCATGGTCACCTTCGAAGGTGACGTCGCCGCACTGCACAAGTCCGACACCCTCACCGGCCGGCACCTCAGCTATCGGGCCGAGCTCAAGTCCGAGCCGCGCACCGCCTCGGAGCACCTCGAGATCCGTGGCGCCTCGACCCACAACCTGCAGGACGTGTCGGTCGACATCCCGCTCGGCGTCCTGTGTGTCGTCACCGGTGTCGCCGGGTCCGGCAAGAGCTCGCTGATCCACGGCTCGGTCGCGGGCGGCGAGGGGGTGGTGGTCATCGACCAGGGCGCCATCAAGGGCTCGCGGCGGAGCAACCCGGCGACGTACACGGGGTTGCTGGAGCCGATCCGCAAGGCTTTCGCGAAGGCGAACAACGTGAAGCCGGCGCTGTTCAGCGCCAACTCCGAGGGTGCCTGCGGGAGCTGCAACGGCAACGGGATGATCTACACCGAGCTCAGCTTCATGGAGACCGTCGCCACCCTGTGTGACGAGTGCGGCGGCAAGCGGTTCCAGGCGTCTGTCCTTGAGCTCACCTTCGGCGGTCTCAACATCGCCGAGGTGCTCGACCTGCCGATCACCGACGCGCACGCCTTCTTCGCCGAGGGCGATGCCAAGACGCCGGCAGCTGCGTCGATCCTGAGCCGGCTGGAGGACGTCGGCCTCGGTTACCTCAAGCTCGGCCAGCCGCTGAACACCCTGTCCGGTGGTGAGCGCCAGCGGATCAAGCTGGCGATGCGCATGGGCGAGAAGGGCGGGGTCTACGTGCTGGACGAGCCCACGACCGGCCTGCACCTGGCCGACGTCGCGAACCTGCTCGGTCTGCTGGACCGGCTCGTCGACTCCGGCAAGTCGGTGATCGTGATCGAGCACCACCAGGCCGTGATGGCGCATGCTGACTGGATCATCGACCTGGGTCCGGGAGCCGGGCACGACGGCGGCAAGGTCGTGTTCGAGGGAACGCCCGCCGACCTGGTCGCCAAGCCCAGGACGCTGACCGGCCAGCACCTGGCGGAGTACGTCGGGAACTGAGGTCGACGGGTCGCGCCGACCTCAGCCCGACGGGCGGAACGGTCAGGAGTTGGTCCTCAGGCAAACCAAGGGCGGCGCAGGTCGTAGAACCTGGCGTCCTTCATGACGTACTCGAGCTCCTTGCGTACGTCCTCGGGTGGCTCGACCTGCTCGCCGGCCCGCGCCGCCTCCTCACTGGTGAACGCGACGGTCTCGGTGAACGTGCCGTCGGGCTCGATCGCCAGGGTCCCGCCGAGGATCTCCGGCCGCATCTCGTGCAGGCTGGTCGTGTCGGCCATCATCGCCTTGAGCCGGTCCGGGTCGTCGACGCGACCGCGAATGACCTGGACGAAGCCGGCCTGGTCGGACCCGCCGTCCATGAGCAGGGTGACGTCGTCGCAGTCGTGGAACTCGAGCGGGCCGTCCATGAGGGCGTTGAGCCGCTCGGCCCAGGCTCCCTGTTCCGGGCGGTCGGAATTGGCCGTCGCGGCTTCCCTGGACTCGAAGCGCACCACCGCCATCAACTGGTCGTCGTCGGTGAAGCCGTAGGTGCCGCCGAGCCAGCCGGTGGCGCCGGGGGAGAGGTCACTTCGCCACTCGTCGAGGAGCGCGTGCACCTCGTCCTGCCGTGTGCATGCGCCCTGGATGATCTGAATGAACACTGTCTGCCTCCTCGGTCGATGGGTGTGCAGAGGACCGGTCGAGGCGTTCGGGGCCACGGCCGGGCCCATCTCGCAACGTACGCCGATCAGCCCCGGTACACCATGGCTGAACCGGGGCATCCGGGCACATTTCGAATGTCGGTGCGGGCCGGTAGACACGGGTCATGAGCCGCGACGTGCAGATCACCTTCGACGCCCACGACCCCCGCGCGCTGTCCACGTTCTGGCGCGGCGTCCTCGGCTACGTCCATCCCGGCCCACCCGGTGTGGTCCTGGCCGACGGCGCTGATCCTCTGGACGCGTGGGACGGGTTCCTGGCCTCGCTCGGTGTGCCCGAGGACCAGTGGAACTCCCGCTCCGCGATCGAGGACCCCGACGGCGCTGGTCCACGCGTCTTCTTCCAGCAGGTGCCCGAGGACAAGGTCGCCAAGAACCGCGTCCACCTCGACGTCCGGGTGGCACCCGGACTCCAGGGGGAGGACCGGATGGAAGCGCTCGAGACCGAGTGCGAGCGACTGGTGGCGCTCGGCGCGAGCCGTCTCCGGCGTCATGAGCCGGCGCCGCCGATGGAGACCGGTTTCATCGTGATGGCCGACCCCGAGGGCAACGAGTTCTGCCTCGACTGAAAGCGGGGCTTCCGCTCAGGGTGTCGTGAGCATCACGAGCTGCTGCGTGGCTCGTGTCATCGCAACATAGCGGTCCACCGCGCCCTCGATCCCGGATCCGAAGTCCTCCGGGTCGAGAAGTACGACGAGATCGAACTCCAGTCCCTTCGCGTGCTCGGGCGACAGCGACCGGACCCTTCGCCGGCCGTCGTACTGGCCGTCCTCGTGGTCAGCACCGATGACGCAGGCCGTGCCCTCCGTGTGGGCAGCCAGCCAGTTGTCCAGGATCTCGTCGACGTCCGCCGTCGATCCGTGGACGACGGGGATGCCACTGCGGCGGATGGAGGTCGGGACGTTGGCGTCCGGCAGGACGGCCCGGATGACGGGCTCGGCCTCGCTCATGACTTCTTCCGGGGTGCGGTAGTTGATGCTCAGCGACGCCATCTCGATCCGGTCGAGGCCGACCGTCTTGAGCCGTTCCTCCCAGGTGTCCGTGAACCCGTGCCGGGCCTGCGCCCGGTCCCCGACGATCGTGAAGCTGCGCGACGGACACCGGACGAGCAGCATCTGCCATTCGGCATCGGTGAGTTCCTGCGCTTCATCGACGACGACGTGCGCGAACGGGCCGGCAAGAAGGTCAGCGTCGTCCTGCGGGAGTGCCCCGTCGTCGACGAGCGCATCACGGATGCCGTCCTGGCGGAGCTGGGCCATCATTCCGTCCTCGTCGTCGAGCTGGAGCAGGTCCTCGACGACGTCGTCCATGCGCTTGCGCTCGGCAGCAACCGCTGCCTCCCGCCGACGACGGCGGCGTGATTCCTCCGGGTCCCCGAGCCGCAGCCGGGCCGCGTCGAGGAGGGGCAGGTCCGACGTCGTCCATGCCCTGGGGTCCGCTCGCCGCAGGGCCTTGACCTCGTCGGGTTCGAGCCATGGCGCGCACATGCGCAGGTAGGCAGGAACCTCCCAGAGGTCACCGACGAGGTCCTCGGGGTCGATGAGCGGCCAGGCCTTGTTGAACGCGGTGACCAGGTCACGGTTCTGGAGCAGTGCCCGGCGCAGCATCTCCGGGGTGACGTCCTCGTCGCCCTCGAACTTGTCGACCAGGATCGTGAGCAGTTCCTCCCACACCTCGTCCCGGGCGAGGTTGTGCGGCGTACCGGGATCGGGGGATTCGAACGCCTCGGCCCAGTCGTGCTTGCTCAGCCACAGGTCCGCCCACGGGGTCTCGACCTCGCTGCCCACGTTGGGCGGCTCCTCGTACATCCGGACCGCCGGCTCGATGGCCGCCACCATGGCGGCGCTCGCCTTGAGGCGGGCCACGTCCGGATTGCCTTCCGGCTTCACGTCGTGGCCGCCGGGAACGAGGTCCTTCAGGGTGCAGGTCTGGACGCCGTCCTCACCCAGGCTGGGGAGTACGTCGGCGACGTAGGCGAGATACGGCTCGTGCGGACCGACGAAGAGCACCCCACCGCGGCCGTCCCCGAGGTGGGGGTCGGAGTACAGCAGGTACGCCGCGCGGTGCAGGGCAACGACGGTCTTGCCCGTGCCGGGGCCCCCGTCGACGACGAGCGCTCCCCGCGACGAGGCACGGATGATGGCGTCCTGGTCGGCCTGGATGGTGCCGAGCACGTCGCGCATCTGCGGTGACCGGCTGCTTCCCAGACTGGCGACGAACGCCGACTGGTCATCGAGCGCGGCATTGCCCTCCAGCCCCTCGGACGTGAACACCTCGTCCCAGTAGTCACCGATCCGGCCCAGCGTCCAGCGGTACCGCCGGCGGCTGACCAGCCCCATCGGGTTGGCGTGGGTCGCGCCGAAGAACGGCTCGGCGGCGGGGGAGCGCCAGTCGACCAGCAGGCGTCGACTGTCCTTGTCCGTGAGGCCCAACCGGCCGACGTACACGGCCTCGCCGTCCTCGCCCACCATCCGGCCCAGGCACAGGTCGAGTGTGTAGCGCCGCAGCGTGCGCAGCCGCGCAGCCAGTCGATGCACCTCAAGGTCGCGATCCATCGCTTCCTGCCCGGTCCCGCCCGGTGCCTTCCGCTCCTGGTCGAGCCGCTCGGAGAGGTCGGCGATGGACTCGTCGAGACTGGTCTGGATGGCCTGGAAGTGGCGCTCGTCGTCGGAGATCAGGTCAGGTGACGACTTGGCGGCAAGGTGGTCGGGAAGGGCGAACGCAGTGGTGGTTGCGTCGGTCAAGTGATCAGCTCCGGGGCAGTTTCGTGGCAACTTCAGGGCGTGGAATCGGGGATTCTGCCCTGACCAGAGGGCCTTGCCGCAAGCCCCCATCTGCGTTATACCTTGGATACGGAGGCACTGTTCGGCGCCCGTCATTGAGATGGTTGAGCCGGTCGCTCAGGATTCATTCACCCACACTGCGAACCTGATGGACGACGCGCGTCGTACATAGGGCAACCGACAGAAGAGGTGCCCATGTCAGGCCCGTCCCCGGAAGCCGAGTTCGAGGAGTTCTTCCTCGCTCGTGGACCAGCCCTGCGACGCATCGCCTACGTGGTCGTTCGCGACTGGCACGTCGCCGACGACGTCACGCAGTCCGCGATGACCAAGCTGTACCGCGCCTGGCCGCGGATTCGGACAGAGTCGCTGGAGGCCTACGCACGTCGAACCGTCGTCAACGAGGCGATCTCGGCGATCCGCCGACCGCGCCGGGAGTGGCCCTCGGCCGACGTACCGGACACCCCGGCACCGGAGATCACCGACCACGGTCTCGATCTCGACCGGGCCCTCGGCCTGCTCGCGCCCCAGCAGCGCGCGATCGTCGCGCTGCGCTTCCTTGACGACCTGTCGGTGTCCGAGGTCGCCGCGGCGCTCGGTGTCGCCGAGGGCACCGTCAAGAGCCAGACGTCCCGCGGGCTCGCCACCTTGCGCGCCCACCTTCCCCACCTCGTCCTGACGGAGGACCTGCGATGACCGAGCACGACCTGCGCACCCTGTTGCGTGATCACGTCGAGAACACCGAACCTGCGTTCACCCTGCGGCCGGCCGACAGCATGGGCGATGTGCGCCGCGCGCGTCGTCGCCGGCAGTTCGTCGTCCGGGTGGCTGCGCTGGCGACCGCTGGGGGAGTGGCTGCAGCGGTGGCCTTCGGCATCGCCGGGGGAGACGGGACCCAGGACGTGAACGCGCTCGACAACATCCATCCGGGGACCAAGGTCGCCCTGGCGGAGTACGACGCGCAGAAGCTGCCGGGGTTGATCGACTCCCACGTCCAGGCGGCCGTCGGGCCGTACCTCGCGCTGGGACCGATCGCCTTCACCGCCAGCGACGAGCAACGCGTTGACCTGCCGCGAACACGGTGGGACGAAGCTTCCTCCGTCTCGGCCGGGTACGGCGGGACGGG
>JAKFEI010000499.1:0-9493 GCA_036675765.1 Nocardioides sp. | reverse complement strand
CGGGTGACGGCGTCGAGCACCAGGTCGAGCGTGTAGGGCAGGGCCGACCGGCAGCGCACCCAGGCGGTGTCCGGGCCGATCTTGGCGACGGCGCGGACCTGCGGCCACCACGCCGGGTAGTGCTCGAGGTCGGTGAGGGTCACGGCCACCGCGTCCACGGGTGCAGCGACATTCCACGAACTCGCGAAACAGTAGGACCGGCGCACCTCTCCATCATGGCCGACCCTTCCGCACACCATCCGGGCTTGACCTGGAGTGCACTTCAGGGGCGACACTCGGGCATGCCCGGACTCACGATCGCGGAGGCTGCCGAGACGCTCGGCCTGACCTCGGACACGCTGCGCTACTACGAGAAGGACGGCCTCCTGCTCCGTCCGGTCCCGCGCTCGTCCTCGGGCCATCGCAGGTACGCCGAGGACGACGTCCGCTGGATCGTGCTCGTCACGCGACTGCGTGCCACGGGCATGCCCATTCGCGACGTACGACGCTACGCCGACCTGGTCCGGTCCGGCGACGGCAACGAACTGGAGCGCCTCGAGCTCCTCCAGGCACATCGCGAGCGCGTCCTCCAGCAGCTCGCCGAGGTCACGTCGCACCTCGGTGCGATCGACCACAAGATCGGCATCTACGAGGACCGCCTGCGCCGATCGAGGGCGATCGCTTGACCTGGAGCGCGCTCCAAGGAGTTTGCTGGTGGACATGACCCTCTCGACACGCACTCTCGGCACCACTTCTCCCCTCACCGTCTCCGCCCTCGGCCTCGGCTGCATGGGCATGTCGGAGTTCTACGGATCCCCCGACGAGGCCGGCGGCATCGCGACGATCCACCGCGCCCTCGACCTGGGCGGCTCCTTCCTCGACACCGCCGACATGTACGGCCCGTTCACCAACGAGCGCCTCGTCGGCAAGGCGATCGCCGGTCGTCGCGACGAGGTCCAGCTCGCCACCAAGTTCGGCAACGAGCGCGGTGCCGACGGCACACGCATCCGGATCAACGGCACACCGGAGTACGTGCACGCGGCGTGCGACGCCTCGCTCCAGCGGCTGGGCGTCGACCACATCGACCTCTACTACCAGCACCGCGTCGACAAGACCGTCCCGATCGAGGAGACCGTCGGCGCCATGAAGGAGCTCGTCGAGGCCGGCAAGGTCCGCCACCTCGGGCTGTCCGAGGCCTCGGCGGAGACGATCCGGCGCGCACACGCCGTGCACCCGATCACCGCCCTCCAGACGGAGTACTCGCTGTTCACCCGCGACATCGAGGACGAGATCCTCCCGACGATCCGCGAGCTCGGCATCGGCCTGGTGCCCTACTCACCGCTCGGCCGGGGCATCCTGACGGGCGCGATCACCGCCGAGCCGGACGCCGGCGACAGCCGCTCGACCGCGTACTTCCCGCGCTTCCAGGGAGACAACCTGGCGACCAACCTGGTCCTCGTCGACCGGATCACCGAGATCGCCGCACAGCACGGCTGCACCCCGGGCCAGCTCGCCCTCGCCTGGGTCCTTGCCCAGGGCGACGACGTCGTACCGATCCCCGGCACCAAGCGGGTGAAGTACCTCGAGGAGAACATCGGCGCCGCGGACGTCGTCCTCACGGAGGCGGACCTGACGGCCCTCGCGGACGCGGTCCCGCGCGACGCCGTGGCGGGCGCACGGTACGGCGACATGACCACCATCGATGCCTGAGCACTAACCTGCCTTGCATGACCACGCCCGACGCCGAAATCCTCATCTCCCGAGCCCGCGCCTGGCTCGCCGAGGACCCTGACGAGCACACCCGTGCCGAGCTCTCCAGCATCATCGCGGCGGTCGAGGGCGGCGACGCCGAGGCCCAGGCCGACCTGGCCGACCGCTTCCGCGGAACGCTGGAGTTCGGTACGGCGGGCCTGCGCGGCGAGCTCGGTGCGGGGCCCAACCGCATGAACCGCATCGTCGTCATCCGGGCGGCGGCCGGCCTGGCGTCGTACCTCCTCAGCGAGGGCGCCGAGCCGGGCGCCTCCGTCGTCATCGGGTACGACGCCCGCCACAACTCCGACGTGTTCGCCCAGGACACGGCCGAGGTGATGAGCGGGGCCGGTCTGCGTCCGTTGCTGCTCCCCCGTCCGTTGCCCACGCCGCTGCTGGCCTTCGCGATCCGCGAGCTCGGCTGTGTCGCGGGAGTGATGGTGACCGCGAGCCACAACCCGCCCCAGGACAACGGTTACAAGGTGTACCTCGGCGACGGCAGCCAGATCGTGCCGCCGGCCGACAGCGGCATTGCCGAGCGGATCGACGCCGTCGGATCGCTCGCGTCGGTGCCGCGCACGTCACTGAAGGCCGCGAAGGGCCGGGTGCTCGACGAGGGCATCATCGACGCCTACCTCGACCGGGCAGCCGGCATCGCCGGTGACGGACCGCGCGACCTGGAGATCGTCTACACGCCGCTGCACGGCGTCGGCGCGAGCGCGTTGCCTGCCGTGCTCGAGACCGCCGGCTTCGACGCCCCGGAGATCGTTCCGGCCCAGGAGCACCCCGACGCCGACTTCCCGACCGTCGCTTTCCCGAACCCCGAGGAGCCCGGCGCGATCGACCTCGCCATCGCACTGGCGACCACCAACGGTGCCGACATCGTGATCGCCAACGACCCCGACGCCGACCGCGCAGCCGCGGCCGTGCCCGGACCCGATGGCTGGCGGATGCTGCGCGGCGACGAGGTGGGCGCACTGCTCGGCGACCACCTGCTGCGCTCGGGCAAGCAGGGCGTGTACGCGACGTCGATCGTGTCCTCGTCGCTGCTCGGCACGATGGCTGCGGCCCATGGCCAGCCGTACGTCGAGACCCTCACCGGCTTCAAGTGGATCGGCCGGCTGCCGGACCTCGTCTTCGGCTACGAGGAGGCGCTCGGCTACTGCGTCGACCCGACGCACGTCGCCGACAAGGACGGCGTCTCTGCCGCCCTGATGCTGTGCGAGATCGCGGCCGCAGCGAAGGCCGAGGGCCGCGGGCTGCTCGACCTGCTCGACGACATCGCCGTCACCTACGGCCTGCACGCGACCGACCAGCTGTCGGTGCGGGTGACCGACCTGTCCGTCATCGCTGCCGCGATGGCGCAGCTGCGGGCCACGCCGCCGACCACGCTCGGCGGGTCCGCCGTGGTGTCCGCCGAGGACCTGACCGCCGGGTCGACGGACCTGCCGCCGACCGACGGGTTGCGCTATCGCACCGCGGACGGCGGTCGTGTCGTCGTACGCCCGAGCGGGACGGAGCCGAAGATCAAGTGCTACCTCGAGGTCGTCGTCCCCGTCCGTGACGGCGACGTCGCAACGGCACGCACCGAGGCGGCCACCGGCCTGCTCGCACTGCGCACCGACATCGCGACAGCAGCCGGGCTCTAGCCGACGGACCTCAACTGACGAACACCGTCACGAGGGTCACGACCGCCGCTACCACCAGCACGGCGATCTCGAGCCACGCCCAGGCATGGCGGATGGGACCCGGTTCGCCACCCAGGAACCGGGCGTCGTCGATGCGTCGCTGGAGCTTCCTCTCGACCATCCAGCCGAGCGACGGATTCGACGGCTGTTCCTCGACGAGGCCGCGGGTGTCACGCCGGATCTTGCGCCGGGAGCGACCGAAGCCGCTGGCGACGTACTTGCCCTCGTCGGTGAAGATCGTGGTGACCAGCTCGACCGTGACCTCGGTGATTCGCGCGTACGGAATCCAGCGACTGTGCAGGATGTTGCGCAGCTCCACGTCGTGCTCGCCGAGCACCAGCGCGGGACGCAGCAGCACGGTCCAGATGAGGGCCATCGCAAGCGCACCGGCCGGGTAGGCCCAGGCCGGCATGCTGTTCGTCGAGTCGAGGCCGCCCAGCACCAGCACGACCGCGACGCCGACGATCCCGCACACGCCGCCGACCATGCCGCCGGTACTGAACCGTTCGGACTTCTTCACACCTTCGCTCTCCACGCCCGCAACCCTATGCTGGGCAGATGCCGACCACCGCCCCCACCGATCCCCACTCGGGACTCGCGGCGTACTCCGAAGTGACGGCCAGCGAAGCATCGCTGCGCCGGTTCCTGCACGGCCTGCCGGGCGTCGACCAGGTCGGCGCCGAAGCACGTGCGGCAGGACTCGGGACGCGCTCGATCAAGACGACCGCGAAGGCATGGGCGATCGACCTGGCCATCCGCATGGTCGACCTGACGACCCTCGAGGGCCAGGACACTCCCGGCAAGGTGCGGGCGCTGGCCGCGAAGGCGCTGCACCCGGACCCGGCCGACCCGACCTGCCCGTCGACCGCCGCCGTCTGCGTGTACGGCGACCTGGTCGGTGAGGTGAAGGCGATCGTCGGTGACAAGGTGAACGTCGCTGCCGTGGCGACCGCGTTCCCCAGCGGCCGTGCGTCCATGGACATCAAGCTCGCCGACACCCGTGACGCGGTCGCGATGGGTGCCGACGAGATCGACATGGTGATCGACCGCGGTGCGTTCCTCGCGGGCCACTACCTCCAGGTGTTCGAGGAGATCGTCGCCGTACGCGACGCGTGTGCACGGCCGGACGGCACGCACGCCCACCTCAAGGTGATCTTCGAGACCGGCGAGCTGCAGACCTACGACAACGTCCGCCGCGCGTCGTGGCTGGCGATGCTCGCCGGCACGGACTTCATCAAGACCTCCACCGGCAAGGTGCAGCCGGCGGCGACGCTGCCCGTCACGCTCGTGATGCTCGAAGCGGTGCGCGACTTCCGTGAGGCGACGGGCGTGCAGATCGGCGTGAAGCCGGCGGGCGGCATCCGCACGGCCAAGGACGCGATCAAGTACCTCGTGATGGTCAACGAGATCGCCGGCGACGACTGGCTGGACCCGGACTGGTTCCGGTTCGGTGCGTCCACGCTGCTCAACGACCTGCTGATGCAGCGCACCAAGCTGACGACCGGCCGCTACAGCGGTCCCGACTACTTCACCCTGGACTGAGGACATGGCCTTCGAATATGCCCCTGCGCCCGAGTCGCGCAGCATCGTCGACATCAAGGCGTCGTACGGCCTGTTCATCGACGGCGAGTTCGTCGACGGACGCGGCTCGTCGTTCAAGACGATCAACCCGGCCACCGAGGAGACCCTCGCCGAGATCGCCGAGGCCAGCGACGCCGACGTCGACCTCGCCGTGAAGGCGGCGCGGCGCGCGTTCCGTGGCTGGTCGCGGATGTCGGGCAAGGAGCGGGCCAAGTACCTCTTCCGGATTGCCCGGATCATCCAGGAGCGCGGTCGTGAACTGGCCGTCCTGGAGTCGATCGACAACGGCAAGCCGATCAAGGAGAGCCGCGACGTCGACGTACCGATCGTGGCTGCGCACTTCTTCTACTACGCCGGCTGGGCCGACAAGCTGGAGCACGCCGGCCTCGGCCCGAACCCGCAGCCACTCGGTGTCGCCGGCCAGATCATCCCGTGGAACTTCCCGCTGCTGATGCTGGCATGGAAGATCGCACCGGCTCTCGCGTGCGGCAACACCGTCGTCCTGAAGCCGGCGGAGACCACGCCGCTGACGGCGCTGCTGTTCGCCGAGATCTGCCAGCAGGCGGACCTCCCGCCGGGTGTGGTCAACATCGTCACCGGTGCCGGTTCGACCGGCCAGGCGATCGTCAGCCACCCGGACGTCGACAAGGTCGCCTTCACCGGTTCGACCGACGTCGGCAAGGCGATCGCCCGCGCGATCGCCGGGACCGACAAGAAGGCCACCCTCGAGCTCGGTGGCAAGGCCGCCAACATCGTGTTCGACGACGCGGCCATCGACCAGGCCGTCGAGGGCATCGTCAACGGCATCTTCTTCAACCAGGGCCACGTCTGCTGTGCGGGATCGCGCCTGCTGGTCCAGGAGTCGATCGCTGACGAGGTGCTCGCGAAGCTGAAGCGCCGGATGAGCACCCTCCGCGTCGGCGACCCGCTCGACAAGAACACCGACATCGGTGCGATCAACTCCGCCGAGCAGCTCGCGCGGATCCACGAGCTCACCGGCATCGGTGACGCCGAGGGCGCCGACCGCTGGTCACCAGCCTGCGACCTGCCGTCGTCGGGCTTCTGGTTCGCGCCGACGGTCTTCACCGGCGTCACCCAGGCCCACCGGATCGCCCGCGAGGAGATCTTCGGCCCGGTGCTGTCCGTGCTGACGTTCCGCACGCCGGCCGAGGCCGTCGAGAAGGCCAACAACACGCCGTACGGCCTGTCGGCCGGCGTCTGGACCGAGAAGGGCTCGCGGATCCTGCACATGGCGTCCGAGCTCCGCGCCGGGGTCGTGTGGGCCAACACGTTCAACAAGTTCGATCCCGCCAGCCCCTTCGGCGGCTACAAGGAATCGGGCTACGGCCGCGAGGGCGGCCGACAGGGCCTGGCTGCCTACCTCAAGGCCGAGGACATCACTGGGGGGAAGCTCTGATGGCACGCATCGATGTCCGCAAGACCTACAAGCTCTACATCGGCGGCGCGTTCCCGCGCTCGGAGTCGGGCTACTCGTACGAAGTGGCCGACAGCAAGGGGAAGTTCGTGGCGAACGCGGCACTGGCGTCGCGCAAGGACGTCCGGGACGCCGTCGTCGCGGCACGCAAGGCGTTCGACGGCTGGTCCTCGCGGACGGCCTACAACCGCGGCCAGGTCGTCTACCGGATCGCCGAGGTGATGGAGGACCGTCGCCCGCAGTTCGAGGAGGCCGTTCGCCAGTCCGAGGGCGCCACGGCTGCTGCCGCCCGCAACCAGGTGGACCAGGCCGTGGACCGTCTCGTCTGGTACGCCGGCTGGGCCGACAAGCTGGCCCAGGTGATCGGCAACGCCAACCCCGTCGCCGGTCCTTTCTTCAACCACACCGCCCCCGAACCGACCGGCGTCGTCGGCGTCCTCGCCCCGCAGGCGTCCTCGCTGCTCGGCCTGGTCTCCGTGATCGCGCCCGTCATCGTCACCGGCAACAGCACGGTGGTCGTGTCGTCGTACTCGCGTCCGCTCCCGGCGGTCACCTTCGCCGAGGTCCTCGCGACCTCCGACGTGCCGGGTGGTGTCATCAACATCCTCACCGGTGACGCGGCCACCCTCGGCCCGTGGCTGGCCTCCCACATGGACGTCAACGCCATCGACCTCGCCGGCATCGCCGGTGACGCCGAGCTTGCGACCTCCCTCGAGGTGGCCGCGGCCGACAACCTCAAGCGAGTACGCCGCGCGCCTGCCTCCGAGCCGGACTGGACCGCCGACCCCGGACTTTCCGGGATGACCGCGTTCGTCGAGGCGAAGACGGTCTGGCACCCGATCGGGATCTGACCTCGTCCAGGTTGATTGACATCAATCAACCTGGAGAACACAGGGTGTCAGCGCGGCGGCGCGGCGCGCGACATCGTCGGGTACGTCGCCGTGCGAGTCGGCCGAGGACACCGGACTCGCGGCCACGCGTGCCAGTGGGATGTACCCACCCCACACCCCGGCCGCCACGTCGTCGGCTTCGTCCACCGGGTCGCCGGCGCGCGCCTTCATCGAGGCCTCGGCGAGCGGGATCGCCAGCACCGCCGTGGCGGCGAGCTCCTTGCGGGTGCTGGGCCGCAGGGTGGCGGACCTGCCGGGGATCATGTGATCGACGATCAGGTCGAGCGCGTGCTGCCGTTCCCCCTCCTCGTCGACCACGCGCGCCGCGCCGATGACCACTGCCGAGCGGTAGTTCATCGAGTGGTGGAACGCCGAACGGCCGGCCACCAGGCCGTCGACCTCGGTCACCGTGACGCAGACCGTGCCGCCCTGCGCCTGCCGCAACCAGCCCGCGGCAACGGACCCGTGCACGTAGAGCGTCCCTCCCGCGTCCGGTCCGGAGACGTCGATCGCATATGCGGCCGGCAGCACCAGCGGGTGGTCGCCGACGGTCACTCCGAGGTGGGCCACCAGGCCGTCGGCGAGGAAGCGGTGCAGCTCGGCGCGGTCGGACACCATCCGGTTGCGGCCGCGGGTGACGGTCGTGCGGGGCGTCGGCGACAGGGGCGCTTCGGTGCTCATGCCTCTAGACTCGCCATCAAGTGGCCTGCACGCACGGGCCAATGTCGCGCGAAAAGGACAGGACACTTGCATGGCCGCCACCCTCGCTGTCGTCCTGGACCGCAGCGACCGACGTCCCCTCGGCGGGCAGCTCGCCGACCAGATCCGCCGCCAGGTCACCGACGGTCGCCTCGCCGCGGGTGATCGCCTGCCCAGCAGCCGTGCCCTCGCCACCGAGCTCGGCGTCGCCCGCGCGGTCACCGAAGTGGCCTACGGCCAGCTCGTCGCCGAGGGCTGGCTCGAAGGCCGCCACGGCGCCGGCACCTTCGTGTCCGCAAGCGCACCGGCAACCGCTACCCCGAGCCGCGCCCGACGACGCACCCCCACCCCACGCCCCCTCCTGCGACTCGACGCCGGCACCCCGTGGATCGACCCGCGCCACGCAGCGCTCTGGCGCCGGGCCTGGCGCGACGTGTCGACCGCCCGCCCGCCGGCGGGGTACGACGACCCGCGCGGACTCCCCGAGCTCCGCACCGAGATCGCCGCCCGGCTGGGCCGGATCCGCGGCCTGGACTGCGATCCGGACGAGGTCCTGGTGACCGCAGGAACGACCGACGGCCTGCGCCACCTCCTCGGCGTCCTCCCTCCCGGGCCGGTCACCGTCGACGACCCGGGCTACCGGGCCGCCGTCACCACGATCCGCCTTGCCGGGCGCGAGGTCGTCGACGTCCCGGCACTCGGGCCGCCGCCCGACGCCGCCACCCTCACGACCTGCGCCGCCGCCTACGTCACCCCGGCGCACCAGCATCCCCTCGGCCCGACCATGTCCGGAACCGCTCGCCTCGCCCTCCTCGAGGCGAGCCGCGCGACCGGGGCCCTGGTCATCGAGGACGACTACGACTCCGAGTTCCGCTACGACGTCGCGCCGGTGCCCGCCCTCGCGTCCCTGGACCGCACCGTGGTCGCGTACCTCGGCACCGCCAGCAAGGCCGTCGCGCCGAGCATGCGTCTCGGCTGGTTGGTGCCGCCGCCCGCGCTCCTCGACCCGCTCAACCAGATGCGCGCGATCACCCACGACACCGCGTCCTGGCCGGTCCAGCGCGCCTACCTCTCGCTGCTCCGCGACGGGTACGTCGACAAGGTGGTCCGGTCGGCCCGGCGCACCTACGCCGAGCGGAGCGAGCGGGTCGCCGCCGCGCTGGCGCCGTACTCGCGAACCACGGGGCCGATCGCCGGCATGTACGCCACCCTCGAGCTCCCGCGCGCCCAGGCCGAGGCGGCCCACGCCTCAGCCCGCAAGGAGGGCTACGACGTCCCCCTGCTCGCCGACTACTGCCGGTCCACCACCCGGCACGGCCTGGTGATCGGGTTCGGCGGATGCACCGACGCCCAGCTGGACGAGGCACTCGCCGCCATCGTGCGCGGACTGCGCGGACGGGACGAAATGCGGCAGACTCGACTCCCATGACCGCGCGTGTGATCGTCCTCGCCGGCCCCTCGGGATCGGGAAA
>JAKFEI010000249.1:0-9506 GCA_036675765.1 Nocardioides sp. | reverse complement strand
CCGATCGGGGCGAAGTCCCACAGGTCGATCGCGTCGGCCCGCTTCTGGCGGATGCAGCCGTGCGAGAGCGGGGTGCCGAGCTGCTTGAGGGTCTGCACGGGCGCGCCGTCGTCGACCGGGATCGTGTGGAAGCCGATGGCCGCACCCCGGGTGCCCTGGGTGAACCGGACGAAGTACTCCATCGTGCCGGAGTCATCGATCCCCACGGCGTTGCGGCTGCGGGAGTAGACGGCGTAGGTGCCGGGCTCGAGGTTGTCCTCGATGCTGCCGGAGACGAGGTAGGTCTGCTGCACGCCGCCGTCACTGTCGACGAGCCACACCCGCTGACGACTCTCGCTGAACACGATCCGTCGGCCCTTGCCCGAACGGGGCGGCAGTCCGGTCGTCTCGGTCGAGGCCGCAATCCTGCTGCTGCCGTCGGCATCGGCGAGGCCGGTCAACGCCGAGGCCTCAGGGGCCTGGTCCGCAGCGGGCTCGACCTCTGCGTCGGTCGTTGTCGTCTCGTCGCCCTTGGCCCCGCCCTCGGCGTCCGTGCGCGTCTGGGACGCGGTCAGCGAGGTGGCGGCGTCGGAGCGATCCGGGCCGGTCGGGATCAGCCCGAACCCGCCGGCGACCGCAATCGCCATGACCGCGAGCGAAGCACCGAGCGCGGAGATCCGGCCGTAGCGAGGACTCGCCTGGGCACGATGCCGGCTCGCTGGGGCGCGATGCCGACCACCGGTCTCACGTACGTGCTTCACGGGTCAGCGCGCCGCCCGCTTGAGCAGCGAAGCAGCCACGTCGCGGTACGCCTGGGCGCCCTTGCTGGTGCGGCTGGTCGCGAGGATGGAGCGGCCCGCAGCGGGCGCCTCGGCGAACTTGATGGTCTTGGGGATCGGCGGCTCGACGACCTCGAGGTCGTAGGTCTCCGAGATGGTGTCGAGTACGGCGCGCGCGTGGTTGGTGCGGCCGTCGTACAACGTCGGGAGCACGCCCCAGACCTCGAGGTCACGGTTGGTGAAGCGGCGTACGTCGTGCACGGTGTCGAGCAGCTGGCCCACACCACGGTGCGACAGCGTCTCGCACTGGAGCGGGATCAGGACGCCGGTGGCGGCGGTCAGCGCGGCCACCGTCAGCACGCCCAGCGACGGCGGGCAGTCGAGGAGCACCCAGTCGTAGTGGGTGCCGGAGGCGGCGAGGTCCTCGAGGACGCCCCGCAGGACGTGCTCGCGACCGGTCCGGGTCAGCAGGTCGGCCTCGGCGCGGGCGAGCTCGATCGTCGCCGGCAGCAGGTCGACGCCGTCCTCGGTCGCGATGATGACCTCGGCGATCGGCGTGCCCTTGGTGAGCACGTGGTGGATCGACAGATCGAGGTCCTCGGGGTCGATGCCGAGGGAGAACGTCAGGCACGCCTGCGGGTCGAGGTCGACGAGCAGGACGGACTGTCCGAGCTCGGCCAGCGCGGCACCCACGGACGCCACACTGGTCGTCTTCGCGACGCCGCCCTTCTGGTTCGCGACGGCGAGAATCGTCGTGCGGGCACCCTTGTCGATCTTCATCGGCACCATCATGCCGGAACGGGCCACGCAACGGGTGGATGGGCCGGGGACGAACTTCGCGGCGGCTGGTTGACTGATGCCCATGCCCACCGCACTCATCACCGGCGCGACGGCCGGAATCGGCCACGAGTTCGCGCGTCAGCTCGCCGGTCGCGGCGACGACCTGGTCCTGGTTGCCCGCGACAAGGCACGACTCGAGACGGTCGCCGCCGAGTTGCGGTCGTCGTACTCCGTCGAGGTGGAGGTGCTCTCCGCCGACCTCACCGACCTCGACCAGCTCGGCCTGGTCGAGCAACGGTTGGCCGACCGCGACCGACCGGTCGACCTGGTGGTCAACAACGCCGGCTTCGGCCTCAAGAACGGCTTCCTCGACAACCCGATCGATGTGGAGCAGGCCCAGCAGGACGTGCTCGTGCGGGCGGTCCTGCGCCTGACCCACGCGGCGCTCGGCGGCATGGTCGAGCGCGGACGCGGCGGCGTCATCAACGTCTCCAGCGTCGCGGCCTTCCTGCCCCGTGGCACGTACAGCGCCGCCAAGGCGTGGGTGAACTCGTTCAGCGCCTGGGCGCATGCGGAGTACGCCGACCGCGGGGTCACCGTGATGGCGCTCTGCCCGGGCTTCGTGAAGACCGAGTTCCACGAGCGCCTCGGGGTCGACCGCGATGCCTCGGCACCCAAGGTGCTCTGGCTCGAACCGGACCGCCTGGTCCGCGACGCCCTGGCCGACTTCGACAAGGGCCGCTCGATGTCGATCCCGTCGAAGCGCTACAAGGCGATCGTCACGACCACCCGTGTCGTCCCGCGTGGCGCGCTCCAGCGGCTCCAGGGCCTCGGCCGGAAGTAGGCCGCTCAGCCTTCGCCGGCGATGAAGGCGCGGACGGCGTCGGCAACGAGCTGCACGGCGATCGCCGAGAGCAGCAGACCCGCGATGCGGGTGACGAGGAGGACGCCGCCCTCGCGGATCAGGCGGAGGATCGGCAGCGAGTAGCGCATCGCGGCCCACAGCGCGATGTGGACGGCGACAACGCCGAGGGCGACCGAGAGGCCGCTCTTCCAGCTGTCGATGTCCCCGACGAACAGCATCGTCGCGACGATGGCCCCCGGGCCTGCGAGCAGCGGTGTGCCGAGCGGTACGAGCGCGACGTTGGTGTCCCCGCTGGCCGTCTGCTCCTTCTCGTTGCCGGTCAGCAGCTCGAGAGCGACCAGCAGGAGCAGGAGTCCACCGGCGCACTGCAACGCCGGCAGCGAGATGTGCAGGTAGTTGAGGATCTGCTGGCCGAAGAAGGCGAACAGCGTGATCACGAAGAACGACACCGCAACCGCCTGCCAGGCGAGCCGCTTGGCGCTCGACGGGCTGCGGCCGGCAGTCAGGGACAGGAAGATCGGCACCGTACCGACGGGGTCCATGATCACGAACAGGGTCACGAACACCTCGACGAGGAGGACGTACTCGAGCATCAGCGCACCTCTCCGATGACGCCGGCGGCGCCGCCAATGACGGTGGTCGGCGAGCCGAGCGCCGCGGCCCGGTCGACGATCCGCTGCAACTGGTCGGGCGAGGTGGTCTCGCAGCCGAGGTCGTGACCGACCTTGCCCTCGCCGTGGTGGTCGCTGGACCCGGTGACGATGAGGTCGAGGCGGTCGGCGATGCGGCGCAGTCCGTCGCGCGCGTGCGCGTCGTGGTCGAGGTGGTTGACCTCGATGCCGGCCAGCCCTGCCTCCTTGAGTACGACGAAGGCCGCTTCGTCGAGCACACCGGCCGAGCCGCGTCCCCAGGGGTGGGCGATCACCGCGACGCCACGGGCACCGTGCACCAGGGCGATCATGTCCTGCAGGTCGGGTGCGTACCGGTCGACGTACGCAGGGCCACCCTCGGTGAGGTAACCCGCGAAGGCCTCGTCCCGGTCGGCCACGACGCCGAGGCGCACGAGCAGGTCGGCGATGTGGGGGCGGCCGGTGACCTCGTTGCCACCGGACACCTCGGCGAGTGCCCCTTCGGTGGCCGGGATCCCGAGGTCGCGCAGGCGGGCCAGCATCGCCGGGACCCGCTGTTCGCGGCCGACGACTATCCGGTCGAGCTCGGCCTGCAGGGCCACGTCGGCAGCGTCGGGGAGGTAGGCGAGCAGGTGCACGCCGACGCCCCGGAAACAGGTGCTGACCTCGATGCCGCGGACCAGCGCGACTCCGGCCTCCTCGGCAGCGGCGGCGGCTTCGTCCCAGCCCGCCATCGTGTCGTGGTCGGTCAGTGCGACGACGTGCAGTCCGGCGGACGCAGCGGCCCGCACCAGGTCGCCGGGCGACTCGGTGCCATCGCTCACGCGCGAGTGGGTGTGCAGGTCAATCGTCACTGGAGAAGGCTAGTGCCGTGGATTGTCAGACAACGACCCAGCGACAGTGTCGGTTCGGTCACCACGCGGGCGGCGCTCCGCCGAAGGGCAACGCCACCAACTGGGGACCGGTCGCCGAGACGTCGCGCAGGATCCAGTCGTCGCGCAGCAGCAGGATCGCGGACGCAGGACGCAGCACCAGCCACAACCAGCGTCCGCCGGCCTCGCCAGCGACGACCGACCGGTCCCACTCCCCCGGTGCCGAGCTGATCGACACCGACCACAGCCCGACCGGGTGCTGGTCGACCCGCACCCGCACCGGCGGCGGGCCGTCACCGATCTCGAGGCCGGGATCGAGCCGCTCCGCCTCGCCGTTGCCGGTCAGGCCGGCGACCCGCGCACCGAACCCGGTGCCGGGCTCCTCGCTGATCACCATCACGTCGACCGGGCCGTCGAGCTGGCTCGCACCCGACACGCAGGTCAGCGTTGCCGACGCGGGCCCGCCCTTGGGCCCGACCGCGGCGAAGTCGCTGACCGTCCAGCCCGGCCCGAGCGGCCAGGGCAGGTAGGTCGGGAAGGCACCGACGCGGCGCAGGTGCCCTGCGAAGGCTTCGTACGACGGCGCCTGCGGGCGCCACAACGGCTCGACGATGCCGTGCTCGGGGCACGACCAGGAGCCGTCACCGACCTCCGCGACGGGAGCCGGGCAGCGCGGACACTCCACCCGGACCTCTTCGCCCGCACCGGAGTCGGGATCAACGCTCGACATGGCTGCCACCGTGCTGCGCCGCGGCGCGGGAGTCAAGCATTCCAGCGCAACAGGACCGGCGTTTCGCGCTCGTGCCCGAGTTCCGAAACGGTGGCGGTGTCGAGGCGGAACAGTCGGCCGTCGCTGGCCGTCAGCCCGATCCACCGGGCAGCCAGCGCGCGCAGCGACTGGCCGTGGGCGAACAGCAGCACCGGGCCCGAGGCCGCCCGGATCCGCGCGATCGTCCGGTCGCACCGGGCCGCGACGTCGGCGGCACTCTCGCCGCCCGGGCACCCGTGGGTCCACACGGTCCAGCCCGGTACCTCTTCACGGATCTCCGGCGTCGTACGGCCTTCGTAGTCGCCGTACCCCCACTCGACGAGGTCCGGGCACACCTCGGCGTCGCCGTACCCGGCAATCTCGGCCGTACGACGCGCGCGCTGCATCGGACTGGTCAGCACCTCCGCGAAGTCGATGGCGGCGAGCCGCGGTGCCAGCAGGCGCGCGCCTTCCTCGCCTGCGGCCAGCAGCGGCAGGTCGGTCGACGACGTGTGCTTGCCGGACTCGCTCCATTCGGTTGCACCGTGGCGGACGAGGTAAGCGGAGTCGGCCATGGCGACATCCTGCCAGCGCGCGGCCGGTGGTGGCAGGATCCGACCATGGTTCCCCCCGACCAGCGTCGTCTGGCCCGCCACCGGCTCGCCGTCGCCGGAGCCTTCGCGACCCAGGGCTTCGTCTTCATCGGGCTGACCACCCGCCTGCCCGACATCAAGGACCGCTGGGACCTCACCGAACTCGGCGTCTCCGGCGTGCTGCTGGGGATCGTGCTGCTCGCCGGAGCCGGATCGGTCCTGGCCGAGAGGCTTTCGGTGCGGCACCCGAGCGCCACGCTGCTCCGGGCCGGGCTCGTCCTGATCGCAGGCGGGGCCGCCCTGATGCTGGCGTCACCGGCCTGGCTCGGCTACCTCGCCGGCGTCGCTGTGTACGGCGTCGGGCTGGGCATCGTCGATGCCTCCACGAACATGCAGGCGGTCGCCCTGGAGCACCGTTACGGGCGCCCGATCCTGCCGAGCTTCCACGGCGGCTGGACGTTCGGCGGCCTGCTCGGTGCCGCGGCGACCCTCGCCACCGCCCACCTCGACCTCAACTGGGCGGCCGTCATCGCCGTCGTACCGCTCCTGATGGCCGCGGGTGCGTTCCTGCCCCGCGAGGCAACCGCCGCCGAGGACCAGGTGGCCGGCGCCCCGAGCGCCGTGCTCGGCATCGCGTGGCGGCCGATCCTCATGGTCGGGCTCGGCATGGTCGTCTTCTACATGGTCGACACGGCCGCCCAGACCTGGGGCGCCGTGTACGTCGACGAGGTGCTCGACGCACCCTCGCGCTGGGTCGCGCTGGCGACCCTTCCCTACCTGTTCGCGAGCCTCGTGGTTCGACTGGCGGGCGACCGCCTCGTCCAGCAGTACGGCGCCCCGCCGGTGTTGCGCGTCGGCGCGGTCGTCGCATGCGCCGGACTCGCGGTCGTCACCTTCGCCCCGACCTGGCCCGTTGCCGTCCTCGGCTTCACGATCGTTGGCGCCGGCATCTCGGTCGTGGCCCCGCTGAGCTTCTCGGCGGCGGCGCGACTGGCCGGCGGCTCCACCGAACGGGTCGACGCGGTGATCGCCCGGTTCAACCAGTTCAACTACGTCGGCGGCCTGCTCGGCGCCGTACTCACCGGCGTGGTCGGACAGGACCAGTTGCGGTTCGGCTTCGTCGTACCCATGCTGCTGGTGCTCGCCCTGATCCCGCTCGCGCGCTGGTTCAGTCCTGTCGACAGCGGTGTGATCAGGAGCGAGATCCCGGCTGGCACACGCGACACATGACCAGGTGCCCGTTGTCCTCGCCCACCGGGGTGAGGTCGTCACGGTGGGCGATGAGCGAGCAGTCGCGGCGATGCATCGTCGTACCACTGCCGGCGATGACGGGAATGGCACCGACGTCGACTCCCCGGCCGGCGCCGGTGGCGTTGGCGGAGTTGGCTGAGTTGGCGGTGACCTCGGCGAGCAGCAGGAGTGTGTCGGCGAGGCGCTTGGTCGACTCACGGCCATCGGCTGCGATGCGGGCCAGCCAGGCACCGAAGTAGAGGAAGCCACCGACGAAGGTGAGCCCGAGCCCGAGCAGGCCGCCGGAGACGAGGTAGGACAGCTGGTCGTACTGGTAGGGCGTGTTCGCGGCGCCGTACCAACCGAGCACGATCACCACGAGCCCGAGGGGCAACATGATCGCGCCGGCCCAGAAGAGGACGACCTGGAGCAGGGCAGCGTGGTCGCCCTTGAGCGGGGCGATGCCGGAGCGCGAGGACTCTCCCGCACGGGGAAGCGCGGTCGCGGAACGGGGCACGGTGGTCATCGGGTCACGCCTTTCGGAGATCGGGAAGGCCGCTTTCGAGGCCGTGGGAGCACGGGGCACCGATGCCGAGGGCAGCGGCACCGAGCCGTCGGAACCAGCTGCCTGCGACCGCCGCAGCCACGAACGCGGCGATCAGCAGCATCCCGGGGATCGAGAAGAGGTCGGGGAGGCCGGCACTGGCGGGTGCCGCGTCGACGAGGTCCGCAACCGGCGCGGTGCCGGCGGGCGGCGTCGCATTGACCGGAGCGGCTCCTCCGCCAGCCACCGGAGGTACGCCGACGCTGCCGGCCGTGGGCGGGACGGCCGTCGTCCCCACCGGCGACGCGGCAGGGGGCGAGAATGCCGGGATCGGAGGCACCGTGTCCACGGTCGCCGAGGCGACTCCGAGGGTGAGCACGATCTTCGGCGCCAGGCTCGACAACCCGGCGACCACGCCCTTGAGCGGACCGGCCTCGGCCGGGATCAGTTCGGCCAGGACACCGACCGGCAGGGCCTTGAGGAGCGGCGAGAGGATCTTGGTGTCGATGACGACCTGCAGTCCGGCCGAGAAGGTACGGGCCTCGTCCCCGTCGACCGTGCGCACCTGCTTGGGCACGGTGATCGAGATGCCGAGCTGCTCGAGGGCCGCCGCCGGGAGGTCGTTCAGGCCCGGAATGGGCGAGGTGGTGCCGGCGGCTTCGATGCCGTCCGGCCCGATCGAGAACTGCTGGCCCGCGATCGTCATCTTGCCGTAGGTCGCCTTGCCCGAGCTGACGCCCTTCGCCCCGTCCGTCGAGGCTCGCGCGACCGTCTCGATGCCCCCCAGGGTGATCAGGCCCCCGAGGAGCTTGACCTCACCCAGGGTGGACCGCGACGCCGTGGCGACGGGGCCGTCGACGGCGGTCATCCGGCTCACCGAGACGTAGCCGTCCACGTCGACGATCATGGCCAGCGGATTGGCCGACGGATTGGCCGGGGCGGCCGCCTTGGACGTGCCGGGCAAGCCGCCGCCCAGGAGGCCCTTGAGCTGATCGGTCAGGCCGGAGAGCGGGTTCGAGGCTCCCCCACCCGGGCCACCGGCGCCGTCGTCCGGGCCGCCCACCGCGCCGTCCGGGGAGAAGCCGACCTCGGCGATCGCGGTCTTGTCACCCGACGTGGTCTGCTGGATCGACCCGGGGATCTTGTTGTCGACCTGCGTGGTCTGGTCGCCGGGGAACTGTGAGTTCACCTGGACCGGGTAGCCGTTCTCGGTCAGCGGGGTCGACGGCAGCCCGAGCTGCTCGGCGAAGGTCTTGAGCCCCTCACCGACGGGGTCGCCGGGCCAGAAGAGGCTCGAGCGCCCCGACGACGTGCTGGAGTCGGCCAACACCTTGCTGTAGCCCATGAAGAACTCGAGCTGGGCCTTGCCCGCGTCGACCGGAATCGGGAGGCTCGGCTCGAAGACCTCGATCCGGACCGGGCTGGACCACGACGTGGCGGTGAAGCCGCCGTACTCCGCCGCCGTTGCGACCCCCGCGGCCGGGGAGGCGGCACCAGTCGTGAGCGGCATCATCGAGGCGAGCAGGCCGCCCGCGACGAGCATGCGGGCACGGTCACCGCGACCGGCGCTGCGCCGGGTGGGGTGTCCCGCTGCACAGGTGGGGTTGCGCTTCATGCGGCACCTCCAAGGATGACGTCGGCCATGGTTTCGAGGATTTCGCCCGGTTCGCCGGTGGCCACGATCCGGCCACCGCTCATCACCGCGGCGTAGTCGGAGACCCTCAGCGCGGTCCGGGCGAACTGTTCGATGCACAGGATCGAGACTCCGGACTCCGCGATCCGGGCGACGGTGTCGTAGAGCTCGTCGACGATCAGCGGCGCGAGACCCATCGACAGTTCGTCGAGCAGCAACAGCGCAGGGTCGGAGGTGAGCGCGCGGGACATGGCGAGCATCTGCTGCTCGCCACCGGACATCGTCCCGGCCAGCTGGTTGCGCCGCTCGTGCAACCGGGGGAAGTAGTTGTAGGCAGTCTCCAGGATGGCGCCCTTCGGGACTCCCGCGTAGGACATCAGGACGAGGTTTTCCTCCACCGTCAGGTTCGGGAAGACGGACCGGCCCTCGGGCACGGTGCACAACCCGACCCGGGCCAGGTCCTCCGCCTTCGCGTCCTTCACATGGATGCCCGCCAGATGGATGTCGCCCGAAGTGGCCTCCTTCTGACCGCTGATCACCTTCACCAGCGTCGACTTCCCGGCACCGTTGGGGCCGAGCAGCGCCATCACCGCACCTTTCGGTACGACGAGGTCGACACCGCGCAGTACCTCGATCCGGCCGTACGCCGCGTGCAGGTCGATGACCTCGAGAATCGGAACGCTCACGGGATGACCGCCTCCAGCTCGCTCGTGTGGTCAGCCCCGTGATCGTCGTCGGAGTAGCCGAGGTAGGCGCGCTGCACCTTGCCGTCGGACCGGATGTCGGAGGGTGCACCCGAGGCGATGATCTCGCCGAAGTCGAGCACGTGGATCTCGTCGCACACGGTCATCACC
>JAKFEI010000082.1:0-9562 GCA_036675765.1 Nocardioides sp. | reverse complement strand
GAGTCACTCACGGGTGCGCTGGGTACCCCGGCCGAAGCGGCCGCCCTGGCGTCGTACGCCGACGCCTTCGGGGCGATCGGGCTGGCGGGAGCCGTGATCACGCTCGTGGTCGCCGCGATCGTCTGGCGACAGCTGCCGGCTGACGTCGATGTCTCCGGTGGGCACTAGACTCTGGTGCCGTGACCACCATCGGATTCTCGACTGACACCGACACGCTCCAGGAGCGGCGGACCGTCCCGACCGACGAGGGTGACCACGAGCGGTTCTCCCACTACGTGGAGAAGGACAAGCTCACCGAGGCCATGGTCATGGGCACGCCCGTCGTCGCCCTGTGCGGCAAGGTGTGGGTGCCGAGCCGCGCGCCCGAGAAGTTCCCGGTCTGCCCCGATTGCAAGGAGATCTGGGAGGGCCTCAGTGATGGGGACGCCCCCGGAGACGGGCCCGGTAAGGACTCGTGACGTCGCTCGGTCCGGCTTGGCCGGAGCGGGCAGCCTGGGGCACGGCGCCATCGCTGCGTGCCTGGCAGACGGCCGCGCTCCAGGACTACCTCTCCCGCAATCCACGGGACTACCTCGCCGTGGCGACCCCCGGTGCCGGCAAGACGACCTTCGCGCTGACGGTTGCCGCTGAGTTGCTGGGTCGCCGGATCGTCGACCGGCTGATCATCGTCGCGCCCACCGAGCACCTCAAGATGCAGTGGGCCGAGGCGGCCGCGCGCGCCGGGCTGCCGATCGATCCGACGTACTCCGCAGGCAAGGGCAAGATCGCCAGCGACTACGTCGGCGTCGCGGTCACCTATGCGGGTGTGGGCGTCAACCCGCTCGCCATGCGGATCCGCACCGAGCGCTTCAAGACGCTCGTCATCCTCGACGAGATGCACCACGCGGGCGACTCGCTCAGCTGGGGAGAGGGCGTGCGTGAGGCCTTCGAGCCCGCCGCCCGTCGCCTCGCGCTGACCGGGACGCCGTTCCGTTCGGACGTCAACCCGATCCCGTTCGTCACCTACCAGCCCGGTGAGGACGGCGTCCCGACCTCGGTCGCCGACTACACCTACGGGTACGCCCAGGCGCTCGCCGACCACGTCGTCCGGCCGGTGCTGTTCCTGGCGTACTCCGGCGAGATGCAGTGGCGTACCCGCGCCGGTGACGAGGTCACGGCCAGCCTCGGTGAACCGCTCACCAAGGACATGACGGCGCATGCGCTGCGCACCGCGCTCGACCCGTCGGGCTCGTGGATGCCGTCGGTGCTCGCCGCGGCCGACAAGCGCCTCTCCGAGGTACGACGACACGTCCCCGATGCCGGCGGACTCGTCATCGCCTCCGACCAGGACTCGGCTCGCGCCTACGCCAAGCTGCTCCGCGCGATCACGGGTGAGGCCGCCACCGTCGTCCTGTCGGACGAGAAGGCCGCGTCGAAGAAGATCTCCGAGTTCACCGACAACGACAAGCGCTGGATGGTCGCGGTCCGGATGGTGTCCGAGGGCGTCGACGTGCCGCGCCTCGCGGTCGGCGTGTGGGCGACCACCACCTCGACCCCGCTGTTCTTCGCCCAGGCCGTCGGGCGTTTCGTCCGCGCCCGGACGCGCGGTGAGATCGCGTCGGTCTTCCTGCCGTCCGTCCCGAACCTGCTGACCTACGCCTCCGAGCTCGAGGTCGAGCGCGACCACGTGCTGGGCCGCAAGGTCAACGACGACGGCGACATCTTCGCCGCCGAGAACGACCTGCTCGCCCAGGCCGAGGCCGGCGACGCCGCCTCCGACGACCTGGTCTCGACGCCCTTCGAGGCGCTCGGTTCCGAGGCCCGCTTCGATCACGCGTTGTACGACGGTGCGCAGTTCGGCCACGAGGGCGAGGTCCTGTCCGGGTCGGACGAGGAGATGGACTTCCTCGGTATCCCCGGCCTGCTCGAGCCGGGCCAGATGCGGGAGCTGCTGCAGCAGCGCCAGTCCGACCGTCGCCGCACGAACAAGGCGGTCGAGGACACTCGCCCTGCCGACACGCTGGCGGACGTCACCACCCACGAACACCTCGCCGTGCTGCGTCGCGAGCTCAACGGACTGGTTGCCTCGTGGAACCACCGCACCGGCCAGGCGCACGGCATCACCCATGCCGCACTGCGCAAGGAGTGTGGCGGTCCCGCTGCCGCGGTCGCGAACGCCGATCAGTTGCAGAAGCGGATCGACCGCGTCCGCGAATGGGCGATGCGCAAGTCGTCCTGATCGGGAGCTGATCGGGAGCTGATCAGGAGAAGGGGCGGGCTCCGGGGCCGGGTCGGCTGCCGACCTTGCGTGGGTCGTCGACGTGGTGGCCGGCGGCGCAGTGGACCTCGACGTGGATCGGTTCGTCGCAGTCACGGTGGACGAACTCGATCGGGGCGCCCTTGGGGTCGACGAGGTGACGGTCTCCCCATTGGGTGATCGCCAGCAGGATCGGCTGGAGCTCGAGGCCCTTGTCGGTGAGCCGGTACTCGTGGCGGGTGCGCGCCCCGTCGGGTCGATAGGGCTCCTTGCGGAGGAGGCCCTCGTCGACGAGTGTCGCGAGCCGGTTCGTCAGCACCTGCCGGGGGATTCCGGCATGCCTCCGGATGTCGTCGAACCGTCGTACGCCGAGAAAGACCTCACGCAGGACGACGACGGTCCACCGCTCGCCGAGGATCGCCATCGCCCGGCCGAGGGTGCAGTTCTCGACGGACCAGGCCAGGGCCGGGGGAGCGTCGGTGACGGCTTGCTGGGTGCTCACGTGGCCAGCATAGGGCGACCTAGGTCTCATTGACAGACTCAGCCTCGAACTGCTTCCATGGAGGCATGACTGAGTCCGCGATCAAGACCCAGATCGACGTGGCGACGCTCGACGGTTTCGAGCAGCTGCACGCGATCCTCGACGGCCACCTGCCCCCGGCCCCGATCGCGGACACCCTCGGGTTCGTCGGCTTCGAGGTCCCCGAGCGCGGCACCGCGATCTTCGAGCTCGACCCGCAGCTGCGCCACTACAACCCGATCGGCAGCGTCCACGGCGGCGTCTTCGCCACCCTCCTGGACTCGGCGTGCGGCTGCGCCGTGCACTCCACGCTCGCGGTCGGCGAGGGCTACACGTCGCTCGACCTCACCGTGAAGTTCCTCCGTGCCGTCACCGTCGACTCCGGCCGCCTCCGGGCTGTCGGCTCGGTGATCCAGCGTGGTCGTCGTACGGCCTTGGCCGAGGCGAAGCTGTACGACGGCCAGGACCGCCTGGTCGCGTACGCCACCTCGAGCTGCATGATCTTCAGCTGACCCGCGGCTCTCGGAACGCCACCTGCACGAGCGACACACCGTTCGCGGATTGGGCTGCTCCGCTGAGCGTGGCTGTGCCTGTCGTACGGGCGAACGGTGTGTTGCTCATACAGGGTGCGTCGGCTCAGGCGCGATCGAGCGCCCGCAGGTAGCGGTCCGTCATGGTGCGCTGCGCCCACCGCGTCAGCGGGCCGCCGGCGCGCGCCAGGAGCGACGCGGGCCTGGAGAATGCGGTGATGACGAACTCGAGCGAGCCGTCTGCACCCCGCTCGATCACGAAGAGCTCCTCGCCGCACTCCGGGTGCCCGGGCAGGGTGCCGTAGGCGAAGCCCTGGCGGTCAGGCTCGTCGATGACCGAGACGATCCGGCAAGGGATGCGAACCCCGGTCCGCCCGATGCCCAACGTCATCTGCACGACGATGCCGGGTGCGGCCCGGTCCGCCGAGGCCGCGACGTGCAGTCCGGCTCGCTCGTGCACCCGCCAGGACAACAGGTCGTCGGCTGCTCCCTGGAGGTCGGAGCGGACGAGTCGCCGACGGCGTTCGAGGTGCCCGAAGCCCGGCTGGCGGTGCGGTGTCCCGTCGACAGCGTCGTACGTGAACGGCGCTTGCGCCAACCGATCGCTCGCTACGCCGGTGAGTGGAGTCACGATCCGATCATTTCGGAAGGCTCACAGCGGCGGCTCGGAGGAGTCATTGGGAAGGTGGTAGGCCACGTGCAGCGTCGCGCCGTTGGACGGCTTCGCGGATCTCGTAGCCGAGAATCACGACCGCCAAGAGCAACATGACTGCAGCGCCGCCGTAGTTGTCCCGCCGCAACGCAAAGAAGAAGACGCATAGGGAGACAGCGGCTCCGGCGACGTGCTTCCACGATTGCTTCATCAAGGTCTCCTTCCCGGAGTTGGCTCGCTGTGTGCCCGTTGGTGAGTTGTGCTGTGGAGAGAACGATCGCATGAGCCTGTCGGCGCGGTGCGCCAGACTGGGCCCATGCCGTCGTACGTCGCGTTCCTGCGGGCCATCAACCTCGGGCCGAACCGGAAGTTCCCGAAGGCGGACATCATCACCGCGACCGAGGCCGCGGGCGGCACGGATGTCGCGACCCACATCAACACGGGCAACGTGCGCCTGACGATCGGGTTGCGGTCACGGGCGAAGGTCGAGGCGGCGCTCGAGAAGGCGTACGAGGAGCAGACCGGCTTCGCCGTACCCACCATCGTGTTCACGCCGGCTGAGCTCACGGCCATCGCCGAGGACGCCCGCGAGCTCACCGCGTCCCGCAACGATCTCGAACGGCACTACATCTACCTGCTCAAGCAGGAGCCGGACCCGGCGAAGGTGGCCGAGATCGAGGCGCGCAGTGACGACGTCAACGCCGTCGTCGTGCGGGGTCGCGCCGCGCACGTGCTGCTCGGACCGGGCTACGAGGCCGGAGGAGTGGACCCGTTCAAGGCCGAGAAGGGTCTCCACGTGGTGGGGACCAACCGCAACTTCAACGTCGTCACCACGCTGGCCGACAAGTGGTGCACGTGAGGGAGTTCGGGCGACTCTCGTTGCTGTGACACCATGGCGTCGTGACAACCGCGAGCCCTGTCGAGGTGGATCCGGGAGTCGAGCAGGACCTCTCCCTCGACACGACCACGAGACTCGACACCCCTTGGGTGACGATCGTGTGGAACGACCCCGTGAACCTGATGTCCTACGTCACCTTCGTCTTCCAGAAACACTTCGGCTACGGCAAGAAGAAGGCGGAGAAGCTGATGCACGAGGTCCACGAGGACGGGAAGTCCGTGGTCAGCACGGGCACCCGGGAAGAGATGGAACGCGACGTCCAGGCCATGCATGAGTACGGCCTGTGGGCCACCCTGTCGAAGGCTGAGTGAGCGACGTGTCTGGATTCGTCCGGCATCGCCGGAGCAAGGTCATCCACGCGACCTTCCCGGTCTTCGAGGCCGACCTGCTGCGCTCCCTCGCTGCGCAGATCGTCGAACTGCTCCACAACGAGTCGGCGATCCCGTCGGCCACCAAGGACCCGCTGGAGCAGATGCTCGACTTCTCCGGACCGACCACCGAGCCCGAGGACCCGGTCCTGTTGCGGCTCTTCCCCAACGCCTACCAGGGCGACGAGGAGTCGGCCGGCGAGTTCCGTCGCTTCACCGAGGGCGCCCTGCGCGACGGGAAGTCCCGCGCGGCCGCCACGATCATCGACGTCCTCGAAGAGGCGGGCCTGCCGCAGGAGCCGACCGACGAGGACCTCACCATCGACGTCGAGCTCGACCAGGAGACGGCGCTGATCTGGATGCGTTCCTTCACCGACCTCCGCCTCGCCCTCGGCACCCGCCTCGGGGTCGAGGAGGGCGACGACGACTACTGGGACTCACTGCCCGACGAGGACCCGCGCGCCCAGGCCCACCACATCTACGAGTGGCTCGGCTTCCTGCAGGAGACGCTGGTCCACGCCGTCAGCTGACCGCCGTCAGCCGACCGGCTCAGGCCGGCTTGACCGCCACCACGGGGCAGTGCGCGTCGAGGATGACCCGCTGCGCGACGCTGCCCATGAGCAGCTTCCCGACGGGCGTACGACGCCGCACACCGACCACGACCAGGTCCGCCTGCACGTCCTCGGCCGCGATGACCACCGCTTCCGCGACATCGGGTACGACGTCGTGGCGGACCTCGACGGCGATGCCCTCGGCGACCAGCCGCTCGCGCAGCGCCTCGATGTCGGCGTCGTGGGCGAAGCGGTTGTCGACCAGGCTGTCGCCGCGGGTGGCGTTGACCACTACGAGGCGCGCCCCGGCGGCGCGCGCCACCGCTTCGGCGTACTCGATGGCCGCGCGGCCGTAGACGTCGGCGCTGTAGGCCGCGACCACGCAGGTCGGCTGCAACGGATTCGGGGTGCTCATCGCTCCACCAGTTCCTTCTCGTCGTCCAAGGTCATGGGCTCGGCGGACGCCGGGCGGCGCAGGCCATTGAGGGTCACGGCGGTCAACAGGATGGCGATCACGATGTAGACGATCACCGCCACGGGCTCGCCCCACAGCGTGCTCACGTCGCCACCGGACAGTGCCAGGGCTTCGGTCAGCTGGGCTTCCATCTTCGGGCCGAGGATGACGCCGACGATCAGGGGCAGGACCGGGATCCCGAAGCGCCGCATGGAGAATCCCAGTGCGCCGAATGCCAGCAGGAGCGCCAGGTCGAAGGCCTGGAAGTTGACGCTGTAGGCGCCGAGGGTGGCGAAGAACAGGATGCCGGCGTAGAGCTGCGGCCGGGGGATCTGAAGGAGCTTCGCCCAGAGCGGAGCCATCGGCAGGTTGATCACCAGCAGCAGGGTGTTGGCGATGGCCAGGCTGGCGAGCAGCGCCCACACCAGGCCGGGCTCGTTCTCGAGCAGCAGCGGCCCGGGCTGGATTCCGTAGCTCTGCAGGGCGTAGAGCATGATCACAGCCGTCGCCGTGGTCGGCAGACCGAGCGTGAGCAGCGGCAGCATGGTGCCCGCCGCCGAGGCGTTGTTGGCGGCCTCGGGTCCGGCGACACCCTCGATCGCGCCCTTGCCGAACTCCTCGGGGTGCTTCGTCAGCTTCTTCTCGGTGATGTACGACAGGAACGTCGGCAACTCAGCCCCGCCGGCAGGAAGTGCCCCGAAGGGGAAGCCGTACGCGGTGCCGCGCAGCCACGGCTTCCAGGAACGCTTCCAGTCCTCACGTCCCATCCATGGCTGCCCGACGGGGATGATCTCGAGCGGCTTGCGCCGCAGGTGGGCGGCGACCCACAGTGCCTCGCCGATCGCGAAGATCGCGACGGCGACCACCACGATGTCGATCCCGTCAGCCAGTTTTGCCTCGCCGAACGTGAGCCGCGCCTGCCCGGTCTGGGTGCCGATCAACCCGATGGTCAGGCCGAGGAACAGGGCGATGAAGCCGCGCAGCTTGGACGACCCGAGCACCGAGGTGACGGCGATGAAGGCCAGCAGCATCAGCGCGAAGTACGACGGCGCACCGAGCTTGACGACCACGTCGGAGACCCGCGGCATCAGGATCCAGAGCAGGACGGTGCCGATCGTGCCGGCGACGAAGGAGCCGATCGCGGCTGTCGCGAGTGCTTGCGCCGCGCGACCTCGTTTCGCCATCTTGTTGCCCTCGAGGGCCGTCACGACCGACGAGGACTCGCCAGGTGTGTTGAGCAGGATCGACGTCGTGGAGCCGCCGTACATGCCGCCGTAGTAGACGCCGGCGAACATGATCAGTGCGCTGTCGGGGCCGACGCTGTAGGTGACCGGCAGCAACAGTGCGAGGGCCATCGCCGGGCCGATGCCGGGAAGTACGCCGACCGCAGTGCCGAGGAGCACACCGACGCAGGCGAACAGGAGGTTCGTGGGGGTCAGGGCTTGCTGGAAGCCCTCGAGCAACATGTCCATCTCAGAGCACTCCATCCAGGATGCCGGCGGGGATCGGCACGCCGAGCAAGACGTAGAAGGCGTACCAGGAGCCGACCGACAGGGCCACGCCCACGGCGATGTCGCGGACCAGGGTCCGGCTGCCGAGGGCTCGAGTGGCGCCAACGAAGAGCAAGGCGCCGGTGATCGCCCAACCGAGGAAGTTGATGAGCGCGAGGTTCGCGACGAGGACGACCGCAAGCATCCCCATCGTCCGGACGTCGGTGCCCTGGGTGAGGTCGATGTCCTCGCCCTCGTCCGACTCCGGGACGTCGCCTCGCGCGGTGGCGATCGCGAGCAGGATGCCGAGCAGGACCAGCGCACCTCCGACGATGTACGGGACGGCGTACGGCTGCACCGGCTGGTCGGCGAACCCTTCCTCCAGGCCGAGGGCGTCGATCAGGACGAAGCCTCCGACCAGCACGAGGAAGGCCGCGAGGCCGTACTGCGCCTTGTCGATCATCGGGCGGGCACCCGGTTCGTTCCGGGTGGGTGTGGTGGTGTTCATGACAGTCCCAGCTCCTCGAGGGTCTCGGCCACGCGGGCGTCCTGGTCCTTCAGGAACGTCCCGAACTCATCACCGGTCGCAAAGCTGTCGATCCAGCCGTTGTCAGCCAGTGCGTTCTGCCACTCGTCGGTGGCATGCATCTCGGTCAGCAGTTCGACCAGGTAGTCGCGGTGCTCGTCGCTGATGCCCGGTGGGGCGAGGACACCGCGCCAGTTGGTGAAGACCAGGTCGATCCCGGCTTCAGTGAGGGTCGGCGCATCCACGCCGTCGAGGCGCTCGTCGCCGGAGACGGCGAGCACCCGGAGGTCGCCGTTCTCGATCTGGCCGGAGAACTCGCCGAGACCGGACATGCCGACCTGGATCTTCTCGCCGAGCAGGGCAGCGGTCAGGGGCCCGCCGCCGTCGTAGGTGATGTAGTTGACGTCGTTGGGGTCGATCCCCGCCACGTCCGCGAGCTGCATCGGGAACAGGTGGTCGGGCCCCCCGGGGCTGGAGCCGCCGCCGACCGTCACCGAACCGGGGTCGTCCTTCCACGCCGCGACCAGGTCGTCGATCGTCTTGAACGGCGAGCTGGCCGGAACCAGTACCCCTTCCTGCTCCTCGACGAGCCGGGCGATCGGGGTCATCTGTGTCGGTGTGGCTTTCGACTTGTTCGTGTAGACCGCCCCCACGACGCCGAGCCCCATGGTCATCATCAGGTCCTCGGCGCCCTCCTCGTTGAGCAGGCGCTGCATCGCAACGGTGCCGCTGGCGCCGATGACGTTGTTGACCTCGAAGCGACCGGTGAGGTCGTTCTCCTCCAGTGCGTGGACGGCGGCCCGGCCGGTGAGGTCGTAGCCACCGCCGGCGCTGTTGGGGATCATCATCCGGAGCCGGCGGTTGTTCGGGTCGTCGGACCCACGGGTCACGCCGCAGCCGCTGACGGCGGCGGTGAGGACGAGCGCGGTGAGTAGCGCCAGGATGCGGACCATCCGACGACTCGGGTGCATGGGAACCTCCAGCGGTTGGGGCGTGACCGCCGTCACTGGCGATCCGTGTCAGCATGTCCGTCAGGTGTGGCGGCCGTCACGCTTGCGGACGCAAAGGAGGTTGTGGTCGTTGTGGTCGCACCTCTGAGGTCACGTTTCCGTCGGGGAGAACTCACCCTGGCCGGCAAGGTCCTGCTCCTTCAGCTCGCCGTCATCGCGGTCCTGCTCACCGCAGTCGGCGTGCTGAGCATCCGGCAGTCCAACGCGGACTTCGCCGAGGAGCGCGGCGTCCAGATGCAGGACGTGGCCGAGTACGTCGCCGTCATTCCGGCCGTCCGGGAGCCCCTCGAGGCGTTCGCACGGGATGGACTCGGCGCCGATGACCTC
>JAKFEI010000225.1:0-9621 GCA_036675765.1 Nocardioides sp. | reverse complement strand
GCCGCGGCCCAGGGCGTTGGACCCGGCCAGGCGCTGGCGCAGGCGGACCAGGCGCGAGGACGGCTTCTCGGGACGCTCGAGGGCCGGAGCACTCGGCTCCTCGACCTCGACCTCGACGGTCGGAGGCGCCGTGGGCACCTCGACGTCGCGCGGCGGCGCGATGACGTCGGTCGGCGCCTTGTCGGGCAGTCGCCCGGGACGTCGTACACGGGTGCCGACGAAGCCGACGATGGCCAGCACGCCGATGACGGCGATGCCGATGATGAGGTAGAGCCACTCCTGCATGGGCCCCATCCAATCAGGCTGCACTCGGGCAGCCGTTACTGCATGCGCAGCAGGTCCCGCTCGTCGTCGGCGATGACGGGGGCGGCGTCCACGGCCTTGCCGAGGGCGTCACCGAGCCAGGGCGCGTACGGGACGGCCTCGCCGCGGTGGGGATAGGCGACGTAGAGGACCACGACACCCGAGATGGCGAGACTGAGCAGGACCGCCAGGACAACGAACAGCACGTTCGACTCCTCCGAGTAGGGATCGCTTCCACCCCATCGTGCACGGATCCGCCAAGGAATCCGGCATCGACACCGCGGAAACGACGCCCCGAGAGGCGAGCGTCACACCACCACTCGGACCAGCAGTCAGACCAGTAGTCAGACCAGCAGCGGCGCAACGGCCTCGCGGACGATGTCCGGGATCGGCGTGGGCGGACGCGCGGGATCGGTGTTGTCGACGTACACATGGACGAAGCGGCCCTCGGCGCACGCCAGTGCGCCCTCGCCGTCGGGGTCGCCCTGGAACAGGCCCACCCGGTAGATCACCGAGGAATTGCCGAGCCGCTCCACCGCCAGGCCCATGTCGATCGGTCGCGGGTAGCCCATCTCCGCGAAGTACCGGCACGACACCTCGGCCACCACGCCGATCGCCGGCAGGTGCCGGATGTCGGTCCCGGTCGCGTCGGCCAGGTGGGCGTTGACCGCCGTGTCGATCAGGTCGAAGTACCGCGCATTGTTGAGGTGGCCGTAGACGTCGTCGTCGGACCAGCGCGTGGTCGCCGTGCGCCAGGCCTTGTACGACGACCGGTCGGGCCGGCTGCGGTCGGGCTCGCTCATGCGGGGCCTTTCGTCTCGGGGATGGCGTCGCGCAGCAACTGGACGTCGCTCGAGCGGGCAGCGACCCCACTGATGCTGGTGATCCGCAGCCCGTCACTGGCCCGGAGCAGCTTGAGGCCGTCGATCCTGAGGTCGGCGAGTCCCTCGATGGGCACGCGCCGGGCGGTGGTGCGCAGGGCGCTCTTCACCTGGACCTCGGTCGCACTGACCACGATCGCGACGCCCGTGATCTGCAGTCCGCCGAGCACGAGGAACAACGCACCCAGGACCGCATTGGGGATCCGGTCGTTGAGCAGGCCGAAGACGAGGAGCAGCAGGCCCAGGGCAAGGAATCCGATCGCGAGCCCCAGCGAGAACCGGATCCGGAGTGGCAGGGTCAGCGATGGGGCCAGTGGTGGGGTCACGCGCTCTCGGCCTCGCGCAGGCGCTGGCTGATCACGGCCGAGACGCCGTCGCCCCGCATGGTCACGCCGTAGAGCGCGTCGCCGACCTCCATGGTCCGCTTCTGGTGCGTGATCACGAGGAGCTGGGAGTTCTCGCGCAGCTCCTCGTAGATCTCCAGCAGGCGGCCGAGGTTGGTGTCGTCGAGCGCGGCCTCGACCTCGTCGAGGATGTAGAACGGCGAGGGACGGGCCTTGAACAGCGCCACCAGGAAGGCGACCGCGACGAGCGACCGCTCGCCACCGGAGAGCAGCGAGAGCCGCTTGACCTTCTTGCCCGGCGGGCGGGCCTCGACCTCGATGCCGGTCGTCAGCATGTTGGACGGATCGGTCAGGACCAGCTTGCCCTCGCCACCGGGGAACAGGCGGGCGAACGTCTGGTCGAACGCCTTGGTGACGTCCGCGAACGCCTCGGTGAAGACCTGCTCGACGCGGACGTCGACGTCCTTGACGATGTCGAGGAGGTCCTTGCGGGTCGCCCGCAGGTCCTCCAACTGCTCGGAGAGGAACTGGTGGCGCTCCTCCATCGCGGTGAACTCCTCGAGGGCGAGCGGGTTCACCCGACCGAGCATGTTCAGCGCGCGCTCGGCCGAACGCAGGCGCTTGACCTGCTCCTCGCGCACGAACGGCACCGTGCGGGGCTCGGCGTCCTCGCCCTCCTGCACGTCGGCGTCGCCTGCTGCAGCAGCTTCCTGACCCGCAGCCGCTTCGTCCTCGGCCACGTAGAGCACCGGCACGGGCAGGTCGGGGCCGTACTCGGCGACGAGCCCGTCGGCCTCCAGACCGAGCTCCTCGAGCGCCTTGACCTCGATCTGCTCGATCCGCATCCGCTGCTGGGTGCGGGCCATCTCGTCGCGGTGCACGGAGCTGACCAGCTCCTCGTGCTCACGGCCGAGGTCGCGCAGCGACTGCCGGACGGTCATCAGTTCCTGCTCACGACCGCGGCGCGAGTCCTCGACGGCCTGGCGGCGCTGGGACGCCTGCTCCACCGAGCCTTCGAGCCGGGCGAGCACGAACGTCACGGCAGTGGACACGGCCTGGCCAGCGCGTCCTTCAGCGATCAGTCGGGCGCGACGCTCGGCAGCCCGCGCCCGCGCCTGCCGCTCGGCCTGGGCGGCCTTGCGCATCTGGTCGACCCGGCCGTGCAGGGCACGGCCGCGCTCCTCGGAGGTCCGCAGCGAGAGCCGCGCCTCCATCTCGGACTGGCGGGCAGCACGGGTGGCCTCGACCAGTCGTTCCTGCTCCGTGGTGTCGGGCTCCTCCTCGCCGTCCTCCTCGGCGCTGGCGAGGCGCTGCTCGAGTTCGGCGAGGCCGACGAGCGCCTGCTCGCGGGACGTCTCGGCCTGCGTGATCGCCTCGGCCATCCGCTCGGCCTCGGCGCGGGCGGCGCGGGCCAGCGAGCCGTGCTGGCCGAGCTCCTCGGCGACCGCAGCGAGGGTGGCGTCGGACTCGTGCAGCTTCGCCAGCGCGACGTCGACCCGCTGCTGGGCAGCGGACTTCTCGTTCTCGATGCGGGCCAGGTCGAACGACAGCCGCTCGGAGGCCGCGACGGCTTCGGCCAGCGACGAGGTGGCTTCGTCGACCGCTGCCTGGATCTCGATCAGGCTCTGGCTGGCGTTGGAGCCGCCGGAGGCGAAGTGCGCCCCGAGCAGGTCACCGTCGCGGGTCACCGCGACGACGTCGGGCAGGTCGGCGACCAGCGAGCGTGCCGCGGCGAGGTCGTCGACGACGGCGATCTTGCGCAGCAGGCGGTTGAGCGCCGGGCGGACCTGGGCGGGACAGTCGACCACCGAGGCGGCGTACGACGCTCCCGCCGGCAACCCGGGCCACTGGCCGAGGTCCTCGGCCTCTCCCCCGCCGAGCAACAGCCCGGCACGACCGAGGTCGTCGGCCTTGAGGTGGTCGATCGCGGCGAGCGCGGTGTCGGCGTCGGTGACGGCGACGGCGTCCGCGGCGGCACCCAGCGCGGTGGCCACGGCACCTTCGTAGCCCGAGCGGACGTTGATCAGGGCCGCCACGGAGCCGAGCAACCCGGAGACGGTGTCGCTGGCCGCGAGCAGCGCGCCGGCGCCGTCCTTGCGGGCGAGGCCGAGCTCGAGGGCCTCCTTGCGCGCGGTCAGTCCGGCCTTGTCGCGGTCGGCCTGCTGGGCCTCCTCGCGCAGCTTCCCGAGCCGCTCGAGCAGGTCGTCCAGTTGGGCGACGGCCGCTTCGTGCTCGGAGTCGAGGCCCTCCTCGCCGGCGTCGAGGCCCGCGACCCGGGTCTCCAGGGCAGTGAAGTCACGCTGGGCCTTGTCGGCACGGGTCATCGCGTCGGCACGAGCGGTCGAGAGTCGGCCGATCTCCTCCTCGGCCGCGCTGGCGCGCGAGCGAAGCGTGTTGACCTGGCCGTGCAGACGAGCGAGTCCCTCGCGTCGGTCAGCGGCGGCGCGGAGCAGGCCGGCGACCCGGCGTTCCTCGTTGGCTGCCGCTTCCTCAGCAGTACGACGACCCTGGACCGCCGCTTCGAGCGCAGCCTGCTGCTCAGCGACCTGGGCGACGATCCCGGCCTCCTGCTCGGCCAGGCGCGCGGCCTCGGCCTCGAGCTCGTCGGGGTCACGTCCGTCCGGGGTGCCGTCGGCGTCGGCGGCACCGGCGGCGTTGCGCACCCGCTCGGTCGCGAGGCTGAGGGTGCCGCGGAAGCGTTCACGCAGCGCGTTGAGCGACGACAGGGTCTCCTGGGCCGCGGAGAGGGCCGGAAGGTCCTCGCGCAGGGCGGCCTCGAGGACGGCCTCCTGCTCGCGGGCTGCGGCCACGGCGGCCTCGACCTCGGCGCGACGGGTGACCAGCACGCTCTCGTCGGCGAGCTCCTGCTCGAGCGCGGTGCGGGCGGTGACGAGGTCGTCGGCCAGCAGGCGTGCCTTGGCGTCCCGGACGTCGGCCTGGACGGTGGCGGCCCGGCGGGCGACCTCGGCCTGGCGGCCCAGCGGCTTGAGCTGGCGACGGATCTCGCTCAGCAGGTCGTTGAGGCGGGTCAGGTTGCCCTCGGTGGAGTCGAGCTTGCGGAGCGCCTTCTCCTTGCGCTTGCGGTGCTTGAGGACACCGGCCGCTTCCTCGATGAACCCGCGCCGGTCCTCCGGCGTCGCGTGCAGGATCTGGTCCAGCTGGCCCTGGCCGACGATGACGTGCATCTCGCGGCCGATCCCGGAGTCGCTGAGCAGCTCCTGGACGTCGAGCAGCCGGCACGACGTGCCGTTGATGGCGTACTCCGAGCCGCCGGTGCGGAACATCGTGCGGCTGATCGTGACTTCGGAGTAGTCGATCGGGAGCGCGCCATCGGAGTTGTCGATGGTCAGCATCACCTCGGCGCGACCGAGCGGCGGACGTCCCGTCGTACCGGCGAAGATGACGTCGTCCATCTTGCCGCCGCGCAGGCTCTTGGCGCTGGCCTCACCCATCACCCAGGCGAGGGCGTCGACGACGTTCGACTTGCCGGAGCCGTTGGGGCCCACGATGCAGGTGATGCCCGGCTCCAGCTGCAGGGTCGTCGCGGACGCGAAGGACTTGAACCCCTTGAGGGTCAGGCTCTTCAGATACACGCAATCTCCCTAGCTTGTTCCTGTGCACACGTGTCGGTGTGCCGGACACAGGCGGTCGATCCTGTCACCTCGTGCAGGAACGGACCGTCGCGGGGGAAGCTCGGCGGAATCAGGCTACCGCGCGACCCCGTCGGTTTCGTGCATCCGGGTGTCCCCGGTGTCCCCTGTGTCCCGGTCGGCATGTGCGATGTGGGCGAGCTGTCGCCACACGAGCGCGAGCGTGATCCCCGACCCGATGAAGGCGAACCAGAAGGGCGCCGTCACCCCGCCGTGCTCACCGATCACACCACCGAGCGCGCTGCCGATGACGACGCCCCCGAAGATGGCCACGCTGTAGACCGAACCGACCCGCCCCTGGAACTCCGTCGGCACCGCCCGCTGCCGGATCGCCTGCGACATCGTGCCCCACACGAACGCGTAGACCCCGAAGCCGAACATGATGACCAACGCCACCCACGCCACGGTCGTGACAGCGAAGGCGAGGTGCATGACGACCTCGATCGCCAGGCAGGCGCGCATCAGGGTGGCGAGCGGGACGTGCCGCTCGAGCCAGCCGTAGAGGAATGTCCCCACCAGTCCCCCGGCGGCCGCCGCCGAGGTGAGCAGTCCGTAGCCGACGGGCCCCATGTCCAGCACGTCGAGCGAGTAGAGGACGAGGATCGACCAGGCCGCCGCCCACGTGATGTTGAACGTGACGATCACGAGCGCCAGGGTCCGGACCGGCGGGTGTCCCATCAGCCAGCGCAGACCGTCGCCGATGTCCTTCAGGACATGGGTGTCCACGTCGTCACGCACGGGCCCGGCAGGCAACGCGATCCGTGTGACCAGGAGGACGGCGAGCAGCCCGCAGACCACCTGGACGCCGAACGGCACCACCATCCCGACCGCGAACAGGGCCGCACCGATGGGAGCGCCCACGAACTGGTTGAGCGTGATGTAGCCGGCCTGCAGCCGGGCGTTGGCGATCCCGAGGTCGGCCTTGCCGACCATCATCGGCAAGAACGTGCGGTACGCCGTGTCGGCGAAGACCTCGGCGGTACCGAGCACGAACATCGCGCTCAGGACGACCGCGATGCTGACGACACCGGTGACGATCGAGGCGCAGAGGACGACGAGCACCGCCGCCCGGAGCAGGTTGGCGACGATGACGATCCGCTTGCGATCGAGCCGGTCGGCCACCGCGCCGGCGAAGAGCCCGAACAGCAACCACGGCAGGCTCTGCAGCAGCATCGCCATCGAGACCAGCACCGGCGACCGGGTCTGGGACGCGACGAGGAGCGGCCCGGCGGCCATCGCGATGCCATCCCCGAGGTTGCTCACCCAGGTCGATGCCATGAGGCGCCGGAAGCCCGGCCCGAGGCGGGCCGGTGCGACGACTTCGAGGACCCGGCTCACAAGGTCAGGACGCTATGCCTGTCGGGTCACGACCGCCACTGGATAACGGGCGACCTGGCTCCGTAGAAATGAATCGGACCACCGTCGCAGGGCGAGGGTGGTCCGGGGTGGTGCACCTGAGGTGGCAGGAGGCCCTGCCGTCAGGAGTCAGCTACAAGTCACGCCGGCTGCATGTCGCCGGTCAGGATCTCGGCAGCACGCGCCGACACCAACTTGTCGTTCTCCTCGGACAGACGGAGGACGAGGGACTCCAACTCGGCGACCCGGGTGCGCAGGCGAGAATTCTCAAGCGCGAGACGGGGGTCGCGGAGGTCGCTGTTCAGGTGACCGATCAGCGCCTTGGCCATGAAGTTGAGCCTTCCGGTTCGAGGGTCGCCCCGAGAGTTGGGGGCCGTCTACAAGAGTCCCACTTCAGCGTGCGCGGGTCAATCTCGGAGCGCTCCGTGGCGCGGGTTGGCAGCGCGGGCAGAAGTACGACGACCGGTTCATGAACGCGACCCTCCGAATCGCCGTTCCGCAGCGGTCACAGGGCTTGTCCTCGCGCCCGTAGGCGTGCAGCGAACGGTCGAAGTAGCCCGATTCGCCGTTGACGTTGACGTACAACGCGTCGAAGGACGTCCCGCCCTGGGCGAGCGCGGCGCCCATCACCTCGCGGGCGTGGCGCAGCAGCTCGACGGCCTGCTTGCGGGTGAGCCGCTCCCCCGGGCGCTCACCGTGCAGGCCCGCGCGCCACAGTGCCTCGTCGGCGTAGATGTTGCCGACGCCGGAGATCAGGCCCTGGTCCAGGAGCAGGCGCTTCACGCCGGACGTGCGCTTGCGCAGACGCGCGATGAAGAGCTCGTCGTCGAACTCGGGGTCCATGGGGTCGCGGGCGATGTGGGCGATCTCGGGCGGCAGCTCGGCGCCGCCGAGCGACACGGACAGGCCACCGAACATGCGCTGGTCGACGAACCGGAGCTCCTGGTCTCGAGACGGTTGCTGGGCAACCTCCTCGACCTGCGGGGCGCTGAGCCGGAAGCGGACGCGCAGGTGGCGCTCGGCCGGGGCGTCGGTCGGCTGCACCAGCATCTGCCCGCTCATCCCGAGGTGGCCGAGGATCGCGTTGCCGTCGTCGAGCGGCAGCCAGAGGTACTTGCCCCGGCGGCGCGCCCCGTCGATGCGGCGGCCGGTGAGCGCGGCGGCGAAGCCCGCAGCGCCGGAAGGGTGGCGTCGTACGGGACGGTCGTGGAGGACGTCGATCGCGGTGATCGTGGCGCCGACGATGTGGCGCTCGAGCCCGGCGCGGACGACCTCGACCTCGGGAAGCTCAGGCACGGCGCATCGGGGTCGACAGTCGGGCGGAGGTCAGCTGCCGGCGGCGATCGGACGACCGTGGGCGTCGAGACCCAGGTCCGTGGCGATCTCGCCGTACGCCGTCTCGGCGGCGCCCTGCTCGGCTTCCTTCTTCGAGCGGCCGGTGCCGTTGCCGTAGAGGCGCTCGCCGACGCGAACCTGCGCAGTGAAGGTCTTCAGGTGGTCCGGGCCGTCGTCCTCGATGACGTACTCGGGCACGCCCAGGGACTGCTCGGCGGCGAGCTCCTGGAGCGAGGTCTTCCAGTCCAGGCCCGCACCGAGCGCCGAAGCCGCCTCGATGAGCGGGTCGAAGAGCCGGTGGACGACCTCGGAGGAGGTGGTGATCCCGCCTCCGCTGAGGTGGATCGCGCCGATCACCGCCTCGACGGTGTCGGACAGGATCGAGGCCTTGTCGCGACCGCCGGTGGCTTCCTCGCCGCGTCCCAGCTTGATGTGCTTGCCGAGGCCCATGTCGCGGGCGACGCCGGCCAGTGCGCGGGCGTTGACGACCGCAGCACGGAGCTTCGCGAGCCGCCCCTCGGAGAGGTCCGGGTGGATCAGGTAGAGCGTTTCGGTGACGACGACGCCGAGCACCGAGTCACCGAGGAACTCCAGCCTCTCGTTGGTCGGAAGACCACCGTTCTCGTAGGCGTAGGAGCGGTGCGTCAGGGCGCGGTCGAGCAGCTCGGGGTCCAGTGTGGGATCCCCGAGCGCTCGACGCAGCTCGACGTAGTCGGTGATGCTGCAGGCCTCAGAGGACCTGGCGACGGGCGGCGCGCGCGCCGTACTGGCCGCAGGTGCCGCACGCGCGGTGCGGGAGGTGCTTGGCACCGCACGCCGGGTTGGCACAGGTGACCAGCACCGGGGCGACGGCCTTCCACGCAGAACGACGGTGCCGCGTGTTGCTGCGCGACATCTTCCGCTTCGGAACAGCCATGTCTTCTCCTTGAAATCGGGGAACGTCGACGCTCGGGTGAGCGCTAGTCCTTGTGGTCTTCGTGGGCTTCTTCGGCCAGCGCTGTCAGCGCCGTCCAACGCGGGTCGATCGCCGCCTCGTGCGTGTGGTCCGGGTCATCCGCCAGCCGTGCGCCACATTCGACGCACAACCCCGGACAGTCGTCCTCACACAGCGGCTGGAACGGCAGTGCAAGCACCACCGCGTCCCGCAGCAGCGGCTCCAGGTCGACCAGGTCGTCCCGCAGCATGCTGACCTCGTCGTCCTCTTCCGCGTCAGCGGAATCCCGGATGTCGTCGTAGACGAACAGTTCCTGGAAATTCACCACGAGGTCTTCGCGGATCGGTTCCAGGCACCGCGCACACTCACCCTCCAGCCCGGCTTGCGCCGTACCGGTGATGAGCACACCTTCCATGACCGCTTCCATGCGCAAGTCGAGTTCGACCGGCGCGCCTTCGGGTACGGCGAGGACTTCGATGCCCAGATCTGCCGGGGCCGGCACTGTCAGCACCACCTCACGCTGGGACCCCGGACGGCGGCCGAGCTCGCGTGTATCGAGCACGAGCGGCGCTCTCGGGTCCAGGTCGTTCAGGTGAATCACTTCCAGGTCCGGGCACAACAGATCGGATCAATCTTAGGGTCAGCGCTCTGACCGGGCAAAACGCGGTCGATGCTCAGTGCTGGGCTCACTCCTGGCCCGCCCGTTCCGCGAGGCGCGCAACGAGGCGCTGGTGGACGGACGCGGGCACCAGTTCGGACACGTTGCCGCCGAGTGCCGCGACCTCCTTGACGAGGCTGGAGGAGACGTAGCCGAGGGA
>JAKFEI010000088.1:0-9642 GCA_036675765.1 Nocardioides sp. | reverse complement strand
TGTCCTCGAGGGCCTGGTTGACCGAGGGGAGCAGCGAGTTGTAGGCCCCCATCATCGTCTCGAGGATCGGGCCGAAGTCGCTCTGGACCAGGCTGGAGCTGCCGTTGCGGCTGATGCCGGTCAGGTCGTCGCTGGCGCGTTGGACCTGGGCGGACCAGGCATCGAGCTCGGAGAGGTCGACAGTCATCACGGCGGACATGGGCGCTCCTAGGGGCTTCAGGGTTGTGCCCGCATCCGTTCCCCGATCCGGACCGGGTGAAACCGGTCACCCCGATTTGTTTCCCCACAGGCTTCTCGCTGGGGGTTTGACGCCCACGTGCAGGGGTATCCCGAGAAGGTGAGCGGATTCGGGAGACGTGAGCTGATGCAGGTCGAGCCGGCCAAGCTGGTCGACCTCGCCGCGTCATCGGAGAGCATCCTCGAGTCGATGTCCACCGGCTGGGCCGACGCACAGGAGGCGCTGACCGCGGCGTGCGAGGGCCTCGGTGACGCCGCCGGGACGATGAACGTCAAGGCGGCCTACGCCGACTCGCTGACCGACGCCGGTGAGGTGGTCCTCGCCCTGGTCCAGGCGCTGGAGATCGGCGTCACCGGGCTGGTCGACGCGGCGCGCGATGCCCTCGACGCCGACGAGACCGTGGCCGCGGACATCACGCGCGCCTCCCACTCCTTCACGCACACCGGCCCCGGCCGCTCGTCCGGTCACGGCGGATTCGGCCTCCCACCCGGCCACGGCGGGGGTCGCTGACGTGCCGGCCAACAAGTGGGAGCTGCGCGCCGACGTGCGCCCCCTCGAGCGGGCGGCGGCCAAGTGGTCGGAGCTGGGCCGGATGATGTCGCGCCGCGCCGACGACCTCGTCGACGCCGCCCGCCATGCGCTGGACGGCTGGGACGCAGCGACCGCCGAGAGCTATGAGAGCCATCGACGGCAGGTGATCGAGAACCTCGACCGGTTCACGACCCTCGCCGGACAGATCGCGGGTTCCCTCAGCGCAGTGAGCAGCATGGTCACCTCCAGCCAGAAGGAGCTCGACCAGGCGTGGGTCAACGTCAGCCTGGTCCCTCACACGGTGATCGGCGCCGACCGCGTGCTCGTCTTCCGCGAGGAGGACGACGACGACCGTGCCAAGGTCAGCCGTTGTGAGATGGAGGCGGATGAGATCCGCCGCCGCCTGACTCTCTCCCTCGACACCGAGAGCACCCGGCTGCGCTCTGCCCGAGCCGAGTTCATGCTGGTCCGCGCGTCCCTGGTCCAGCTCGCTGGCGGCGCCTTTCCCGTCGAGTCGTTCAACATCGAGGTCTCGGGTGTCGGCAGCGTCGATCCGGCGTCGACCTCCGTGCTCGGCACGGCAGAGTCCGGTGTGGGCCTGCCTCCCATCGGTCCGATCTCGGTCTCGATGCCGAACCTGTCCGGCATCGCCACGGCTGGACTCGCGCCGATCCTCGGTGCCGCCGCCAGCGGTGCTGCTCGACGCCGTGGCGCCGGTGGTCCTCCGCTGCAGGGTGGCATGCCGCCGATGGGGGGCGGCATGGCCGCGGGTGCGATGCGCAGCGGGTCAGCCATGAGCGGCGGCGCGGCGGGGCGTCGTACGAGCGGGGGATCGAGTCGACTGGCCACCCCCAAGCTCCCAGGAGCACAGGACGACGACGCGGCCCGCCTGGCGCGGGAGAAGGAAGCCGCCAAGCAGGCGGCCAAGGAGGCCAAGCAGGCCGCGATCGCCGAGAAGCGCGCCGAGCGCGCCGCCCGCAAGGCGGAGCGGCAGGCCGAGCGCGAGGACGACAAGCGTGACGAGTCGGGGCTCGAGGTCGACGAGTCGGCCATCGGCGACGAGACAGCGGCCGCCGCCGAGTTGCGGCCCGCGAACCTGACCGTCGTCGAGGTCGCGCCCGGCGAAGAGCGACCCGACGCCCGCTTGTAGATTGGCGCCGTGCCCGACACGACTTCCCAGCGGCCAGCCACCCCGTCAATGAGTGGCACCCTCGACACCGTGGCCGTCGCGGCGTCGGATGCCGACCGCGAGCAGCCGTGGGCCGAACTCGGCCTCAAGGCCGACGAATACGCCAAGATCCGCGAGATCCTCGGCCGTCGTCCCACCAGCTCGGAGCTGGCGATGTACTCGGTCATGTGGAGCGAGCACTGCTCCTACAAGTCCTCCAAGGTGCACCTCAAGCAGTTCAGCGAGATCCCGCAGGAGACGCCGGTCGGCAAGATGCTCGCCGGCATCGGCGAGAACGCCGGCGTCCTCGACATCGGCCAGGGCTACGCGGTCACGTTCAAGATCGAGTCGCACAACCACCCGTCCTACGTCGAGCCCTACCAGGGCGCCGCCACCGGCGTCGGTGGCATCGTCCGCGACATCCTCGCGATGGGTGCCCGCCCGGTGGCTGTCATGGACCCGCTGCGCTTCGGCCCCCTCGACGCCCCCGACACCCACCGGGTGCTGCCCGGAATCGTGGCCGGCGTCGGTGGCTACGGGAACTGCCTCGGCCTCCCCAACATCGGTGGCGAGGCCGTCTTCGACGAGAGCTACCTCGGCAACCCGCTCGTCAACGCCCTCTGCGTCGGCGTGCTGAGGCACGAGGACCTCCATCTGGCGCAGGCGTCCGGCGCCGGAAATCTCGTCATCATGTACGGCGCCCGCACCGGCGGTGACGGCATCGGCGGCGCCTCCATCCTGGCCTCGGTGGAGTTCGAGGAGGACGGGCCGGCCAAGCGGCCCAGCGTCCAGGTCGGCGACCCCTTCATGGAGAAGCTCCTCATCGAGTGCACGCTCGAGCTGTTCGCGTCCGGCATCGTCCGGGGTATCCAGGACTTCGGTGCTGCCGGCATCTCCTGCGCCACGTCCGAGCTCGCCAGTGCCGGCGACGGCGGCATGCACGTCGAGCTCGACCGGGCGCCGCTGCGGGACTCGACGCTGTCTCCAGAAGAGATCCTGATGTCCGAGTCGCAGGAGCGGATGATGGCTGTCATCGCCCCGGAGGACGAGGACACGTTCATGGCGATCTGCGCCAAGTGGGACGTCGAGGCCGCCACGATCGGCGAGGTCACCGGCAACGGCCGGCTCGTGATCGACTGGCACGGGGAGACCGTCGTCGACGTGGATCCCAAGACGGTCGCCCACGAGGGTCCGGTCTACCACCGCCCGTTCGCCCGACCGGCGTGGCAGGACGCCCTCCAGTCCGACAGCGCCGACACGCTGACCCGGCCTGCCACCGGCGACGAGCTCCGCGAGACCCTGATCCGCCTCGTGGCCAGCCCCAACCTGTGCGACAAGTCCTGGATCACCGACCAGTACGACCGCTACGTCCGCGGCAACACCGTGCTCGCGCAGCCCAACGACAGCGGCATGATCCGCGTCGACGACGAGACCAACCTCGGCGTTGCCGTCTCGACCGACTGCAACGGCCGGTTCGCCAAGCTCGACCCGTACGCCGGCGCGCAGCTCGCCCTCTCGGAGGCCTACCGGAACGTGGCCACCGGCGGCGCCCTCCCGCTGGCCGTCAGCGACTGCCTGAACTTCGGCTCGCCCGAGGACCCCGACGTGATGTGGCAGTTCGCCGAGGCCTGCCGCGGCCTGAAGGATGCCTGCCTCGAGCTCGGCATCCCGGTCACCGGCGGCAACGTCAGCCTCTACAACCAGACCGGCGAGACGGCCATCCTGCCGACACCTGTCGTGGCCGTGCTCGGCGTCGTCGACGACGTACGACGTCGGACGCCGTCGTCCTTCCAGGCGGCCGGCGAGCAGATCGTCCTGCTCGGCACCACCCGCGAGGAGCTGTCCGGCTCCGAGTGGGCCAACGTGGTGCACGGCCACCTCGGCGGCCTGCCGCCGCAGGTCGACCTGGCTGCCGAGCGCAGCCTCGCCCGGCTCCTGAAGGACCTCGTCGGCGTGGCGACCAGCGCGCACGACCTGTCCGACGGTGGCCTGGCGCAGACGCTGGCCGAGGGCGCCATGGTGAGCGGCATCGGAGCCACCGTGACGCTCGAGGGTGACGCCTTCGTCGGCCTGTTCGCCGAGTCGGCGGCGCGCGCCGTCGTCACCGTCGAGGACGTGGACATCGACGAGCTGCGTGCGCTGTGTGCACGCCACGACGTCCCGATGACCGTGCTCGGCACCACCGGCGGCGAGTCCCTGGTGGTCGAGGGGCAGTTCGACGTCGCCGTCGCTGACCTGCGGGACGCCTGGACGGCGACCCTGCCGGCCGCCCTGGGCTGATCGACTCCGGCCTCGCCCGGCCGGGTCAGCGAACCTTGGTGCGGACCTCGATGTCCGCCGTGATCTCTTCCGCCGCGTCCGCGCCGCCGTAGATCGTCGTCTGGGTCATGTCGTAGGTGAAGGTGGCATCGAGCCGGGTCGAGGCTCCCTCGGCCAGGTCGAAGACCACGTTGTAGACGGTGGTGCAGCCGCCCTGCGTGAGGTCGGGGCACGACCGGGATGCGGTGTCCTCGATGACGGCGGCGGACTTGATCTTGCCCAGCGTGAAGGTCGGCTTGACCTCGAGGGGGTAGTAGACCGCTCCGGAGCGCGCGTCGGAGGACACGGCGTAGCGGCCCAGTGAGGTACGGATCGTGACGCCCAGCCAGGTGTGGTCGGGCTCGGCCCAGGCGCTGCCGGCGTAGGGAAGGCGCACCACGCGGCGCACGCTGCAGGCGAAGTCCGCCACGACGACCTTCTCGGCGAAGGTCGCGTCCTTGGTGCAGGCGCGTGCCTTGTCCTTCGGTGGCTTGAGGTCGTAGAGGGGCTCCGCCAGGCCGGCGTCGCGCTCCCCGGTGGTCAGGTCGACGGTCTGCTTCACCCCGTCGAAGTCGACCGCGAGGCTGGGCTCCTTCGCCGATCCGGAGACGAGCACGTAGAACGACGCGGACCCTTCGCCCGTCTCGCGTGGCGCAGGAAGGCGGTACGACGCCCCGTCGGCCACGAGCGTGATCGCGGGGGTGCTCTCGGTGGTGAGGAAGTCGGCGTAGTCGTTGAAGGTCGCGGCGTCGTACTGCCACGTCAGTGGCACGAACGTGCTGCCCGCGGGCGCCGTGATCGCCTCCAGTTGGCGGGTGTCGTCGGCACTGAGGTCGTCGGTCGGCTCGCCGAGGGAGATCTCGAGCCGTCCGCGGGGCAGGGCCACGGACGAGGGCGAACCGTCGCTGAACTGGGCGTCGTCGCGGGCCGCCACGACGTCGCCGACCTCGACGCCGGCGTCGTCACCGCAGGCGGCGAGCCCCGGTGCGAGGACCAGTAGCCCGAAGGCAGCGGCAGCACAGCGACGGAGAACCATGGGCCCATTCTGACGGGCCGCCCCACGGGACACCGGAAGGGCCCACCCACGAGCAGTACGGGACAATGGAGTGCCATGCCTGCCCGACTGCGCATTTCCTCCCCTGAAGACGTCGCTGCCGCCCTGGCACACGTCGCTGCGGCGATCGCCGGTGCCGAGGAACCGCCGCGCGCCGACCTGCGGCTCCTCACGAAGCACTACCTCGCGCTGCTCGAGGCGATCGCGCCCGGAAAGTCGGTGGAGGTCCGGGTGCCGCCGTACGCCGCCGTCCAGGTGGTGGAGGGGGTACGCCACACCCGCGGCACGCCGCCGGCTGTCATCGAGACCGACGCGGCGACCTGGATCGCACTGGCGACCGGCGAGCTCACCTGGGCCGATGCCGTCGAGTCGGGGAGAGTTCGCGCCAGCGGCGAGCGCACCGACCTGGCGCCGTACCTCCCCCTGGGGTGATTTCGGCGACACGCGGCCACGTCATAAGTTGGGGCCATGACCGCACCTGTCTCCACCCATGACCTGCGTACGCGTCTTGCCGAGCTCCTCCCGGGCGTCCGATCGGACCTCGAGGCCCTCGTCCGGATCCAGTCCGTCAGCGCTGACCCCGCCCGCCTCGACCAGGTGGAGGTCAGCGCCCAGGCGACGGCCGACCTGTTCGCCGCCGAAGGCGTCGACGTCGAGATCGTTCGTGCGTACGACGGCGCTCCGCCTGCCGTGATCGGCCACCGGGCCGGCCCGGACGGTGCGCCCACCGTGCTGCTCTACGCGCACCACGACGTCCAGCCCGAGAACGACCACGCCGAGTGGGACAGCCCGCCGTGGGAGCCGACCGAGCGCGACGGCCGCCTCTACGGGCGCGGTGCCGCGGACGACAAGGCCGGGATCATCACCCACATCGCCGCGCTGCGGGCGTTCGGCGACGAGCTGCCGGTCACGGTGAAGGTCTTCATCGAGGGCGAGGAGGAGGTCGGTTCCGACACGCTCCCCGCGCTGCTCAAGGCCTACCAGGACCGCCTCGCCGCTGACGTCATCGTGATCGCCGACTCGGGCAACTGGGACATCGGTGTCCCCGCCCTCACCACCTCGCTCCGTGGCCTGGTCCGCGTCGACGTCGAGGTCCGCACGCTGACCCACGCGGTGCACTCGGGCATGTGGGGTGGCCTCGTGCCGGACGCCCTGATCACCCTGTCCCGCCTGATCGCCACGCTGCACGACGACCGCGGCAACGTGGCCGTCGACGGCCTCTTCAGCGGCCCCGCCGCCGACGTCGACTACCCGGAGGACCGCCTGCGGGCCGAGTCCGGCGCCGCGGCCGGCATCGAGTGGATCGGCGAGGGCTCGGCGGTCGAGCGCCTCTGGACCAAGCCCGCACTCAGCATCACCGGCCTCGACGCACCCAAGGTCGACGGCGCCTCCAACACGCTCGTCCCCGCGGCCCGCGCGAAGATCTCGCTCCGGATCGCCCCCGGCGACACCACCGAGAACGCGCTGGCCTGCCTGCAGCGCCACCTCGAGGCCAACGTCTCGTGGGGCGCCACGCTGACCACGACGGTCGTCGACACCGGTGAGGCCACGAAGATCGACGCCACCGGGCCGTCGTACGACGCCGCGCGGGCCGCGTTCGCCGAGGCCTGGGACGGCACCGAACCGGTCGACATGGGCGTGGGTGGCTCGATCCCGTTCATCGCGGAGTTCCTCGAGACCTTCCCGCAGGCCTCCGTGCTCGTGACCGGCGTCGAGGACCCCGACACCCGGGCCCACGGCCCCAACGAGGGCCTGCACCTGGCCGAGTTCGAGAAGGTCCTGCTCGCCGAGGCCCTCCTGCTCCGCAACCTGGGCGCGTCCTGATTCGCCGAGTTGGGGTTTGTCACGCGCGAGTTGGGGTTTGTTGCTGCGTCTGATCAGGAAACGCGGCGCCAGCGCCGTTTCGGCGGTGGCGCCGCCGGGTCGGGTGGCAGCGGCTCGGCGCCGTTGCCGGAGAACTCAGCCTTGGCCAACTCCTTCAGGGTCCGGACGGGGAAGACCCGTGCCTGGGGCAGGTCGGTCAGGCTGCATTCGCCGACGAAGACGTCGCCGATGACTGCCGGCAGGCCCAGGACCTCGATCAGCCCGGGAATGTCGGCAACTGGACGTCGGATGAGGGCACGTAGGTGGACGGCCTGCTGTTGGTCGAGGCCGAACCTCTTGATCAACTCGGCCCCGTCGGGCTCGCCGAGGCCGAGGTCGTCGGTCACCGTGGCGACGAACTCCTGGAGTTCGTGGCGGTACAGCGACGCGGGCTCGATCACCGTCCAGTCCGGACCCCACAGCAGACGCTGGTGGAGGTCGCCCTTGCGGAGGAGAGCGGCGTGGGTGAACGCCCCGCGACGCCACAGGACCAGCGCGGGAGATCGACCGCCGGCCGCCACGGCGATCTCCCACATCCGGTCGTCGAGGTTCTCGACGAGGTCCGCGTCCGTGGCGGGTCCGTGCCCCGACACGGCCACCCACTTTCCGACACGTGCTGCGACCATGGCTCGTTTGCTGCCTGAGGCATAGCCCGCGAACAGGTGGTCCGACTGGTGGGCCAGCACGGCCAGGGCAGCGTGGTCGCCGCCGAGGGCGAACAAGCCGTTCTCCAGGACCTTCTGGCCGTTCCCGAGATCGAGCTCGGTGCCGACGAGGACTCCGTCGCCGAACAACTCGATCAACGCATCGTGCACGGTCTTCCAGGGCAGGAGGAAGGCGGTCGCGTCCCGCTCTGCATCGAAGAACAGCAGCGTCTCGTCGGCCGTGTCGCCGAGGGTGCGAGCGAACACCCAGCCAGGAGCGCCGACGCGGGCTCCGTCGATGACCAGACCGGTGACATCGAAGGAGCCGATGGTTGAGGCGACGCGTGAAACGTCCGCGTCTGCTGTCCCCGTTGGAATGGCGAAGCGAATCTCGCTGACCTGCATCTCGTTTCTTGCCACCGGCGGAGCGTAGCGTCGCCGTACAGGTCGATCTGGAGCGCATCTTGACGCGCGTTCGACGGTGACAACTCACAACTCGACGGTGACAAACCCCAACTCGACGGTGACAAACCCCAACTCGGACGAAATGAGGGATCCGGCGCTCGGCCGGTAGGCTCAGCACCGTGTGCGGAGTCTTTGGTGTGTGGGCCCCCGGTGAAGACGTCGCCAAACTGACCTACTTCGGTCTCTATGCCTTGCAGCACCGCGGCCAGGAGTCTGCAGGGATCTCGGTCAGCAATGGTCGGCAGATCCTCGTCTACAAGGACATGGGACTGGTTTCCCAGGTCTTCGACGAGAACACCCTCGCGTCCTTCGGTGGACACCTCGCGGTCGGCCACTGTCGGTACTCGACGACCGGCGCCAGCACCTGGCAGAACGCGCAGCCGACCTTCCGGCCCACGGCCGACGGATCGATCGCGCTCGGCCACAACGGCAACCTCATCAACACCGCCGAGCTTGCGGAGATGGTCGCCGAGCTGCCGAGCGACGAGGGCGAGCTGGACATCCACGCCCGCAACCTCGAAGCAGCGACCAACGACACCAGCCTGGTCACCGCGCTGCTCGCGCACCACCCCGACCAGTCGCTCGAAGCCCGCGCCATGGAACTGCTGCCGCAGGTCAACGGCGCGTTCTCGTTCGTGTTCATGAACGAGAACACCCTGTACGCCGCCCGCGACCCCGAGGGCATCCGGCCGCTCGTGCTCGGTCGATTGGAGCGCGGCTGGGTCGTGGCCAGCGAGGACTCCGCTCTGGCGACCGTCGGCGCCAGCATCGTGCGCGAGGTCGAGCCGGGCGAGCTGATCGTCATCGACGAGGACGGCCTGCGTTCGCACAAGTTCGCCGAGCCGCGCCGCAAGGGTTGCGTGTTCGAGTACGTCTACCTCGCCCGCCCCGACGCCACCATCGCGGGCCGCAGCGTCCACGAGGCGCGCGTCGAGATGGGTCGGCAACTGGCCCGCGAGTTCCCGGTCGATGCCGACCTGGTCATCCCGGTCCCCGAGTCCGGCACCCCGGCTGCTGCTGGCTATGCGCTGGAGAGCGGCATCCCGTTCGGCCAGGGCTTCGTGAAGAACGCCTACGTCGGTCGGACCTTCATCCAGCCCAGCCAGACCCTGCGCCAGCTCGGCATCCGGCTCAAGCTCAACGCCCTGGAGCACATGATCCGCGGCAAGAAGATCGTGGTCGTCGACGACTCGATCGTGCGCGGCAACACCCAGCGCGCCCAGGTCCGGATGCTCCGCGAAGCGGGCGCCCTCGAGGTGCACGTCCGGATCTCCAGCCCGCCGGTCAAGTGGCCGTGCTTCTACGGCATCGACTTCGCGACCCGCGCCGAGCTGATCGCCAACGGCCTGGAGCCCGAGGAGATCGCCGCGTCCGTGGGTGC
>JAKFEI010000340.1:0-9742 GCA_036675765.1 Nocardioides sp. | reverse complement strand
CAGTCGGTGCGCTACCTCTCCGAGGGCGTACGACGCCTGATGGATGCCGGGGCGAAGGTCGTCGTCGGCACCTGCCCGGACATGGGCACGGTCCAGCCGATCGCTCCCCCGCTGCGCCAGGTCGCCCGGGCGTGGTCACGCCGCCTTGCCGCCGCGCAGACCATCGCCGTCATCCAGGCCGGCGCACGCACGGTCTCGCTCGGCGACGTGCTCGGCCCGGAGTTCGCCGCGGCGCCCGCCCTGCTCTTCGGTCCCGACCAGTTCCACCCGTCCGTGGAGGGCTACAAGGCGTTGGCGGGAGTCCTCATCCCGTCCGTCCTGGCCGCCCTGGAACAGGTGCCGGCAGCCGAGGCCGAGCTCGAAGCGTTCCGTGGAGAAGGCGTGCTCCCGGTCAGCCGGGCCGCGATCCAGGCTGTCAACGAGCCCGGCACCGAGCTGGACGGCACCGAGATCGGCGGCCTGCGGGCCGGCGTCCGCGGCCTGTGGGTCGAACTGCGGCACCGCCGCAGCCGTCAGCACGTGCCCGGCGAGGCGCCCGAGGCCCACGAAATGGTCCATGAGACGACGAAGGCCTCCGCACCCACCAGTGGTGGGCCGGAGGCCGTCGAAGGCGACGCGTAGTCGCCGGGCGAATCAGTCCTGCTGGAGGATCGCGAGGATCCGGAGCAGGTTGGTGTAGATCCAGACCAGGCTGACGAGCAGGCCGAAGGACGCACGCCACGACTCGCGCTCGGGGAGACCAGCGGCCACACCCCGCTCGACGAAGTCGAAGTCGAGGATCAGCATGAACACACCGAGGACGAGGCCGCCGATGGCGAAGATCAGGCCCATCGTGCTGAAGCCGAACAGGCCGAGTCCGTTGCCGAACAGGCCGAGCACGACCTCCATGAGGCTGAGCGCCACCATGCCGAACATCGCCGCAATGACGAACGTGCGGAACTTGTCGCCGACCTTGATGTCGAAGAACTTGTACGCCGCGAGCGTGCCTGCGAACGCAGCGAACGTGCCGACAACGGCCTGGACGACGACGCCGCCGAACTCCTCGCTGGGGAACATCGCGTCGTAGAACTTGCTCAACGCACCGAGGGCAACGCCCTCAGCAACGGCGAAGGCAATGACCAGCGCCGGGCTGATGACCCGCTTGAACGAGTTGACCAGCGACAGGACGAACGCAGCGCCCGAGCCGATGATCAGCGCCGCGCTGAGCGTGCCGATCGCTTCTTCGCTGTTGATGTCGGGGGTGAGGAACCACGTGGCCGCGGCAACGACGACCGTGATGGCCAACGTGATCGCGGTGGTCTGGACGACCGAGTCGATCGTCATCCGGCGCCCGCCCTGCGGCGACTCCGTGGTGACGTGACCGGGCTGGGTGTAGCCGTCGTACTGCTGCTGGCCGAACCCCTGGTAGGCGGCGGCGCCGGAGCGGTTGAACTCCTCCGAGCGACTGAACACCGGGTTGTTGCTGCGCATGATCTCCTCCGCAGGCTTGCGCGTCTGCCGGGCCGCCACGGTGGCTGCCCTGGTCACGCTTTCGTCTGTGCCACCAGTCTAGGCGGCTCGATGAAGAGAAAACGCTCAACCGGGCAGGAACGTTCCCGTGGGGGCTCTTCAGCGTGCCGTGATCTGGACGACGACGTCGGAACCGGCCACGGCCGGACGCACCAGGATCCGGCCGTCCTGACCGGCTTCCCAGGTGCCGTTGGTGACCTCGACGCGGTAGCCGTCGGCGTAGTGCAAGGGGCTGACGAAGATCTCGGTCGGCGCCTCGATCCCGGTGGCGCGGTACCGGTAGGAGAAGGCTCCCGTCGTGGCGTCGAAGCTCATCGCCAGCGGTTCACCCGCGGTCGCCTGTGCGTAGGTCCGCACCAGCAGTCGCAACTTCTCCTGCTTGACCGAGGAGAAGTCCGTGTCGTCGTGGAACATCCCCTGAGCGTCATCAGCGGTCGTCGGGTCCTGCCACTGCTTGTAGGCCCAGTGCGACCAGCCCATCAGGTTCCGGTCGGCCACCGCCGCGTCGATCTCGATCGCGCGGAGGTTGTCGGTCGCGCCCCACTCGCTCATCATCGGCGCGGCATTGATCCGCTGGGCCTGGGCGAGCGCGGTCGTCGTACGTTCCTGGCTGAACTTCCAGCAGTTCTCCACATTGCCGAACGGCAGGCCCTGCGACTCCAGGAACACGTCCTGGCAGTAGTTGTGCCAGGAGTACCCGAGCTGGTCCTCCCCCGCCATCGGCTTGAGGTAGGTCGGTACCTGTCGGCCGGCGGCGAGCTGCTGGGGTTCCCACCAGACGACGTTGTCGGGGTCGACCTGGCGGATGGCCCGGGTGACCTTCTCGAAGGCCGGCTGGAGCTCCTTGACATAGGCGTTCTCGCAGCCGCCGGTGAAGCAGGCGAGCCACTCCAGGCCCATCCACGGCTCGTTCATCAGGTCGTAGCCCATCAGGTGCGACTGGTCCTTCCACCAACCCGCCGCGACCTGCCAGGCGGCCGCCCAGTCGTCCACACCGTGGTGCTTGTTGGCCCAGAACTCGTCGAAGACCAGCGAGTTCTCCGGCGTCCAGTAGCCCATCGGGAACGGCAGGTTGATCGGCGGGAGCAGGCTCAACACCTTCGGCCGGTGCAGAGCCCAGTCCGGCACGCCCTCGCCGCCGTACGTCTCGTGCCACTGGTCCTGGTGCATGTCGAGCTGCATCCAGATGCCGCGGTCGGCGAGCAGGTCCATCACCCGCTGCCACCCGTCGCGGTACGCCGGGTCGCCGACGCCGGGAGCGTCCGGCGTCAGGCCCGCCCACAGGGTGCCGAGCCGTACGCCGTTGAAGCCGTACCGCGCGAGCCAGGCGGCGTCGGCCTCGGTGAAGCCCTCCGCGGTGTCCGGCGGCACGTACGGATCGAGCTTCCAGACCAGGTTGAAGCCGTGCACGATGACGACCCGTCCGTGCTCGTCCACCAGCCAGCGCCCCTCACGACGCAGCTGCGGCACGGGGTCCGGCTCCGCTTGCGCTGCAGCCGGTACGACGACCGCTGGCTGCGCGAGCGGAGCCGACTCCTGGGCGCGCGCCGGGCTCAGGCCCGTCAGCGCGCCGGCGAGCAGGGCGGCCGCAGCCGCCAGAACGGTAGAACGCGTTCCAGTTCGCACGCTCGTTCAACGACGCCGACGCCAGAAGGTGACCCCTCGCCCCGGTTGTCAGCTGGCGGTCAGCCCTCGCGGCGCAGTCGCACCACGGTGTCACGCACCTTCATCGGCCCCTCGGGCATCGCCTGCTCGCGGTCCTGCGTCTCGGCCACCTCGATCACCCACGGGCTGCCGTCAGTGTCGGCACCGAGCGCCTCGAGCACGCGCTCGGGCTCGAACAGCAACCCGTCGCCGTGCGAGTGCCGGGCGCCCGAGTCGACGTCGTGGGGGTGGTGCGCGGTGACCAGCAACCGTCCACCGGGAGCGACCGCCTCGGCGATGCCGCGGTAGATGTCGTTGAAGTCGGGGATCGGGACGTGCAGGAAGCTCACGGTCACGAGGTCGAAGGTGCGGTGGCCCGCGGGGCGCGGGTCGCGCAGGGCGTCGTACAGGCCGATCCTGATGTGGCTGGTGACGCCGGCCTCCTCCGCGTGGGTCGCCACCTTCTCGAGGGCGACCTCCGAGACGTCGACGGCCGTGACGTCCCAGCCCTGCCGGGCCAGCCAGATGGCATCGCCACCCTCGCCGCAGGCCACGTCGAGCGCGGTACCGGGATCGAGGTCGATGGCCTGTTCGACCAGGCGCTGGTTGGGCTTGCCGCTCCAGACGCGGTCGCTGCCGGAGTACCGCTCGTTCCAGGCCTCGGCGCTCAGTGCCTGCCGGAGCGTCTCGAGGTCCTCGTCGTGGGGGTGCCCGTGATCGTGCGTGTGATCGTGCTTGTGGTCGCGATGGCGCATGGGAACACTGTCCCGTTTCAGGTCAACCTGAAGTCAAGGGGCCACGGTCAGATTCCGAGTGCGCGCGACAGGAGGACCTGGCGTGAGGCGGCGCCGGTCTTCGCGAGGAGCGCACGGAGGTGGTCCTCGGCGGTCGTCGGAGCGATGGTCAGGCGCTCGGCGATGGCTCGCGAGTCCAGTCCGTGCACGGCCAGCCCGAGCACCTCGGTCTCCCGCGGGGACAGTCCGTGCACCCGCGCCAGGAGGTCCGTCCGCTCCGCTCCCGTGGCCGGTCCGATCGACACCGCGATGTCCGCACCCAACCTGGCCGCGCGCACGCTGACCCAGCGGTTCGCCCCGAGGTGCACGCGCGCCGACGACTCCCACGGTCGGTCCGCCTGTTCGCGAGCGAGCAGTGCCGCGCCGACGTTGTACGCCGCCGCCGGCACGGGCGGAACAGGCTCCTCCGGCGGCAGCAGGCGCAGCAGCGCTTCGGCGGCGGCATCGGTCTGAGACCGGACCTGGAGGTCGCCGTCGAGCAACACGATGCCCGGCTCCAGCGGCGCCAGGTCCTCGGGGGGATCGACGAAGGTACGGGCCGCGGCGGCGCGCAGTCCGGTCGTCACCACCGGATGGAGGGCGTCGAGCGCGGCCCTCTCCCCGGAACCGAACGGCGCTCCACCCGTCCGCCAGAGCTCGAGCCAGCCCCAGGCGCCGTACCGGTCAGCAAAGGTCACGCGGACGACATCGGTGACGTCGAACCTGCCGAGCCACCGGCACCACTCGTCGAGGTCCGGCTCCAGGTAGCGCCGCCGGATCACCTCACACAACTGGGCCATCGCTTCGGGCGGGACGGTGGCATGCGGCGAGCTCCCCACGCCGGTGACCGGGTCGGTGAGGGCGAAGACATGGGCGTCGAACGGCACGACCGACCGCACGGTCTCGAGCAGGCGCTCCCGCAACACGCGATCGGAGAGCCCGGCCCGACAGTGCTGCTCGGCACGCGCGATCAGGTCCACGTCTGCAGCGTAGGTCCGTTCGAGGGCCCTCAGGATCCCCGAGTTCGGGGATGTTGCCGGTCGCTGGCGGCACGCAGGCTTGCCCCATGACCACCACACTCCACATCGAGAACACCGTCCACGACTTCGCTGCGTGGAAGCAGACGTTCGACAAGTTCGACAGGTTCCGCGCCGACAACGGCGTCCGGTCCTACCGCATCACCCAGGCCACCGACGATCCGCACGAGGTGGTCGTCGAGCTCGACTTCGACTCGGACGACCAGGCCAGCGCCTTCGGCGTCGCACTGCAGAAGGTCTGGGCGACACCCCAGTCCCAACAGCACCTCGTCCGGCACTCGACACCGACGATGCGCCACCTGGTCGAGGATCGCGCCTTCTGACACTGGTGCCCCCGCTGGGATTCGAACCCAGACTGTGCCGAGTTTAAGTCGGCTTCCTCTAACCAGTTGGGATACGGGGGCGGGCGATCAGCGCGGTCGGCGCTGGTCACAAGTACGTCTGGCGAGGATAGATGGCGTGGGCGCCGGCGACCCGGTCCAGGAACAGCAGCCCGTCGGTGTGGTCGATCTCGTGCTGGAGCGCGCGTGCCTCGAAGGCATCGGTCGCGAACTCGACCTCCTCGCCGGTGAGCGGTAACTGGCCGCGCACGGTGAGGCGCGAGCCGCGCTTCACGTCGCCGGTGAAGTCGGGCACGCTCATGCAGCCCTCGCGGGCCTTCTCGTTGCGGCTCGCCTCGACCACCTCGGCGTTGCAGAGCACGAAGGTGCCGTGCAGGGTGCGCGCCTTGGGGTGGTCCGTGACGTCGACGCAGAACATCCGCACGCCGACACCCACCTGGTTGGCGGCCAGGCCCACGCAGCCGGGGCTGACCCGCATCGTGGCGACCAGGTCGGCGGCCAGCTGCACCATGTCGGGTGCCGTCGGGTCGACGTCGGCGCCGCGCGCAGACAGCACTCCCGCGGGCGCGCGGACGACGTCGCGGACGTCGCCCTCGATACCGAGCTCGGCTTCGGACCACGCAGTCAGTCGCGCGGTCCCTTCCTCCGTGCTCACAGCTCGTCGGCCTCGACAGGACGCAGCGTCGCGGTCACGCCGAGCTCGGCAGCGGCCGCACGGATCGTGGCGCCGAGCGCAGGCTCGTCGACGTCGGCCGGCAGGTCGAGCTCGGCGACGAGCAGGTACAGCTCGCCGGCAAGACGCGTGGTCAGGTCGGTGATGTTGCCACCGACGGCCGCCACCTCGCCCACGATGGCCGAGACGATGCCCGAACGGTCGCCGCCGTGGACGGTCAGCACCCACTGGCTGCCACCGCTGGCGTGCGACGGCTCGTCGGTCACCGGCCGGACGGCGACATCGAGGTCGCCGCCTTCGACCAGCGGCGAGAGGGCCGCCTCGATCTCAGCCCCGCCGGCCGCGCCGCGGCACAACAGCATCATCGAGAAGTGGCCCCGCAGCAGGGTCATCGTCGTGTCCTCGATGTTGAGCCCGAGCTCGGCAAGGCCGGCCGTGGTGGCCGCGATGATGCCGGGACGGTCGTGGCCGAGGACGGTGACGGCGAAGAGATCGGTGCTCACGCCGTCATCATTCCAGTAGTCGAGCCTCAGTCGAGGGTGACCTCGAGGTCGACGCTGCCCGAGTTGTCGCCGTACGCACCCGGGACGCCCTGGAACGCGAAGCCGTCGGCGAAGCCGAGGTAGAGCGTCTCTGCTCCGTCCGGTACGACGATCTCGTGCTCGTCCCCGTCGTCCGTCTCGCCGTCACCGATGAAGAACACCTCGCCGATGCCCGGCTCCTGGGTCGCTTCGGAGTCCGCATCACTGAGATCGACCTGGTCGTCCTGGTCGGGATCACCGTCACCGAGGAACACACCCACCAGGAACAGGGTGCGGTCCTCGTGGAGGACGCCGCTGATCCCGTTGAGCGCGGACAGGTTGGTGTTGGCGAAGGTCTCGTTGCCGCCGTCCACCGACTCCGGTGCACAGCCGTCGCAGGCGCCGAGCTCTCCGGACACCGACGGGAAGCGCACCTTGCCTGCCCCGTCGAGGTCGATCTTCAACGGTCGCGTACCGGCGTCGCTGATGGCCGCCTCGGCCCCGTCGTCGGCACCCGCCAGGTAGATGTCTGCCGTGGCCGGCAGCTCGTGCTGCTCGGTCGAACCTCCCCCCGTGAGTACGACGACCGCGGCTGTCGCGCCGACGACGCCGACGGCGATCGCGCCACCCACCGTGGCGATCAGCCCCGTGGACAGGCCGGCGCCTCCGCCGACCGTGCCGCCGCCCACCACACCACCCGCAGCACCACCGGCAGCCACTCCGCCACCGGCCATGCCACCCGCGGCCGCACCGCCCGCCGTCGTACCCCCGATGCCGGTGGCGACCCCGGTCGCGGCGATCCCGCCTGCCGCTGCGGCGCCCGTGGCGGCCGAGCTGGAACCCGCCAGCACCACGACCGATGTCGCCGCGAGGCCGGTCCCGAGGCCTCCGAGAACGGCCAGTCGTCGCCAGTCCGGGCCGTGTCGGGACTCGGCGAGGGCCCGGAGCGCCTCGAGCGCGGCACCGGCCGGGGGCCGGGCGGCGGGGTCGACGGAGAGTGCGGGGCCGAGCAACCAGGCGAAGGCGGGATCAAGGTCAGCAGTCGAGGGCGGCAGCGTCATCGTGCCGCGAACCAGTTGCGCCACGACCGCTGCCACGGCGTAGACATCGCTGGCCGGTCCCACCTGCTGGCCGACGAGCAACTCCGGCGCCGCGTAGGCCTGGCTCGGTTCCGCTGCACCGAAGATCCACACGCCGCCCTCGGCAGTGAGCAGCACGCTGTGCGGCCCGAGACGACCGTGGACAGCGCCGGTGGAGTGCATCTGGGTCAGACCGGTCAGCATGCCGTCCGCCACACCGAACACTTGCGGTTCGGTGAACCGGGCACCCGTCGCGAGGATGCGTTCGAGCACGATGCCGTCGATCGACTGCGCCATGGTTCGCACGCTAGGACGACTGCGGGCCGGCGTCAGACGAACACCCAGATTGGGTCGATTCAGACCAGCGATTCAGACCAGCGACTCAGACCAGCGACCAGGCGATGCCGTCGAGGATGTCCGTCTCCGCCACCGTCATCGAGCCGACGGAGACGCGGGCAAGGACGCGCGAGACGATCAGGGCCCCGGCGTCGATCACGTCGGCCCGGCCCGGGTGCATCCAGCCCAGGTCGCGGCGCTGCGCGACCGTCATGGCCAGCAGTCGGTCGACGAGGGCCTGCACGTCGGTGATCGGCAGGACCTGGCCGTGGATCAGGTTCCGGTCGTACGCGGCCAGGCCGAGGGTTCCGGCTGCAATGGTCGTGTTGGTGCCCGCGACACCGATCACGACGGCCGCGGCCGCGGGGTCGACGGGCGAGGCGTCCAGGGCAGCGTCGATGTCGGCCACGATCGCGGCGATCTCGTCGGCCGTGACCGGGTCGTGCCGTACATGTCGTTCGTGGAGGCGCACGGAGCCGATGTCCATGGAGTGCGCAGCCGTGGGGCCGCTCACCACGTCTCCGAGGATCAGCTCGGTCGAACCGCCGCCCACGTCGATGACCAGCGCCGGCGAGGCGAGGTCGGCTCCCGCAAGGCCGCGTACGGCGCCGCCGAAGGCCAGCCGCGCCTCCTCCAGCCCGGACAGCACCTCGGGCTCGATCCCGAGCCGGGCGACGACGCCGTCGGTGAACTCGGCTGCGTTCTCGGCATCGCGCGACGCCGAGGTCGCGCAGAACCGGATCCGCTCGACACCCGCGTCACGAATGATCCCGGCGAACTCGTCGATGGCGGTGAACGCCCGCACCAGTGCTTCGGGAGCCAGCCGGCCGGTGGCGTCGACGCCCTGGCCGAGCCGGATCATCCGGCTCTCGCGGCGTACGCCCTCGGGATCGCCGGCCGGGTCGCCGACCAGGAGCTTGATCGTGTTGGTGCCGCAGTCGATCGCGGCGATCGGTCGGTCAGTCATCCGAGACGGAAACGCAGGGCCCCTTGGCCCACCAGTCGCCGAGGATCTCGAGCACCTCGTCGCCGAGCGGGTTGACACCGGGACCGGCGGCGAGCGAGTGACCGGCCAGGACGTGGAGGCACTTGACCCGATCCGGCATGCCGCCCGCGGAGATGCCGTCGATCTCCGGCACCTCCAGGTCGCAGGAGATGCGGATCGCTTCCCGGTCGGCGAGATAGGCCTCGTGCGCAGCCCGATAGGCCGCAGCGAGATCGGGGTCGGTGCCGAGCCGGTCCTGCATCTCCTTCATCAACCCGGACGCCTCGAGCGTCCCGATCCGGGAGTTCACCCGCGGGCAGGTGAGGTAGTACGTCGTCGGGAACGGGGTTCCGTTCGGCAGCCGCGGTTCGGTGCTGACCACGTCGGGGTTCCCGCACGGGCAGCGATGCCCGATGGCGTGGATCCCGCGCGGCACCCGACCGAGCTGAGCCGCGATCACGGCCACATCGGTGTCGGTGGCGGCACTCACTCGTCCAGATCCTCCTTGGGCGCCTCGATCTTGTCCTTGGGCGCACGCACCTTCGTCGGCGGGTTGCCGGCGATCTTCATCGAGTCCCACGCGTCCTCGTACCAGACCTGGGCATCCGGGTCCTCGACCGTCGAGGTGTCGCCGAGCTCGGCCGAGGCATCCAGCGGCTCGCCGTTCTCGTCCACCACCACGAACGGGGTCTCGCCCCGGGCGACGTACCCGAAGCGGGCGCGCGCCTGCTGGGCGACGTACGACGGGTCCTGCCAGCGTTCCTTCTCCTTCTCGAGGTCGTCGATGTTCGACTCCCGCTCGAGGATCTGGCTCTCGAGCGCCTCGATGTGGGTGCGCTGCTGG
>JAKFEI010000341.1:0-9749 GCA_036675765.1 Nocardioides sp. | reverse complement strand
GAACCAAAGTCGAAGTCGTCGAGGGCGACAGCCTGGCCCCCGGCGTTGCCGAACTCGTAGTCGTACGACTCGTAGCCCGTGACGGCGTACGCCGCGGCGCGCGCCTCCTCGGTCGGCTCGACACGGATGTTGCGGTAGCGCTCCAGACCGGTACCGGCCGGGATCAGCTTTCCGATGATCACGTTCTCCTTCAGGCCACGGAGGCTGTCGGAACGGCCGTTGATCGCGGCGTCGGTGAGCACCCGGGTGGTCTCCTGGAAGGAGGCCGCCGACAGCCACGACTCGGTCGCGAGCGACGCCTTCGTGATACCCATCAGCTCCGGACGACCCGAGGCCGGCTTGCCGCCCTCGGAGACGACGCGACGGTTCTCGGTCTCGAACTTCGCGCGGTCCACCAGGTCCGAGGGGAGCAGGTTGGTCTCGCCCGACTCGAGCACCGTGACCCGGCGCAGCATCTGCCGCACGATGATCTCGATGTGCTTGTCGTGGATCGACACACCCTGGCTCCGGTAGACCTCCTGGACCTCGTCGACGAGGTGCTGCTGCGTACGGCGAACGCCGAGGATGCGGAGCACCTCCTTCGGGTCAGGCGTACCGACCGTGAGGGGCTGGCCGACCTCGATGTGGTCACCATCGGCAACGAGCAGGCGCGAGCGACGGCTCACGACGTACTCGATGACCTCAGCGCCGTCATCGGGGGTGACCAGGACCTTGCGGGTCTTGTCGGTGTCCTCGATCTCCACACGGCCAGCGGCCTCGGAGATGTGGGTGACACCCTTGGGGGTACGCGCTTCGAACAGCTCGACGACGCGGGGAAGACCCTGCGTGATGTCGCTGGCCGAGGCCACACCACCGGTGTGGAAGGTACGCATCGTCAGCTGCGTGCCGGGCTCACCGATCGACTGGGCCGCGATGATGCCGACGGCCTCGCCGATGTCGACGAGCTTGCCGGTGGCCAGCGAACGGCCGTAGCACTTGGCGCAGGTACCGGTCTTGGCGTCACACGTCAGGACCGAGCGAACCACGACGGTCTCGACGCCGGCCGCGATCAGCTCGGCGATCTTGACGTCACCCAGGTCGTCGCCGGCCGCGGCGAGGGCCTCGCCGGTGGTCGGGTGGGCGATCTCGGTGGCCGCGCTCCGGGCGTAGGCAGCGGTTTCGGCGTTGTCGTCCTTGACGACCACGCCGTCCTCGTTGCGCACACCGATGGTCTTCGGCAGACCACGCTCGGTGCCACAGTCGTCCTCACGGATGATGACGTCCTGCGACACGTCGACCAGACGACGCGTGAGGTAACCCGAGTCGGCCGTCCGCAGCGCGGTGTCGGCCAGACCCTTGCGGGCACCGTGGGTGGAGATGAAGTACTCCAGGACCGACAGGCCCTCGCGGAAGTTGGCCTTGATCGGGCGCGGGATGATCTCGCCCTTCGGGTTGGCCACCAGACCACGCATGGCACCGACCTGGCGGATCTGGTTGAAGTTACCGGAGGCGCCCGAGTAGACCTGCATGTAGATCGGGTTCGACGGCTGGGACTTGAAGGCGTCCTCCATCGCGTCTCCGACCTTCTTGCCGGCCTCGGTCCAGATCTCGATGAGCTCCTGACGACGCTCGTCGTCGGTCACCAGACCGCGCTCGAACTGCGTCTGGATCTTGGCGGCCTTCTCCTCGAAGACCGACAGGATCTCGATCTTGTTGTCCGGCGTCACGACGTCATCGATCGAGACCGTCACGCCGGAGCGGGTCGCCCAGTGGAAACCGGTGTCCTTCAGTGCATCCAGCGAGGCAGCGACCTCGACCTTGCCGTAACGCTCGGCGAGGTCGTTGACGATCGAGCCGAGGCGCTTCTTGCCAACCTCCTCGTTCACGTACGGGTAGTCGGCCGGCAGCGTGTCGTTGAAGAGCGTGCGACCCAGCGTGGTCTCGAGCAGGACGCGCTCGCCCGGCTCCACACCGTCGACGACGACGTCGGTGAGGCGGATCCGGATCATGCTCTGCAGCGCGATCTCGTTGCGGTCGTAGGCCATGATCGCCTCGGCCTGCGAGGAGAACACCCGGCCTTCGCCCACGGAACCGGGACGCTCGGTCGTCATGAAGAACAGGCCGATGATCATGTCCTGGGTGGGCATGGTCACCGGACGGCCGTCCGACGGCTTCAGGATGTTGTTGGTCGAGAGCATCAGGATCCGCGCCTCGGCCTGGGCCTCGGCCGACAGCGGCAGGTGCACCGCCATCTGGTCACCGTCGAAGTCCGCGTTGAACGCGGTGCAGACGAGCGGGTGGATCTGGATGGCCTTGCCCTCGATCAGCTGGGGCTCGAACGCCTGGATGCCGAGACGGTGCAGCGTGGGCGCACGGTTCAGCAGCACGGGGTGCTCGGTGATGACCTCTTCGAGGACGTCCCACACGACCGGGCGGCCGCGCTCGACCATCCGCTTGGCGGACTTGATGTTCTGCGCGTGCGAGAGGTCCACGAGCCGCTTCATGACGAAGGGCTTGAAGAGCTCGAGCGCCATCTGCTTGGGCAGACCGCACTGGTGCAGCTTGAGCTGCGGACCCGACACGATGACCGAACGGCCCGAGTAGTCGACGCGCTTTCCGAGCAGGTTCTGACGGAAACGACCCTGCTTGCCCTTGAGCATGTCGGACAGCGACTTCAGCGGCCGGTTGCCCGGGCCGGTGACGGGACGGCCACGGCGACCGTTGTCGAACAGCGAGTCGACGGCCTCCTGGAGCATCCGCTTCTCGTTGTTGACGATGATCTCCGGCGCGCCGAGGTCCAGGAGCCGCTTGAGGCGGTTGTTCCGGTTGATGACGCGGCGGTAGAGGTCGTTGAGGTCGGAGGTCGCGAAGCGGCCACCGTCGAGCTGCACCATCGGGCGCAGGTCCGGCGGGATGACCGGAACGGCGTCGAGGACCATGCCCTCGGGCTTGTTGCCGGTCTTGCGGAACGCGTCGACGACCTTGAGGCGCTTGAGCGCACGAACCTTGCGCTGGCCCTTGCCGGTGGCAATGGTCTCGCGCAGCGACTCGACCTCGGCCTCGATGTCGAAGCTCTGCAGGCGCTTCTGGATCGCCGTGGCGCCCATGTGGCCCTCGAAGTACTTGCCGAACCAGTTCTTCATCTCGCGGTAGAGAACCTCGTCACCCATGAGGTCCTGCACCTTGAGGGTCTTGAACGTGCTCCAGACCTCGTCGAGGCGGTCCAGCTCGCGCTGGGCGCGGTCACGGAGCTGCTTGAGCTCGCGCTCGGCACCGTCACGCACCTTGCGGCGCTGGTCGGCCTTGGCACCCTCGGCCTCGAGGGCAGCGATGTCCTCTTCGAGCTTCTTGGTGCGGTCCTCGAGACCCGAGTCGCGACGCTTCTCGATGTTCTGGCGCTGCAGACCGATCTTGGTCTCCAGGTCGGGCAGGTCGCGGTGGCGCGCGTCCTCGTCGACCGAGGTGATCATGTAGGCCGCGAAGTAGATGACCTTCTCGAGGTCCTTCGGAGCCAGGTCGAGCAGGTAGCCCAGGCGGCTCGGCACACCCTTGAAGTACCAGATGTGGGTGACCGGGGCGGCGAGCTCGATGTGGCCCATCCGCTCGCGGCGAACCTTGGAACGGGTCACCTCGACGCCGCAGCGCTCACAGATGATGCCCTTGAAGCGCACGCGCTTGTACTTGCCGCAGTAGCACTCCCAGTCCCGGGTGGGACCGAAGATCTTTTCACAGAAGAGGCCGTCACGCTCGGGCTTGAGCGTGCGGTAGTTGATGGTCTCCGGCTTCTTGACCTCGCCGTGGCTCCACGTACGGATGTCGTCCGCGGTGGCCAGGCCGATCTTGAGCTGGTCGAAGAAGTTCACGTCGAGCACGATGGCTGCTGTCCTTCGTTAGTTCTGGTGCAAATGAGGCTGGTGGACTGAGGCTCCGCCGGAGGCCGGGAAGGTTGCGTTGCAACCGTCACGAGACCCCCGGCGGATCACACTCAGACTTCTTCGACGGAGCTGGGCTCGCGACGGGAAAGGTCGATGCCGAGCTCTTCGGCCGCACGGAAGACGTCTTCCTCGGCGTCCTTCAACGAGATGGTGGAGCCGTCCTGCGACAGCACCTCCACGTTGAGGCAGAGCGACTGCATCTCCTTGACGAGAACCTTGAACGACTCGGGGATACCGGAGTCGGGGATGTTCTCGCCCTTCACGATGGCTTCGTACACCTTCACGCGGCCCGGCACGTCGTCGGACTTGATCGTGAGCAGCTCCTGAAGGGCGTAGGCGGCGCCGTACGCCTCCATTGCCCAGACCTCCATCTCGCCGAACCGCTGGCCACCGAACTGGGCCTTACCGCCCAGGGGCTGCTGCGTGATCATCGAGTAGGGGCCCGTCGAGCGAGCGTGGATCTTGTCGTCGACCAGGTGGTGGAGCTTGAGGATGTACATGTAGCCCACCGACACCGGCTCCTTGTACGGCTCGCCGGAGCGACCGTCGAAGAGGCTGGCCTTGCCCGTCTCGTCGATCAGGCGCTTGCCGTCACGGTTGAGCGTGGTGGCACCGAGGAGGCCGATGATCTCGTCCTCACGGGCACCGTCGAAGACCGGCGTGGCGACCTTCGTGTTCGGGCCGGTCTTGTCGACACCGATCGAGATGAGCCGCTGCTTCCAGTCGGCGTTCTCCGGGTCACCGGACAGGTTGATGTCCCAACCCTGCTTGCCGAGCCAGCCGAGGTGGAGCTCGAGGATCTGGCCGATGTTCATCCGTCGCGGGACACCGAGGGGGTTCAGCACGACGTCGACCGGGGTGCCGTCCTCCATGAACGGCATGTCCTCGATCGGCAGGATCTTCGCGATGACACCCTTGTTGCCGTGACGGCCGGCGAGCTTGTCACCCACCGAGATCTTGCGCTTCTGCGCGACGTAGACCCGAACCAGCTGGTTGACGCCCGGCGGCAGCTCGTCGCCCTCTTCGCGGTCGAAGACCCGAACGCCGATGACCGTGCCGGTCTCGCCGTGCGGAACCTTCATCGAGGTGTCGCGCACCTCGCGCGCCTTCTCACCGAAGATCGCACGGAGCAGCCGCTCCTCCGGGGTCAGCTCGGTCTCGCCCTTGGGCGTGACCTTGCCGACCAGGAGGTCGCCGTCGCGGACCTCGGCACCGATGCGGATGATGCCCCGCTCGTCGAGGTCAGCAAGCATTTCCTCGCTGATGTTGGGGATGTCGCGGGTGATCTCCTCCGGCCCGAGCTTGGTGTCGCGGGCGTCGACCTCGTGCTCCTCGATGTGAATCGAGGTGAGGACGTCTTCCTGCACCAGGCGCTGGCTGAGGATGATCGCGTCCTCGTAATTGTGGCCTTCCCACGGCATGAACGCCACGAGCAGGTTGGTACCGAGGGCCATCTCCGCGTTGTCCGTGCAGGGACCGTCAGCGATCGGCGAGCCGACCTCGAGGCGGTCGCCCACCTCGACCAGCGGGCGCTGGTTGATGCAGGTGCCCTGGTTGGAGCGCTTGAACTTGGCGAGGCGGTACGAGGAGTACGAGCCGTCGTCGTTCATGGTCTCGACGAGGTCGGCCGAGACCGACTTCACGACACCGGCAGCGGTGGCGACAACGACATCGCCGGCGTCCACAGCGGCACGGAACTCGATGCCGGTGCCGACGATCGGGCTGTCGCTGCGGATCAGCGGAACGGCCTGACGCTGCATGTTGGCGCCCATGAGCGCACGGTTGGCATCGTCATGCTCGAGGAACGGGATCAGAGCCGTAGCGACCGACACCATCTGGCGAGGCGAGACGTCCATGTAGTCGACGTCGTCGGCCAGGACCTCGGAGACCTCACCACGGCGCTGGCGAACCAGCACGCGCTCCTCGGCGAACCGGTTGTTCTTGTCGAGCGCAGCGTTGGCCTGCGCGATGACGTAGCGGTCCTCGTCGTCGGCGGTGAGGTAGTCGATCTTGTCGGTGACCTTGCCGTTCTCGACCTTGCGGTACGGCGTCTCCACGAAGCCGAACGGGTTGATCCGTCCGTAGGAGGCGAGCGAACCGATCAGACCGATGTTCGGGCCTTCAGGGGTCTCGATCGGGCACATGCGGCCGTAGTGCGACGGGTGGACGTCACGGACCTCCATGCCGGCGCGGTCGCGGGACAGACCACCCGGGCCGAGCGCGGACAGGCGACGCTTGTGCGTCAGGCCGGCGATCGGGTTGGTCTGGTCCATGAACTGCGAGAGCTGCGAGGTTCCGAAGAACTCCTTCAGCGCCGCAACCACGGGACGGATGTTGATCAGGGACTGCGGCGTGATGGCCTCGACGTCCTGGGTCGTCATCCGCTCACGGACCACACGCTCCATGCGCGCCAGACCGGTGCGGAGCTGGTTCTGGATCAGCTCGCCCACCGTGCGCATGCGGCGGTTGCCGAAGTGGTCGATGTCGTCGGAGCTGATCTCGAGCGTGCCCTGGGCCGACGCCATGTCGGCGCGACCGTCGTGCAGCGCCACGATGTAGCGGATCGTCGCGACCATGTCGGAGATCGTCATCGTCTGCTGGTCGAACGCCAGCTCCTGGCCCAGCTTCTTGTTGATCTTGTAGCGACCAACCTTCGCCAGGTCGTAGCGCTTCGGGTTGAAGTAGTAGTTCTTCAACAGCGTCAGCGCGGCCTCACGCGTCGGCGGTTCGCCGGGACGGAGCTTGCGGTAGATGTCGAGCAGTGCGTCGTCGGGTCCGGACGTGTTGTCCTTCTCCTCGGTCAGCTGGATCGACTCGAAGCTGCGTAGGTCGGCCATGACGGCCTCGTAGTCGTACTCCTCGCCGGTGTCCTCGGCGACGGCCTGCAGGGCCTTGAGCAGCACGGTGACGTTCTGCTTGCGCTTGCGGTCCAGGCGTACGCCGACCATGTCGCGCTTGTCGATCTCGAACTCGAGCCAGGCGCCACGGCTCGGGATGAGCTTGGCGGTGTAGATGTCCTTGTCGGACGTCTTGTCGGCCGTGCGCTCGAAGTAGACACCGGGCGAACGAACCAGCTGCGAGACGACGACACGCTCGGTGCCGTTGATCACGAAGGTGCCCTTGGGCGTCATGAGCGGGAAGTCGCCCATGAAGACCGTCTGGCCCTTGATCTCACCGGTCTCGTTGTTGGTGAACTCGGCGGAGACGTAGAGCGGGGCGGAGTAGGTGAGGTCCTTCTCCTTGCACTCGTCGACCGTGTACTTGGGGTCATAGAAGACCGGGTTCTCGAATGAGAGGGACATCGTCTCGGAGAAGTCCTCGATCGGGGAGATCTCCTCGAAGATCTCCTCGAGTCCAGACTTGTCGGAGGCGTCCTCGCCGCCAGCACGGCGGGCCTCGATCCGAGCCTTGTGGGCCTCGTTGCCGATCAGCCAGTCGAAGCTGTCGGTCTGCAAAGAAAGAAGCTGCGGAAGTGCCAGCGGCTCCGAGATCTTCGCGAAAGAGATGCGGGACTTACCGGGGGTGGTGCGCGCGGCCAAGAGTTGTCCTTCGACGGTTCGACTCTTCGATTACGCCGTCCCACCACACAACGGCCACCGGGCAGGCCGAAGCGCATCTGAGGGCAGGCGCAAGGACCCACGGTACACGAATTGGGAGCGCTCAACAATACCGGCTGCGCAACTTCACACAGTCGAGGAGCGGCCACCGCCAGCGTGCACGAGAAACCGGTGCGCCGATCATGCTTCGCGAGCCGCCAATCGTCAAGCATCCCCGCCGTCGTACGCCTGCAACAGGCGCAGCAACAAGTGAGGTGGGATCAGCCGCAGGAGTCGTCTGTGCACAGGTCGTCGAGCAGCCAGCGGCCGCCCTCACCACCCTCGCGCACGAGCGACATCGTCGCCCACATGTGCAGCACGAACGGCTCGTTCGCCTTCTTCTCGACGTACTGGTCGATGAAGACGACGACCGTGGCGCGCTCCCCGGCCGGATCCACCCGGGTGAGGGCCGTGCCCGTCGGGGTCGCCTCGACCACGATCTCCTGCGCCTGGGCTTCCTTGGTCAGCTCCGGCCAGGCAGCGGACTGCTTCTCGGCCATCCTGGCGGTGAGGAAGCCCTTGAGGCGCGCGAGGTCCTCGTCCATCGTCTTGTGGTTGTACGACAGCACCGGGGCGACCATCTGCTCGGCGGCACTCTCGACCGCCAGGGTGGCCTTGTCCTGGGCCTGGCTGCGCTCGGCGACGTCCTTGGGGGACTCGTCGGCACGGACGCCGGGCAGGGTGAAGGTCCAGATGGCCAACAGCACCGCCAGGGCGGCGGCCACGCCGACGCCGATCAGCGTCGACCTGCCGGGACCGTCGGACGAGGCGCGCGGTACGGCGGCCGTCGTCGCGGGCTCGTCGGGCCTGTCGGACTCGTCGGCCTTCGCGCTCCTTGCGGCAGGCACCGGCTCGGCCGGCTCGTCGATGCTCTCAACGGCCTCGGCGTCAGCCTCGGCTTCAAGGCGGGCCTCGGCCAGCCCGGCGTCGTACGACGCCCGCTTGTCCTCGTCGAGCAGCACGCCGGCCGCGTCGTTGTAGGCGCGGAACCGGCGGTCGCTCGGGTCGAGGTCGGCGATCGCGACCTTCCAGGCGGCGCGGATCTCGTCGGCCGTGGCCGACTCGTCGACGTTCAGCAGGTCGTAGTTGTTCACGCTCATCGCTACTCCCCCGCTCCGGATTCCGACGGACTGGGATCGCCTGACGGTTCTGCCGACGGGTCGGCGGACGGGTCGGCGGACGGGTCAGCGGACGGGTCCGTCGACGGCTGGCCCTGCGGGATGGAGGCCTCGCCGAAGGAGGGCAACTCGTCGTCCAGGTCGTCGAGGTCGTCGACCCGCCACTCGCCGCCGCTCTTCACCAGGGACACCTGGTAACGGAAGCGCAGCGGCGCGAACTCGATGCGCTCGCCGCTCTCCTTCGGGTCCGGGTAGGAGAAGTTGACGATGCCGGCGACCAGCAGCTCGGAGGAGTCGTTGTCGATCGAGGCGACCCCGACGGCGTACACCGTGCCCTTGCGGTCGATCCCGGTGTCCTTGACGACCTCCGCGGCGTAGCCGGCGTTGTCCTTGAAGATCTTGGCGAACTTGGCCGTCATCACCTCGCCGACGGCGGCGTACTCCGGCATCGTGCCGTCGCTCTGCAGCATGTCGGGGCCGTAGGTGTTGAAGCGCTGCACGAAGGTACGCGCCGCCGCCAGTGCCTGCTCACGACCCTTGGCCGGGTCGGGCGACGGGTCGATCAGCGAGTCCAGCTTGCTGGCGGGGTTGGAGCCGGCGCCCTTGTCGAGGACGAGGAAGCCCGTGATGCCGAGTCCGGCGACGAGCACACCCAGCAGCAACCCGAGAATGCCCCAACGGAACCGCGCATTCGGAGTGGTGCTGCGTGCCGTTGAGTTTTCTTCAGCGGTCACGCGACGAGTCCCCTAGTGGTCGAGCATCGGTTGGAGGTACAGCCACTTCCAGGAGTCTCCTCCGAGCGACGGCGGGGCCACGTTACCCCTCTTCGCAGCCGAGTCTGCCGGAGCGCCCCAAGTCACTTCGCCCGTGGACTCGTCGTAGCTGGCGACCACCGGCGACGTGCCGGTCATGTCGGGCGCCACGCGCGGCAGGTTCTGCGGACCGCGCGGGTTGCTCATCGTGATCGGTTCGTTGCAGCGCACGTTGGGCATCGGCGGGCTCTCGAACCGATCGGTCTCGGGGTGCTGGCGGTCGGTGAGGTAGCCCTTGCGGCACAACGCGTGCCCGCCCGGCGTGGGCAGCTCCGCCTGGAGGATCAGCCCGAAGTGGGCATCCCAGAA
>JAKFEI010000497.1:0-9860 GCA_036675765.1 Nocardioides sp. | reverse complement strand
CGCAAGGAGGTCGAGCAGAGTCTCGGCGGCGAGGACTTCGGGTGGTACCTCGAGCAGGTCCCGGGCGCGATGTTCCGCCTCGGCACCCGTACGCCGGGTGGCGCGCGCTACGACCTCCACCAGGGTGACTTCCTGGTGGACGAGCAGGCGGTCGGCTTCGGTGCGCGGATGATGGCCGGGGTGGCCATCAACGCGCTCGGCACAAGGTCGTCGAGTAGCGGCGAGCGCTAGCGAGCCGCGTATCGAGACGCGGCGCTAGCCTTTTCGGTAGGGGATCCCGTCGGCGGCGGGCGCCCGGGAGTGCCCGACCAGTCCGGCGACGGCGATGATCGTGACGACGTACGGCAGCATCAGCATGAACTGGCTCGGCACCGGCGAACCGATCACCGACAGCACACCCGACAGGTTCGTCGCGAAGCCGAACAGCAGTGCCGCGAGGGTCGCGCGGACCGGGTCCCAGCGACCGAAGATCACCGCGGCGAGTGCGATGTATCCGGCACCGTCGGTCATCTCCTCGCCGAACTGCGGGACCGAGACCAGCGTGTACGTCGCACCGCCCGCCCCGGCGATCAGGCCGGCAATGATCATCGTGGTGTAGCGGGTCCGGTTGACCTTGATGCCGACGGTGTCGGCCGCCTTCGGGTGCTCGCCGACAGCGCGGACCCGCAGGCCCCAACGGGTGCGGTAGAGCGCCCAGGCCACCGCGAAGACCGCGAAGTACATCAGGTAGACGAGGATCGTCTGGCGGAACAGGACCGGTCCGATGACGGGGATCTCGCCGAGCAGCGGGATCGGGATCCGCTCGAAGTGCGGCGGGCTGTTCAGGCCCTCGGTGTTCTCGGCGAGGATCTGGCCGAACAGGAAGCTGGTCAGGCCGATGACCAGCACGTTGAGCACCACGCCCACGATCACCTGGTCGACGAAGTAGGTGATCGCGAAGAAGCTCAGCACCAGCGCGACGAGGGCACCGGCGCACATCGCCGCGACCAGGCCGCCCCACGGCGATCCGACGATCGTGCCGAACATGGCCGCGGCGAACGCGCCGAACAGCAGCTGGCCGTCGATGGCGATGTTGACGACGCCGGCCCGTTCGCCGAGGACACCGCCGAGGGCGCCGAACACGAGGGGCACGGCGAGCGCGATGGAACCGCCGAGCAGGCCGATCACCGGCACCGCGGCACCGGCCGCGGCCCAGCACAGGAAGCCGGTCATCGCGAGCACCGAGAACAGTGCCACCAGCCAGAGGGGGGTACGACGACCGCGACTCACCAGGAAAGCGGAGCCGACCGTGCACAGCGCGAGCAGGATGACGATCGTGGTGACCGAGGGCGTCGAGGGAACGGTGATCTCGGGCAGCTCGAAGAGGTCGGTGTCGGTGGCGAGGCGGAACGTGGTGTCGCCCTGGCGTGACGTGAACGCGACGAGGAGCGAGACCAGCATCGTGACGACGCCGAGGACGATCGGGGCCTTGAGCGCGCCCCGCATGCCCGTGGCGACGGGGATGTCGTCGTCGATCGGCACGGGAACCTTGACCGGGGTGCTCATGCGTTCGCCTCCTTCGGAAGCCGGAACAGCGCTCGCACCAGGGGTGGCGCGGCGATGAAGAGGACGATCAGGGACTGGACGACGAGCACGATCTCGATCGGGATCCCCTCGGACGCCGACATCGCGAAGCCACCGGCCTTGAGGGCGCCGAACAGGATGCCCGCGGCGAGGATGCCGAGCGGTCGGGAGCGACCGAGCAGCGCGACGGTGATGGCGTCGAAGCCGATGCCGGCGTCGAGGTCCACCGTGACGCCGCTGGTGGCGGTGCCGAGGATCTGGTTGACACCCGCGAGCCCGACGAGGGCACCGGCGATCAGCATCACCGAGATGTAGGTGCGTCCGACGTTGATGCCCGACGCCTGCGCGGCATCCGGGTTCTCGCCGACCGCGCGGAAGCGGAAGCCCATCGCGGACTTGTTGAGCAGCCACCAGACGAAGACCACGGCCACCAGGGCCATGACGAAACCGAGGTGCAGGTTGAACTTGTCGCCGAGCAGCTTCGGCAGGATCGCCGACTCCGGCATCGCCTCGGACTTCGGGTTGCCCGAGCCGGGCGCCTGCAGCCAGCTCTGCTGGGACAGGGCATAGAAGACGAGGTAGTAGCCGACGTAGTTGAGCATGATCGTCACGATCACCTCGTGGGCGCCGCTCTTCGCCTTGAGGAGGCCGGCGATGCCGGCCCACAGGGCGCCGGCGAGGGCACCGGCAAGGACGGCCAGCGGCAGGTGCAGCGCCATCGGCAGGTCGACGCTCACGGCGACCCAGCCCGCGGCCGCACCGGCGAGCAGCATCTGGCCACGCCCGCCGATGTTGAACAGGCCGGCGCGGAAGGCCAGGCCGACGCCGAGGCCGGCGAGGATCAGCGGACCGGAGTACTTGAGCGTCTCGGTGATCGGCCGGATCCGGGTCTCGAACAGCTCGGCTTCGGAGTTGTAGATCGCGCCGCGGAACAGCGCACCGTAGGCACCGGAGATGGCCTCCTGGACAGCGGAGAAGAAGTCGCCGGGCCGCGCGCCGATGTAACCAGCGGCGGCGCGGACGTCCGGGTCGGTCACCAGGATCATCAGCGATCCGACGAGCACCGCGAGGAGGACGGACAGCACCGAGACCAGGGCGTGGCCCATGGCGATCTCGCGCAGCACGCCCTGCCACTGGCTGGGAGAGCCCGCTTCCTTCTCGGGTACCTCGGGCGCCTCGGCCTCGGCGACCGCAGGTTCCGGGGTCTCCGGAGCCTCGGGCACCTCGGACTTCTCCGGCTCCGGGTTCTCCGGCACGCCCTTCTTCCCGCGCCTCATGCCACGATCCCTTCGGGCCGCTCGCCGGCCATCATCAGGCCGAGGGTCTCCCTGGGGGTGTCTGCGGGCACGATGCCGATGACCTTTCCGCGGTACAGGACCATGATCCGGTCCGACAGGGCAGCGATCTCGTCGAGCTCGGTGGAGACCAGCAGGACGGGGACGCCGGCGTCGCGGGTCGCGACCACCTGCTTGTGGATGAACTCGATGGAACCGACGTCGACACCGCGGGTCGGCTGCGCCGCCACGAGCAGGCGCAGGTCGCGCGACAGCTCACGCGCCACGACGACCTTCTGCTGGTTGCCGCCGGAGAGCTGTCCGGCGGTCGCGTCGATGCCACTCGCCCGGACGTCGTACTCGACCAGCTTCTCGCTGGCGAAGGTCTCGAGCATCTTGCGGCGGATCGTGCCGAAGCGGACGAACGGCTTGCCGTGGCTGCGGTTGAGCATCAGGTTCTCGGAGAGCGTGAAGTCGCTGACGAGACCGTCGACCTGGCGGTCCTCGGGGATGAAGCCGACACCGGCGTCGAGCACCTTGCGGACCGACTTGCCGGCGAGCTGGTGGCCGTCGAGCTCGATGGATCCCTTGACGTGGGACTGCAGGCCGAGCAGCGCCTCGGTGAGCTCGGTCTGCCCGTTGCCCTGGACCCCGGCGACGCCGAGCACCTCGCCGGTGGCGATGGAGAAGCTGATGCTGTCGAGGTGGATGTGGCCGGTGGCGTCGATGACCTGGAGGTCCTTGACGACCAGCGCATCGGCGCCGGGTCTGGCGGGGTCCTTGTGCACGGTGAGCTCGACCGGGCGGCCCACCATGAGGGCGGCCAGCTCGGCGTTGGTCGCCGTGGGGCTGGCCTCGCCGACGACCGCGCCCCGGCGGATGACGGTGATCCGGTCGGCGATCGCGCGGACCTCGCGGAGCTTGTGGCTGATGAAGACGATGGAAGTGCCGGATTCCTTGAGCTGGCGCATGATCGCCATCAGCTCGTCGGTCTCCTGCGGCGTGAGTACGGCGGTCGGCTCGTCGAACACGAGGACCCGCGCGTCACGCGAGAGGGCCTTGATGATCTCCACCCGCTGCTGGACGCCGACGGGCAGCGTCTCGATGAGCGCGTCGGGGTCGACGTCGAAGCCGAACCGCGCGGAGATCTCGCGCACCCTTTCGCGGGCGGCATCGATGTCGAGCGAGCCGGCGAAGCCGGTGGACTCGTTGCCGAGCATGACGTTCTCGGCGACCGTGAAGACAGGGATGAGCATGAAGTGCTGGTGCACCATGCCGATGCCGGCGGCCATTGCGTCACCGGGACCGGCGAACGTCATCGGCACACCGTCGAGCATGATCTCGCCCTCGTCGGCCTGGTAGAGGCCGTAGAGCACGTTCATCAGGGTCGACTTGCCGGCGCCGTTCTCTCCGAGGAGCGCGTGGATCTCGCCTTCCTTGACGGTGAGCGAGATCCGGTCGTTGGCGACCAGGGGGCCGAATCGCTTCGTGATGCCCCGCAGTTCAAGCGTCATGAACGGATCCTTACCGAGCGGGCGAACAGATACCAGTGAACTCGCCATGAATCTGGCGGGTGATGGTGATGGGAGGAAACAGACCGGGGGAGGCCGGCCCTGTGGCCGACCTCCCCTGGAGCCTGTCGTGCGGTGCTACGTGGTTACTTGTTGAGGTACGACGTGACCGGGATGGAGCCGTCGATGATGCCGGCCTTCACGGTGTCGAGCTCGGCGGCAAGCGTGTCGGAGATCTTGCTGTCGAAGTTGTGGAACGGCGCGATGCCGACTCCGTCGTTCTCGAGCGTGCCGACGTAGGCCTCGGCGTCGAACTTGTCCTCACCGGCGGCAACAACCGCTTCGAACGTGGACGTCTTCATGTTCTTGAGGATCGACGTGAAGATGACGTCAGCCGTCTTCGGGTCGGTCTCGAAGAAGTCGGCGTCCACTCCGACGAGGGCGATGTCCTTGCCCGAGTCGGCGATCGCGGTCAGCGCGCCCTGGTAGATCGGACCACCGACCGGCAGGATGATGTCGGCGTTCTGGTCGAGGATCTGCTTCGCGGTGTTGGTCGCCTTCTCGTTGGCGTCGAAGCCACCGGTGAAGACGCCCTTGTCGTTGCCCTCCCAGCCGACGAGCTTGACGTCCTTGCCCTTCTCCTTGGCGTAGTACTCCACGCCCTGCTTGAAGCCGTCCATGAAGATCGTCACGGTCGGGAACGGCTGGCCGCCGTACGTGCCGACGACGCCGGTCTTCGTGTAGTCAGCGGCCGCGTAGCCGGCGAGGAAGGCCGCCTGCGCCGTGTCGTACAGGATCGGCTTGATGTTCTCGGCGTCCTTCGTGCCGTTGAAGTCGTTGTCGGCCGCGTCATCGATGAGGATGTACTCGATCTCCGGGTTGGCCTTCGCGGACTCGACCGTGGCAGCGGAGAGGGCAAAGCCGACGGTCACGATGGCGTCGCAGCCAGCGGTGACGAAGCCGTCGAGAGCACCGGCGTAGTCGTTCTCGTTCTTGGACTCGAATTCCTTGTACTCGCTGTTGAGCTCCTCGGCCGCGTCCTTCACGCCTTCGTAGCTCAGTTGGTTGAACGACTTGTCGTTGAAGCCGCCCGCGTCGGAAAGGATGCAGGGGAGGAAGTCGCTCTTCTCGTCGGCCTTCTCGTCGGGTGCGTCGCCACATGCGGCCAGGGCCGCGCTCGCCATGAGTGCCACGGCTGCGGCCGCCGACGTCCTCTTCCAGGTCTTCACAAATGTCCTCCAGGTCGACGCCCGCCGCTGGGGCAGGTCAGTGATGTACGGGTGTGGTGCTCCGGTGCATCCTCACCCACCGCTCGCCCTGCGGGAAGCACCTTGGATGAAACGGTTACCAACTTGGGACCATTTCTTGTGGTGCGCCGGGGTCGTGACCGAAGATCCTCGTGCCGGTGGCAGGCAGGGCGCTAGGTTGGCCGGGTGGTCGACTGGGACGCCCTGCAAGCCGCTGCGATCGAGATCTCGGCGCACGCCTACGCGCCGTACTCCGGCTATCACGTCGGCGCGGCTGCGCTGGCGGACGACGGGCGATTGCTCGTCGGGTGCAACGTCGAGAACGCGGCGTACGGCGTCACGCTGTGCGCCGAGTGCGGACTGGTCTCCCAGCTGCACGCGACCGGGGGTGGCCGGCTCACGCACTTCGTCTGCGTGAACGGCTCCGGCGACGTGATCATGCCGTGCGGCCGCTGTCGCCAGCTGCTGTGGGAAGCCGGGGGAGCGCCGCTCGAGGTGCTCACCCCGGAGGGTGTGTTGACGATGGAGCAGGTGCTGCCGCAGGCGTTCGGCCCGGCGAACTTGCTCTGACCGTCCTGCCCTGACCGTCTTGCCCTGACCGTAGGGTGCGGGCATGGCCGGAAACCACGACGCCGTCGAAGTCATCATCGCCAAGCGCGACGGTGGCACGCTCACCACCAGTCAGATCGACTGGATGGTCGATGCGTACACCCGCGGCGCGGTCGCCGACGAACAGATGTCGTCGCTCGCGATGGCCATCCTGCTCAACGGCATGGACCGTCGCGAGATCGCCGACTGGACCGCGGCGATGATCGCCTCGGGCGAGCGGATGGACTTCTCGTCCCTGTCGCGGCCCACTGCCGACAAGCACTCGACCGGCGGCGTCGGCGACAAGATCACGCTGCCGCTCGCTCCGCTGGTGGCGGCGTGCGGGGTTGCGGTCCCGCAGCTGTCGGGCCGCGGACTCGGCCACACGGGCGGCACGCTCGACAAGCTCGAGTCGATCCCCGGCTGGCGCGCGCTGCTCTCCAACGAGGAGATGCTCGCGCAGCTCGAGGACGTCGGCGCGGTCATCTGTGCGGCTGGCGACGGCCTCGCGCCCGCCGACAAGAAGCTCTACGCCCTGCGTGACGTGACCGGCACCGTCGAGGCGATCCCCCTCATCGCGTCCTCGATCATGAGCAAGAAGATCGCCGAGGGTACGGGCGCGCTGGTGCTCGACGTGAAGGTCGGCAGCGGCGCGTTCATGAAGTCGGAGGATCGCGCCCGCGAACTGGCCGAGGTGATGGTGGCCCTGGGAAAGGACGCCGGCGTGAACACCGTCGCGCTGCTCACCGACATGGACACCCCTCTCGGCTTCACCGCCGGCAACGCGATCGAGGTCGCCGAGTCCGTCGAGGTGCTCGCCGGTGGCGGCCCGGCCGACGTCGTCGAACTCACCGTGGCGCTTGCCCGCGAGATGCTCACCGCAGCCGGCCGCCCTGACATCGACCCGGCGGCGAAGCTGGCCGACGGTTCCGCGATGGATGCGTGGCGGCAGATGATCAGCGCGCAGGGTGGAGACCCTGCTGCGGCCCTGCCCGTGGCTCGCGAGTCGCACGTGGTCACGGCTCCTGCCGACGGCGTGCTGACCCGTCTCGACGCGATGGCCGTCGGCCTCGCCGCCTGGCGCCTGGGCGCCGGCCGGGCGCGCAAGGAGGACCCGGTGCAGGCCGGGGCCGGGGTCGTCTGGCATGCACGGCCGGGCGATGTGGTCGTCGCCGGAGCACCGCTGTTCACGCTCCTCACCGACACTCCGGAACGCTTCGAGCGGGCGCTGGCCTCCCTCGAGGGCGGGTACGACGTCGCGGCTCCCGGGACGTCGTACGACGCCAGGCCGCTCGTGATCGACCGCATCGGGTAGGAATGCGTCATGGAACCCACGAGCGCTTTGACGACTGACCTGTTGGTGGCGGCACCGAAGGTGCTGCTGCACGACCACCTCGACGGTGGGCTGCGTCCCGCGACGATCCTCGAGCTCGCGGCCGAGGTCGGCCACGAACTGCCGGAATCCGACGCAGAGGCGCTCGCGGCCTGGTTCGCCGAGGCCGCCGACTCGGGTTCCCTGGAGCGCTACCTCGAAACCTTCGCGCACACCGTCGGCGTGATGCAGACGGCCGACGCACTGACCCGGGTGGCCCGCGAGTGCGTCGAGGACCTCGCCGCGGACGGCGTCGTCTACGCCGAGATCCGCTATGCGCCCGAGCTCCACGTCGAGGCCGGGCTCGACCTGCCCGACGTGGTCGCGGCCGTGCAGAAGGGCTTCGAGGAGGGCATGGCCGCAGCCGGCGGAACGATCATCGTCCGCCACCTGCTCACCGCCATGCGCCAGGCCGCGCGGGCCATGGAGATCGCCGAGCTCGCCATCCAGTGGCGTGATCGCGGTGTCGCGGGCTTCGACATCGCCGGTCCGGAAGCGGGCTTCCCGCCCACCCGCTTCATCGACGCGTTCGAGTACCTGCAGCGCGAGAACTCGCACTTCACCATCCACGCCGGCGAGGGCTTCGGCCTGCCGTCGATCTGGGAGGCCGTGCAGTGGTGCGGAGCCGATCGGCTCGGCCACGGCGTGCGGATCGTCGAGGACATCTCGTTCGAGGACGACGGGACGCCCGTGCTGGGCCGGCTGGCGTCGTACGTTCGCGACAAGCGCATCCCGCTCGAGATGTGTCCCTCCTCGAACGTGCAGACCGGCGCGACCGCGTCGCTGGCCGAGCATCCGATCAAGCTGCTCGCCGCGCTGCGGTTCCGGGTCACGGTGAACACCGACAACCGGTTGATGAGTCGTACGTCGCTCAGCCAGGAGTTCGGGCTGCTGGCCGAAACCTTCGGCTACGGGCTGCCCGAGATGGAGTGGCTGACCGTGAACGCGATGAAGTCCGCCTTCATCCCGTACGACGAGCGGTACCGGCTGATCACCGAGACCATCAAGCCCTGGTACGCGGCCAACAAGGCCTGAGGCGTCTCGATACGCGGCTCGCTGCGCTCGCCGCTACTCGACGAGCCTGGGCCTCAGGCCACGAACCAGACGTGGCTCCACCCGGCGACACCGATGTGGTTGCCGGCCCATTCCTCTTCCGTCACGCGGACCAGTCGCCCGCGGGCGGGGTCGAACACCTGGACCGCGCCGTCCAGTGCGGCGACGGCGAGGATGACGTGGCGGGGCAGCCAGCGGCTGCCGATGTAGACCACGACGGGGCGGCTGGCGAGCTGTTCGCGCACGACCTCGTAGGCGATCGCCGGACGCGGCCGCGCGAACACGGTGGCGATGTGCTGGCCGGTCAGGACGCGCAGCAGGTTCACGATCGCCCACGGCGGCGTGCCGAGCGCGCGCGGCCACGGTATCTGGAAGCGGTCGCGTGCGCTGGTCGCGGAGGTGAGCACCCGGTGCTCGTCCTTGATCTCGGCGTCGGCCCCCACGCCGGCCGCCGGTCGCCACCCGGTCAGGATCGCCTTGGCAGCAAGGGCGCTGGCGGCACCGCAACTGCGCGGATCGGGCTGCTTGAGGGCAGACGGGTCGAGGTCAGCTGGCCAGCGCATGGTCGTCGCCCCCCGGGTTGCGCAGGTCGGCGAACGCGCGGTCACCCGTGGCGACGCGGCAGCCGACAGCGACCGCCCGTCGCACCACCTGCCGCTGGGCGCGGGCCAGGGCCAGGCCGCGGCGGAGCAGGACCAGCGGTGGCTTGCGGTGTTCGTGGAGGTCGCGGGTCAGCCGCCGCCAGAAGGTGACGGCCGGGTGCTGGGTGATGCAGTACGCCGCCTCGAGCATGCCCGAGCGACGGCACTCCTCGACCACCTCGGCCGCGAAGATGCCTTCCGCGCAGAAGCGCGTTGCGCCGTTCAGGTCGAGGCGCTGGGTGCCGGTCCGCCTGCTCTCGGAGATCGAGTAGACCGGGACCTCGGTCGCGCCGGTCGTGCAGAGCTCGCGCAAGGCAGCGAGCGCGTCGTCGCAGTGCCAGGTCCCCGGGTGGTCCCAGTCGACGAGGCCGGCATTGGCGCCCTCGGTGATCCGCGGCAGGTCCGGCTCGTCGCCGTCACGGTAGAAGTCGTCGAGCCGCAGGGTCGGCCAGCCGTGCGCCTTCTCCAGACGCTCCGCCAGCCGCGACTTTCCCGATCCCGAGGGGCCGGCGAGGACGATCACACGCGCGGTCATGGGAGTCGAGTCTGCCGCATTTCGTCCCGTCCGCGCAGTCCGCGCACGATGGCGGCGAGTGCCTCGTCCAGCTGGG
>JAKFEI010000480.1:0-9972 GCA_036675765.1 Nocardioides sp. | reverse complement strand
CACGGAGCAGGTCCGCGCAGTAGGGTCCCGCTCATGAGCAACCAGCCGAGCTTCGAACAACTCGTCACCCTCCCTGCCTACGCCGAGCAGCCGGTGCCGATGGCGTTCGAGGACAGCAACGGACACCTCAACGTGCGCCACTACCTCGGCATCGGCAGTGAAGGCCTCGACGAGTCGCTGCTCGAGGTGGGCATCCCGTTCAACTGGCCGGCCACGACCGGTCTCGTGGTGCTCTCGGCCGAGCACCACCTGACCTACCTGCACGAGTTGCGCACCGGCGACCTGATGTCGGTCCGGGTGCGCCTCCTGGGCCGTTCGGACTGCGCCGCCCATGCACTCGTCTACGTCCTCGACGACGTGAACAAGCGTGTGGCGTGCGTGTTCGAGGAGATCCTGCTCTGCGTGAAGCTCGACCCCCGCGGTGCCGCTTCGTGGCCCGAGGAGATCGCTGCGAACCTCGACGCACGCGTCGCCGAGCACGCTGCCCTGCCGTGGGAGCCCGCGACGTCCGGCTGCCTCGGCCTGCGCTGAGCCCTACTCGTTCTCCACGAGCACCCGGATGCTCGGCAGTTGCGCGAGCGCGTTGATCACGACCGAGAAGACCAGCAGGGCGATGGCCCAGTCCTCGTGACCGGCGTCCCACAGCGCCAGCGACGCCAGCCCGAAGACGATGACCTTGGCCAGCGGCCGCACCCAGCTTCCGCCGTACGGCGCCCGGGGCGACGCGAAGGCGTACCAGATCGTCATGGCAGCGCCGGGGAGCAGCCACACGAGCAACGCTCGCGGATCGTGCTGCCAGCCCCACACGCCGAAGGCCGCCATGGCCAGCAACTCGTCGACGAAGACCAACGCCAGCACCGACCACCCGAAAATTGCGTTCACCCCCCGAATCATGCCCGAGGGGTGAACGCGGCGATCAGCGCCAGGCGCGGACCCAGTCGACCTGCATCGTTGCGGTGGTCGGCGTCGAGGCGGTGGGGGTGTTCCACCCGGAACCGAACACCTGCGTCATGACCAGGTAGAACGGCTGGTCGAACGGCTGGGCCCCGGTCAGGGGTGCCTCCGGCGTCCAGGAGTGCGAGAAACAGACGTTGCCGTCGTAGAAGAAGCGCATCACGGTGGGCGTCCACTCGACGCCGTAGCGGTGGAACCCGGAGTCGGCGCCCGGGACCGGGCAGTTGAAGCCGGTGCTCGAGAACGGGTCCTCGCCCTCGTAGTGGACCGACGGGTAGACCGTGGTCGGGTCGCCCGTGAACCACTCGGCCACGTCGATCTCGCCCGACTTCGGCCATCCGCCGTAGGTCTGGTTCTGCGGGTAGAGCCAGAGCGCAGAGTGGACGCCCGGCGCCGTCGCCGCGGGGAACTTCGCCCGGAAGTCGAAGCGACCGTAGGTCTGGGCGAACTTGCCCCAGCTCGCCACCGTCGACGTGGTCTTCGTCGCCTGGTAGTCACCGTACGGGCTCTTGCAGGTGAACGGCTCCGGCTGGATGCGCGAGGTCAGTGACAGGACGCCATCGGCGACCTTGATGTGGTCGGCGTTGTTGACGTAGCAGCCGTCAGTGCCCGCGGGCATCCCGCTGAGCGCGGTGTCCTGGACCATCCACTTGGTGGAATCCAGGGAAGAGCCGTTGAAGTCCTCCTCGAACGAACAGGCGTACTTCCCGCCCGTCATCTTCAAGGGCTTCTCGCCGCCGCACGACAGCCGGGTCGGCGGGCCTGCCGCAGTGGGCTCCGCCCCCACGATCGTCATCGTCGCCAGGGCGGCGCTCGCCGCGACCAGTGTGCCAATGATGCGTGCGCGAATCATGGTTCTTCCTCGTTCCCCCCAGAGCATCGCCGGTGTGCCGACGATCGCCTCGGACTGAATCTTGGCGGATTGCGGAGGTTGCCTGACAGGGACTCCGAGTCTCGGACGAATGGCCCGTTCGGACTACGGCGCACCGACAAGCGGTCAGCGCCAGACGCGCACCCAGTCGATCTGCAGGTTCGACACAGCAGGCGTCTTCGCCGACACGGCGTTCCAGCTCAGCCCCATCACCTGCGTCATGACCAGGTAGAAGGGCTTGTCGAACGGCCGCGACCCGACCATCGGGGACGCAGCGATCCACGAGTGGATGTGGCAGGCCTTGCCGTCGTACAGGAAACGCATGGTGGTCGGCGTCCACTCGACGGCATAGCGGTGGAAAGCCGTCGAGGCGGTCGGCACCGTGCAGTCGTGGCCCGTGCCCTTCTTGTTCTCCCCGGCGTAGTGCACCGACGGGTAGACCTTGGTGGGACGAGCGCTGAACCACTCCGCGACGTCGACCTCACCGGAGTGCGGCCACCGGCCATAGCTGTGCTTCTGGGGGTAGAGCCACAGGGCCGAGTGCGAACCGGCGACCGTCGCACTGGGGAACCGCGCCCGGAACTCGAACCGGCCGTAGGCCTGGGCGAACAGATCCGTACTGGTCACCGTTCCTGCCGTCGACTTCGCGTTGTAGGTGCCGCCGAACGGCTGCTTGCAGGCGAAGCGCTCCAGTCGGGAGGCGAGGTTGAGCGTCCCGTTCGCCACGAGCACGTTCTGGGGCCGGTTGACGTAGCACCCCGTGAGGCCCGCATGCAGTCCACTCGTGGACGTCTCGGTGACGACCCACTTCGTCGGGTCGAGCGTCCTGCCGGTGAAGTTGTCCTCGAACGAGCAGGCGTACCTCCCGCCGCCGGGCTTGGCCGGCCGCTCGCCACCACAGGTGGGGGTGACGGCTGCAGCGCGCCTGTCGCCCGGAACACCCGCCGGCGAGGCCGAGGTCGGAACCGCGCCGACAGTGGCGAGCACCGTGACCGCTCCGGTCGCGACCGCACCCACGAACCACACGCCAAAACGGGTCATGCCTGTTTCCTCCCCATGAACACACGGTCCGCCCGCGCCAATGGCGCATCCTTCACCATCCGGGTCGATCCGACCAGAGGGAGATGCCCGGCTACGGTGGCCGGATGCTGATCCTCGACGACCTCGGCGACGCCGTCGACCTGCCCCGCCCGCCGGTGCGGATCGTGTCCCTGGTCCCCTCGATCACCGAGGCGCTGGCCACCGACGTGCCCGGGCGCCTGGTCGGCGCCACCGACTGGTGCACCCACCCCGCCGACCTCGACGTCACCCGCGTGCGCGGCACGAAGAACCCCGACCTCAAGGCCGTCCGCGCCCTCGAGCCCGACCTGGTCGTGGCCAACAAGGAGGAGAACCGTGCCCTGGATGTCGGTCGCCTCCGCGACGCCGGCGTGCCCGTGTGGGTCACCGACATCGAGACCGTGCCGCAGGCGCTCGACTCGCTCGACCGGCTCTACGAGAGCGCCCTGCAGGTCGCGCGACCGGAGTGGCTGGCCACGGCACGGGCGCGCTGGGACCGTTCCCTTCCGCCCACGCGGGGGCGGGTCGTCGTACCGATCTGGCGGGATCCGTGGATGGTGGTCGGACCGCGCACCTACACCGGCGACCTGTTGCAGCGCCTCGGCTGGGTCCCGGTGTACGACGACGGCGAGGACCGGTATCCGGCCGTGGACCTGGCCGCGATCGACCGTGCCGACGTCGACCTCGTACTGCTGCCCGACGAGCCCTACGTCTTCACCGAGGACGACGGGCCCGAGGCGTTCACGAACGTGCCGACGCGACTCGTGTCCGGTCGTCTGCTGACCTGGTACGGCCCGGCGATGGTCGAGGCGTACGACCTGCTGTCATCCTGAGCCGCATGCGCGCCCTCCTGCTCGGCATCGCCCTGGTCATCGTGGGATGCATCGCCCTACCGGTGTCGGCGTACTTCCTCGACGAGACCGAGGCAGGTGAGAACCTCATCCTGCCGGTGCATGCCGCCTTCACGGCTCTCGTCGGTGCGGGCCTCGGGATCGTCGTCCTCCCACGGGACCGTTCGACGCGACTCCGCGCCCTGACCGGCGCAGGCCTGGGCTTGGTGGGCGCGTTGGTCGGGCTGGTCCTGTTCTTCGTGCTGCTCAATGGCTTCGACGGCGCCTGATCCCAGCAGCCTCGAGGCACGCATCGCGCACCCTGTCGTGCGTGTCACACGGCCTGACACCGACTCGTAACCACGGGGCAGGAATTCAGAAACCTCACTGGATCACAGTGAAGCCATGAAGAAGACGACCTCCCCTGAGACCCAGACCGCGGTTCGTCACCTCGAGTCGGTTGACGCCCCCACCTCGGGCACCGCCACCGACGCCGAGGCCACTGCGGCCAACGCCATCGCTCGACGTGCGGCCCTCCGCGACCGCCACGCCCAGCGCCTGACCACCCTGATGGAACAGCGTCGCGACCTGCGCGGCGTCCACCAGCTCGCTGACTTCGTGGACGACGCGATCCGCTGGACCGCCTGAGCCTGGGTCAGCGGCGTCGGCGCGCGGTGCCGAACAGGCCACGCGCGATCTCGGCAGCAGCAGTTCGCATGAACTGCTTGAACGCCGAGGACTTCACGACGTCGCTGACCAGGCCGCCGTCATCGGCCTTGCGGCGCACGCCCGAACCACTGGACCGGGGCGTGGACCTTTCCTTCTCGACGACCTTCTCCTGCGCCTCGGCCTCCGCCTTCGCGCCCTCCTCCAGCTTCTTCGCGAGGAGCTCGCGGGCGGACTCGCGATCGACGACCGTCGAGTACGTCGCAAAGCGCGGGCTGGCCTTGACGGTCGCTTCCATGGACTCGGTGGTGCTGGGCGCCATCAACGACTCGGGCGCGCGCAGCCGGGTCCAGGCGACGGGCGTCGGCGCACCGCGCTCGCCCATCACCGTCACGATCGCCTCGCCGGTGCCGAGCGTCGTCAGCACCTCGCCGAGGTCGTCGTACTCGCTGTTGGGGTAGGTGTTGACGGTCGCCTTGAGCGCCTTGGCGTCGTTCGGGGTGTGGGCACGCAGCGCGTGCTGGATCCGCGATCCGAGCTGCGCCAGCACTTCGTCGGGTACGTCGGTGGGGCTCTGCGTCACGAAGAAGACGCCCACGCCCTTGGAGCGGATCAGCCGCACCGTCTGGGCAATCTGCTCGAGGAACGGCTTGGACGCGTCCCGGAACAGCAGGTGCGCCTCGTCGAAGAAGAACACCAGCTTCGGCTTGTCGACGTCGCCGACCTCGGGCAGGTCGTGGAACAGGTCGGCCAGCAGCCACATCAGGAACGTCGAGAAGACCGCCGGCCGCTCCTGGAGGTTCGGCAGCTCGACCAGGCTGATCAGGCCGCGCTCGTCGCCCGCCATCTGGAGCAGGTCGGCCGAGTTGAACTCCGGCTCGCCGAAGAACGCCTCGGCCCCCTGGTCGGCGAAGGTGATCAGCTCCCGCAGGATCACCCCAGCGGTGGCAGCGGACAGCCCGCCGAGCTCCTTGAGCTCCGGCTTGCCCTCGTCGCTGGTCAGGTGCTGCACGACCGCGCGCAGGTCGGCGAGGTCCAGCAACGGCAGGCCGGCCTTGTCGGCGTAGTGGAAGACCAGCCCGAGGCTGGACTCCTGGGTGTCGTTGAGGCCCAGGATCCGGCTGAGCAGGACCGGGCCGAACGAGGAGATCGTCACCCGGATCGGGATGCCGATGCCCTGGCCTCCGAGGGCGTAGTACTCCACCGGGAAGCCGGTCGCCGTCCACGTCTGGCCGACCGAGGTGGTGCGCGCGATGAGCTTCTCGTTCGACACGCCCGGCGTGGCGAGACCGGAGAGGTCGCCCTTGATGTCGGCGGCGAAGACCGGGACGCCGGCGGCGCTGAGCTGCTCGGCCATCAGCTGGAGGGTCTTCGTCTTGCCCGTACCCGTCGCACCGGCCACCAGGCCGTGCCGGTTCAGCATCGACAGCGGGATCCGGATGGTGCTGCCGGTCAGGCCGTCGGGGCCGGTCATCAGGCCACCCAGCTCCAGCGCGGGGCCTTCGAAGGCGTACCCGGGGGCGATCGCCGCCTCGAGCGCGCTGGTTGCTGCCGGGGCGGCGGGAGGCACCGGGGCGGCGGCGGGAGGCGCCGCTGGGGCGGCGGGGGCGGGCGTCTCGGCGGCGGGCGTCGGCTCCTGGGTCATGGCCCGAACTCTAGAGGGGAAGTGGGATCGACAGCGGCGACCGAGGCACGGCACCTAGACTCGCCAGCAGTGATCTTCAAGCGCGTGGGTGTCGGGCGTCCCTATCCCGACCATGGACTCACCTCCCGGGGATGGGCTGCCGTGCCCCCACGCCAGGTCCGCCTCGATGAGCTCGTCACCACCAAGGAGACGCTGCAGCTCTCCTCGCTGCTCGACGACGACTCGACCTTCTACGGTGACTTGTTCGCCCACGTGGTGTTGTGGAGGGATGAGTTCTATCTGGAGGACGGGTTGCACCGCGCCCTGCGTGCCGCCCTGCAACAGCGCAACGTGCTCCACGCCCGCGTCGTCCGGATGGAGGGCTGACCGGTGACACTCGACGTGCGCGGGAGCAGCCGCTCCGCCATCACCCTGGCCGTGCTGGCCGTGGTCTTCCTGGCCGGCCTGACCTGGGCGTGGTCCCGCGTCACCGAGCCGTTCCCCGAGCGGGCCGAAGCGGCGCCCTGCACCAGCACCCTGATCCGGGCGGGTGAGGACGTCGCCCCGCCGCAGGTCCTCGTGACCGTGCTCAACGCCGGTGGCGGCAACGGGCTCGCGAGCACCACCATGGCCAAGCTCGCCGGGTTCGGCTTCGTCGCGGGCAAGACCGGCAACGCCCCGAACGGCACCGCCCCGCTGGCCGCGCAGGTGTGGGCGAGCGACCCCGAGGACCCCGCGGCGATGCTGCTGGCGTCGTACCTCGGCAAGAACGTGGAGATCGTCGACCAGCCGTCGGGCTACCCCGGCATCACCATCGTGGTGGGCAAGAAGTTCAAGGGCGTCCGCAAGGGGCACCCGACGGTCACCGCACAGGACGACAGCTACGTCTGTACGCCGCCGCTGAGCACCGTGCCCGACGCAGCCTGACCGACTACCGCCGGGCAGGCGGCTTGTCGTCGCCCAACCACTGCGCGAGTCGCCCGCCGGCACTGACCTGACGGAGCCGCTGCTCGGTCGCCTCGCGCAGCTTGCGGGGCGTCACCACGATCATGTCGTCGCCGTGGCGCAGGACCGTACGACGCTCCGGCACCTTGGCCTCGCCGTCCCGCACGATCATCGACACGCTGGCCCCGACGGGCAGGCGCAGCTCGCCCACCTCCACCCCGTGGAGCTGCGACTTCGGGCTGATGGTGACCTGCAACAGGTCGGCCGCGACCCGGTCGAGCGGGGCCGCCTCCACCTCGATGCTCCGCGGTTCCGAGCGACGGCTCACCTGGAGCACCTTCGCAACCCAGGGCAACGCGGGGCCGGTGACACAGGTGTAGACGACGACCAGCACGAAGACGATGTCGAAGAGGCGTTCGGCCCCGTCGACCTGGTCCGCCAACGGGATCGTGGCGAAGACGATCGGAACCGCGCCGCGCAGCCCGGCCCAGGACAGGAACGTGAGCTCACGCCACGGCCGTGGACTCACCACCGAGCTGACGGCCATCGAGATCGGCCGGGCCACGAACGTGAGCAGCAGACCCGCGAGCACGGCCGTGACCACCGTGCCCCAGGTGAGGCGTCCCGGCGAGAGGAGCAGGCCCAGCATCACGAACAGGCCGATCTGTGCGATCCAGGCCAGGCCCTCGATGAACGACCGGGTCGCGTTGCGGTGCGGGAGGTCGGTGTTCCCGAGCACGAGCGCCGCCACGTAGACAGCGGCGAAGCCGCTTGCGTGCAGGGCCGGGCCGGCGCCGTACGCGAGCATTGCCAGGCAGGTCACGGCGATGGGATAGAGGCCGGAGGCCGGAAGCGCGGCTCGCCGCATCATCCATGCGCCACCGAATCCGACGGCCAGGCCCAGCCCGACACCGACGGCCAGCTCGTAGACCACGATTCCAGCAACGGCAAGGGGACCGTGATCAGCCAGGGCACCGCTCGAGATCAGGGTCACCAGCACGACCGTCGGAGCGTCGTTGAGACCGGACTCGGCCTCCAGCACACCGGTGATCCGTTTCGGCAGCGGGATCGAGCGCAACACCGAGAAGACGGCCGCGGCATCGGTGGCCGACGTGATGGCACCGAGGAGGACCGCCAGCTCCCAGGACAGTCCGAGCAGGTAGTGGGAACCCACGGCGACGATGGTCACCGACACGGCCATGCCGACGGTCGCGAGGGACGCACCCAGTCGCATGGAGGGCTTGACCTCGCGCCAGTTCGTGGTCAGCCCACCCTCGGCCAGGATCACCGCCAGCGCACCGAACCCGATGGCGTGGGCCAGCTGGGCATCGTCGAACCCGATCCCCACGACAGATTCGCCGAGCAGGACGCCGATCAGCAGGTAGAGCAGGAGGCTGGGCATGCCCACGCCCGACGACAGCCGCACGGCCAGGATGGCCAGCAGGAGTACTCCCGAACCCACCAGGACGAACGTGTCGAGCTGATGGACGTCGAACGTCAAGAGGGCACCTCAGGGTCACTCGGCTCTCGTCGGGTGGCGGGTCCGTAGTCTATCGGTAGAACGTGTTCTAGATTGTACTCATGACGACTGCATGCCCCGCCGGGTTGACCCTCCCCGCGACGGTCCCTGCCGACCAGTTGACCCCGGACACCGAGTCCTTCGACGTGGTCGTCGTGGGCTTCGGCATCGCGGGCGGATGCGCCGCCCTCGAGGCGGCCCGCGAAGGCGCCAGCGTCCTCCTGCTGGAACGTGCGGCAGTGCACGGCGGCACGTCCTCGATGTCCGGCGGCCACTTCTACCTCGGCGGCGGTACGGCGGTGCAGCAGGCGACCGGGCACGACGACCCGGTCGAGGAGATGGTGCGCTACCTGATGGCCAGCACCAAGGACCCCGACGAGCAGAAGATCCGGGCGTACTGCGAGGGCTCGGTCGACCACTTCGACTGGCTCGAGGCGCTCGGCTTCGAGTTCGAGCGGTCCTTCTTCCCCGGCAAGGCCGTCATCCAGCCCGGCACCCAGGGGCTGATGTACACCGGCAACGAGAAGGTCTGGCCGTTCCGCGAGAACATCGCACCAGCGCCCCGCGGCCACAAGGTCCCGGTCCCCGGCGACACCGAGGGCACGCGGATCGTGATGGACCTGCTCCGCGACCAGGTCGAGAAGGCCGGTGTCGACGTCCGCTACGAGACCGGCGCGACCAACCTCGTCGTCGACGGTGACCGGGTGGTCGGACTGGCCTGGAAGTCCTTCGAGCACACCGGCCTGGTCCGGGCCGGCGGCGTCGTCATCGCCGCGGGCGGCTTCGTGAACAACCAGGACATGGTCGACCACTACACGCCGGCCCTGAAGTCCGCGACGTTCACCCTCGGGTCGACGTACGACGACGGGCTGGCGATCCGGCTCGGCGAGTCCGTGGGCGCGGCCCTCGAGAACATGGACGAGCCGTTCATCACCGCGCCGTTCTACCCGCCCTCCGACCTGGTCAAGGGGCTGATCGTGAACCGCGACGGCCAGCGGTTCGTGGCCGAGGACAGCTACCACGCGCGGACGTCGTACGAAGTCCTGCGCCAGCCGGGCGGGGTCGCGTTCCTGATCGTCGACAGCGACCACTACGAGGAACAGCGGATGTCCCTGGCCCCGCTCAAGGACGGCTTCGAGACCATCGAGGAGATGGAGTCCGGCCTCGGTCTCCCCGAGGGATCACTCGTCGCGACGATGGCCAGCTACAACAAGCACGCCGCCGCTGGCGAGGACCCGGAACTGCACAAGCACCCCGACTGGCTTGCCCCGCAGACCACCGCGCCGTGGGCGGTCCTGGAGCTGAGCCTCGGCGTCGCCTACTACGCCGGCTTCACCCTCGGCGGCATGGCCACGACCGTCGACGGAGAGGTACGGCGCCCCGACGGCTCGGTCATCCCCGGCCTGTACGCCGCCGGTGCGTGCGCCTCCAACATCGCCCAGGACGGTGCGGGCTACTGCTCGGGCACCCAGCTCGGGGAGGGCTCGTTCTTCGGGCGCCGCGC
>JAKFEI010000170.1:0-10051 GCA_036675765.1 Nocardioides sp. | reverse complement strand
CCTGCGGGCGCGGCGCAGCCGCCAGGATCTGGGTGGCGTCGTTGCCCGGGATCGCGGGCGGCAGGCCGGGGGCTCCCGCCGGACGAGCGCCCGGCGGTGCGAACCGCGCCGAAGGGTCGGGCGGTGGCGCCGAGGACATCGGCGGCATGGTGAGCTCGTCGGGCAGGCTCGGCATCGGCGGGATGCGCGACGGCGGTCCGGGCGCGGGCACCGGCGGGGGCGGTGGTGCTGCCAGCGGCGGAGCCATCGGCGGCACGGGCCCGGGCACCTCCGGGGTGACCGCGGCGTCGTACTGCTCGGCCGGGATGATCGTCAGGCTGGCACCGGCTGCCGGCGGGCCGCAGCGCACCGCGATCCGCTTCTCGATCGGGTAGTCGGTCACCCGCTCGTCGTCGACGTAGGTGCCGAACTGGCTGCCGTTGTCGACCAGGACCCAGCCGAACTGCGAGGACTGGAGCTCGGCGTGCTGGCGCGACACCGATCCGGCGGTCAGGACGACGTCGGCCTCGATGGCCCGACCGATGCGATAGACGGGCTTGCCTTCGAGACGAAGGACTCGTCCGTCGACCTCGACCACGAGAGCAGACATGGCCGTCACCCTATGCGGTCGTCCCGGCCGTCGAACCGCTCGGTCGACGCACCTGAACGGTGGAGTTGCGGATCTGGATCCGGGCGCCGTTGACCAGTTCGATCGTGCGGTCCGGCTCGAGCAGGAAGTTCTGGCCACCGGGATAGGACACCGGCCAGGAGAAGTCCGACGCGTTGTGCAGGCCCCAGCGATCGCGGGCCTCCGGGTGCTGGCGCACCTGGGCCAGCACCGTCGGGTGGTCGATCCCCGAGGTGAGGTGGTCGGACCGGACCGTGGTCTGCGGTCCGACGGCGACCGTACGGCGCCCGATCTGCAGGACGTACGGCGGCCGCACCACGGTCTGGTCCTGCCAGCAGGTGACGCTGTCGTCCTCGGGGCTCCAGAAGTTCGTCGTTCCGCAGGTCGGGCAGGCCAGCAGGCCGTCACGCAGCCGGTCCATCGCCTTGATCCACTGGCCCTCGGTCACCCGGGCACCCGGGTGGTCCAGGCCCTCCACGAACGCCTGGATGAAAAGGTCGCGGAGGAACTGGGGATAGATGTTCCAGTACTGCTGGACGATCTGCGCCGGTCGGTTCTCGGCCCGGTCCGGGTGCATGCAGAACAGCGGCTCGGTCCCGAAGTGGGTCATCAGCCAGTGGGCGTCGCGCATGCCGGCGTCGGTGCGCGCGCCTTCGAGCGGGTGACCGAGGAAGAGCGCGTAGAACAGCAGCACGGCCAGCGAGTGCCGGTCGGTGTCGGTGTTCGGGAGGGTGCGGTACGTCGTGTCGCGCACGACCTCCGGCGCCATGAAGTACGGCGTCCCGAGGACCCGGCCCGTGCCGTTGTCGATGCCGACGTTGTCGTTGTCGCAGATCAGGACGTCACCATTGGACGGGTCGAAGAAGACATTGCCGAACGAGATGTCGCGATAGCAGAGGCCGCGGGCGTGCAGGCGCAGGAAGCTGTAGCTCAGCTGGCGGCACAACTCGATGATCGAGGAGAAGGAGACGTCGAGCGGCTGTCCGTCGCGGTCCGCGTTGAGCAGGAGGAAGCTCAGCTCGAGGAAGCGCTGGTGCCGCAGGTGCATCACATAGCCGAAGCTCGGCTCCGTGCCGACCCGGGCCATGCTGAGCGGCCAGAGGAATCGCTGGTGGGGCGAGCCGATCTCGACGAGCTGCTGCATCTCGTCGTACTGCTGCGAGGTCGCGCTCTCGGGCTTGTACCACTTGAGGGCGAGCGGCTCGCCGGTCTCGCGGCGGACCTCGAAGACATAGCCCTGTCCGCCTTGGCCCAGCAGCGAGGTCACGCGGGCGCGCCCCAAGGGGCCGAGATCGACCTCCACGCCCTCTGCCAGCACCATGGGTGTGCCCGACCTCCGTAATCGCTCCGCTCGACCTGCGTGACAATGTATAGCCTCAACAGATTCGGGGACGTTGAAACACAGTCCGGCCGACCGGTTCAGCGTTAGCGTTGGTCGAAACGCCCCGGCAGCGCCGACCCCGACCACTCCGACCCACCCCGACACCCCGACCCATCGGAAGGAGGGCCCCGATGAGCGACAGACTTGGCGGTGCGCTCGCGCGCAAGCCGCTGCACTTCATCTTCGTTCTCGACGTCTCGGGCTCCATGATGCGGGGCGGCCGTATCCAGGCGCTCAACAACGCGATCACCGAGGTCCTCCCCCACCTGAAGGACGAGGCGCGCGCCAACCCGCACGCCGAACTGCTGATCCGGGTCCTCGCGTTCGCCAACGAACCGCACTGGATCATCGAGGAGCCGACGCAGGTCGACCAGATCCACTGGAAGCGCCTCGAGGCCGTGCCGCGCGGGTTCACCGAGCTGGGGAGCGCCCTGCAGACCCTCGCCGGCGCGCTCGATCACCTCGACGAGAGCAACAGCGCCTTCCCGCCGGCGATCATCCTCGTGTCCGACGGACGCCCCACCCAGAGCAGCGGCGTGACCTTCGCCGAAGGCCTCCAGGCCCTGCTGAACAACCGATGGGGCGCCACCGCCGTCCGGCTCGCGCTCGGTGTCGGCCGCGACGCCGACATGCACTCGCTGCGCAGGTTCATCGGCGACGAGGACGTCCCGTTGCTGCGGGCCGACAACCCCGAGCAGCTGGTCGAGTACATCGTCTGGGCCTCGAAGGCCGCCAGCAAGGTCGCCTCCCGTCCGGTCGTCGGGCCGGGCACCGGTGTGACCGCCGCGCCTCCGAGCCCGATCGGTGACCCGATCTGGAGCACCCTCGGATGACGCACGGCTGGACGACGCTGTCCGGCACCACGATCGGTTCGGTCCACGTTCGCGATCAGTTGCCGCTCCAGGACGCCGTCCTGACGTGGAGTGACTACGAGAACGGCCGGGCCGTGATCGCCGTCGCCGACGGGCACGGACACAAGCTGCACTTCCGCAGCGACATCGGTTCCGCCCTTGCCGTCCTCTGCGCGGTCGAGGAACTGCGGAGCACGCTGGACGCCCTCGCCGAGCTCGGCGACGGTGCGGACCACGCCGACGCCGAGGCCCTGCTCAGCGCCGCGGGGGCCGCCCTCGTGGACAGCTGGGTGGACAAGGTCGAGCACCACCTCGCAGCCCACCCGTACTCCGCGGCCGAGGACGCACTCGGGGCGAGCGCCGATCCACTGCGGGCCTACGGGTCCACCGTGCTCGCCACCGCCGCCGTGGGTGACCTGGTCGTCTTCCTCCAGATCGGGGACGGCGACTCCGTCCTCGTCTCGGCCACCGGGGAGGCGTCGCGGCCGTTGCCGGAGGACCCCGACCTCGACGGGCTGCACACCAGTTCGCTGTGCCAGGCGCGGCCGGTCGACGCGCTCCGCATCGCGGTCGTGGACGTCCGGGTCGACGACGTCGCCCTGATCTTCCTGTGCACCGACGGGTTCGGGCGTTCGCGCGTCGACGCCGACGGCTGGTGGCGCCAGACCGGGGAACAGCTCCTCGACTTCAGTCGCAACCGCGGTCTGGTCTGGGTGCGCGAACAGCTCCCGGAATGGCTCGCCGAGCCGGCCCTCATCGGCGGCGACGACACGACGATGGCGCTGATGGTGCGCACCGACGTCGGCGGGATCAGCCGGCCGGACCTGGCCGCCACGATCCCGGTGCCCGACTGAGCGACTACTCGCTCGGCCACCAGTCCTCGAGCTTCTTCAGGTTGCCGTCGAAGCTCCACGCCACGCCGTAGCAGAAGCAGTCGGACAGGTTGTAGTCCCAGTAGAGCGTGGCCGTGTCGCCCTCGCTGTTGCGATAGGCGTAGTAGGCGCCCTCGGCCTTGCCCTCACCGAACTTCCAGGTGCCACCGCCACCCTGCTTGCCGCCGCCGGTGCCGGCTTCCTCGTACTTCCCCTTGTAGTACTTGCGGTCCTCGCTGAGCAGCTTGCGGGTGGTGTAGCGCCCGACCGTCACGACGATCCCCTCGACCGCCGTGCACGAGCTCTCCTCCGTCTCTCCGACGAAGAAGGTGCGCTGGCGCGTGCACTTCGAGACATCCATGTTGATGTTGATGAAGTCACGCAGGACCGGGTGCTGGGGGTTCGTCGGTTCCGGGACCCGAGGCGACGTCGCCTTGTAGTTCGTCGTCACGGTGTCGATCTTGACGCTGCCCTCGCCCGTGATCGTCGCCGACTGCAGCGCGGCGGTGCTGTCCCAGTACACGAGGGCCGGGGCCGAGCTCCCGCCCCGCTCCGGGTCGAACTCGTAGAGCGCCGTCGTGCCGTTGTCAGCCGTCAGCGTGCCGGCACGGTAGTCCAGCCGCGCCTTGCGCGCTGCGGTCAACGACGCCTCGTCGAGGTAGGTGATCAGCTTCAGCTTGCCGGCGCTGACGACGCAGTCGATGACCTCGACCTGACCGGTCGTCGGAGTGCCTGCGGCGCAGTCGCTCGTGCCGGCACTGATCGTGGAGGCCAGTGCGTTGTAGCGCTCGTCGAGTGCGTCGGCATCGACGTCCACGGTGGGAGTGTCGGAGGTCTCCGGCGACTGGCCGCCGTTGCCCTTGCCGGACTTGTCGTCGCCGCTCGCGAGGACCAGTCCCGTGATCCCGCCACCCACCACCACGACACCCGCCACGGCGGCTGCGATCCAGACGACGGGGCTCTTCTTCTTCCGGGGCGGCTGGCCGAAGCCGGGGGCAGGCGGATAGCCGCCCGCGACGCCGTACGCCGGGGCGCCGTACGGCGTTCCCTGCGGCGCGGACTGATGTCCCGGCAGCACGGTCGGCGGGCCGACCTGCTGGCCCGGCTGCGGCGGCCAGGCGGTGGCCGGCGTCTGGAACGGTGGCGACTGGAACGGCTGCGCGGGCGGGGACTGCAGCGGCGGACCGGAGGGCGGCGGGGCCTGCGGGAGATGCGAGGACGGCGGTCGCTGCGAGCGATAGCGCAGGATCACGTCCCCGGGCACCTTGCCCACGGCGTACCCGAGGACGGCCGCGGCCCAGCTGGACGCGGCCTGGTCATCGCCGCCGCGATCGCGGGCCAACCGCTGGCCGGCCGCCTCGACCGCCCGGACCGGGTCGGCGCCGCCGTCGATCATGGCGGTGAGCGGGGTCAGGACATCGAAGCGAACCGCGTCGACGAGGAGGTTGATGTCACCGGTGCTGGCCTGGTCCTCCTCGAGGACGTCGTCCAGGACCCCCCGGAACCCGTTCGCGTCCGCGAAGATCGAGGTGCCGTGGGCAGTGACGAGTTCCCGGATCGCCTCGTGCAGTTCCATGCCGTTGACTCAGACCGTGGAGCCGAGTTCGCTGGCGAGGCCCGACGCCCGCTCGGCGACCTCGGCAGCCGTACGCGGGCGAGCCGCGACGTCCGCGCTGAGGCACGACTCGATCAGGGTCCGGGCAGCCGGCGGGAGCGAGTCCGAGAGCGTCGGCTGCGAGGCCAGGATCGAACGCACGAGCAGCAGCGGCTCGGTGCCCTTCAGGTCGCCGTAGACGCCCTTGCCGGTGATCGCGAAGTGCAGCGACGCACCCAGCGACCAGATGTCGCTGGCGCGGGAGGCCTGCGCCCCGAGCATGATGGCGGGATCGGTGAACTCCAGGCCGATCTGGCCGAGGCCGGTGGTGACCATGCCCGGTGAGAGCAACTGGGAGAGACCGAGGTCCGCCAGTCGACCGCCGTCGTCGGCGAGCAGGATGTTGGCGGGCTTGATGTCGCGGTGGGCGATGCCGCGCTCGTGCAGGGCATGCGCGGCCAGCGCCGCGTCGCGGACGGCCGCCACACGACGGTCCGTGCCGATCTCGACATGCGGGTTCTCGAGCGAGCCGTGCGGGAGGTACTCCATCGCGTAGTAGAACGCCCCGCCGTGACGACCGGCGTCGTACACGGCGACCAGGCGGTCGGAATCCGCGACGCTGAAGTGCTTGAGCTCGCGGGTGGCGCGCCGGAAGGCGTCGTCCGAGGTGGGGCCGGCGATCACCTTGACCACGACCTCCTCGGCACCGATGCCCAGGCGTGCCGGAGCCTTCGAGAGGTAGTTCGTGCCGTAGTTCGACTCGCCCAAGGGGCGCACGAACTCGTAATCAGCGATTCCCTGCACTCGATCCTCCATGACTGTCGGGCAGCCGCGACGCGACCGGACTCCAGCATGGCACGATGCCACGGGACCTTCACCCCGAAACCCCTACGTCGCGCCCCGGAAGTGCAAGGATTCAGCAAGCGCCGCATCGGGTAGCGGGTGTAGCGTTCCGCACGCATTCAGCGATCTAGGAGGCACGTTGATCGAGCCCTCTGCAGCATCCGTGGTCCCCACGACTGACCCCTCGACGTATTTGCCCGCCCAGGCCATCACCGGTGACCTGACGGACCAGATGCTCGAGACGGACTTCTGGACCGACGACCTGGTGGCGGCGGCAGGCATCCCGATCGTGGACGTCCCCTTCGTGACCGTCGGGTCGGGCATCGGCAGCTTCGTCACCGTCGACTACCTGCGCATTGCCGGCGTCCCGACGTCGCAGATCCGGGTCCTCGGCACGCTCGACAAGCCGTGGCAGACCTACGAGTACCTCACCCGGGTCTCCCAGGTCCCGCGACCGGAGCGACTGCGTTCGGACTCGGCGTCGCGCCCCGACAACATCTGGGGCTTCCCGTCGTACGGCTTTGCCGAAGGCGTGCGCAAGTTCAACATCAAGGTCCTGTGGCAGCTCTTCAGCGAGCCGATCTTCGCCGACTACTACACGCCCAAGGCCGGCAACGTCTTCGAGCAGCTCGAGCGCGAGGCGAACCGCATCGGGTACGACGAGATGCTGGTCAAGGGCCTGGTGCGCATCGTGCGCCGGCGGTACGGCGGCGGGTACTTCACGATCCTGACGCCCCCCGAGGGCGCGTCGGCCACCAAGCGCGTGGCCTTCCGGTCGCAGTACGTCCATGTCGCCGTGGGCTACCCCGGGCTGAAGTTCCTGCCCGAGCTGCAGCGCTACCGCACGGAGAACAACGACTACCGGCACATCGTCAATGCCTACGAGGCACACGAGCACGTCTACGAGCGACTCATGCAGGTCCCGAGCACCGTCGTGGTGCGCGGTGGCGGCATCGTGGCCTCACGGGTGCTCCAGCGCCTGATGGACGACCGGCTGCTGCACGGAGCGCAGACCAACATCGTCCACCTGTTCCGGACCTACATCAACGGGCCCAACGACGGCTACGGCAACGAGGGCGACCCACGCCCCGGCGGCGGCAAGCCGCGGATGTTCATGCGGCGCCGTGGCGGCGACGGGTGGGCCTACCAGGGCTTCAACTACCCGAAGTCGGTGTGGGGTGGGCAGCTCAAGGCCCAGGTCCGCAAGCTCGAGGGCGAGGAGCGCGCCGAGCTCTACAAGCGGATGGGTGGCACCAACACCCCGTGGCGCAAGCTGTGGCAGAAGCAGATGAACCAGGGCCGCCGCGAGGGCTGGTACACGCCGGTCGTCGGCGCGGTCGAGGACATGCAGCCGAGCGGTGAGCGGATCGTGAACCACGTCCGCACCGCCCAGGGCACCATCCCGATCGAGGCCGACTTCGTCATCGACTGCACCGGTCTGGAAGCCGACATCGCCGAACACCGTCTGCTCAAGGACCTTCTCGAGCACGGCGGCGTGACCCGGAACCCGGTCGGACGGCTCAACGTCGACCGCTCGTTCGAGCTGATCGGCACGGCCTCCGGGGCCGGCGCGATGTACGCCTCCGGCTCCTCGACCCTGGGTGGCTACTTCCCCGGCGTCGACACGTTCCTCGGACTGCAGGTCGCCGCCCAGGAGATCCAGGCCGACCTGCGCAAGCGCGGCTTCGGCAAGCGGATCGGGCCGGTGCGCTCGACGCTGCAGTGGTGGAAGTGGCTGGCAGGGAGCGCCCCGTGAGCGACGCTGCCCACCCGACCCTCCAAATCAGCAAGGGAGTGCGCTGATGTTGCCCACCCTGAACGGCCGGTTGCAGACCCGCATCTTCATGCTCGTCGTCTTCGGCGGCCTGATCACCCTGGCGCTCACGCCGATCCTGCCCGGCGACCCGGACTACAAGACCACCTTCATCATCCTCGCGACCGTGCTGGTGCTCGGGATCGTGTGGGAGCTGATCTACCACGGGATCCAGCAGTTCCGGTGGGAGAAGGACTGGCCGACGATGTTCGGCCTCATCACCGCGCTCAACGAAGGCGCGCTGGTCTGGCTGCTGCTCGACCTGGAACTGGTCCCCGGCATCGACGGCATCCCCGACTTCTGGGCGTTCCTCATCGACTTCTCGGTCATCTGGTTCGTGGTCTGGATCTGGACCAACGGACCCATGCGCGTTCCGTTCATCCGGTGGCGCTTCTTCGGTGGAAGGATCATTTGATGCCCATTCCCGCCACATCTGCAGAGGACTGGTCGAGCGCGACCGTCGTACCCGGTCCCGGCGAGGGCACCCTCGCCCGGATCGGACCGGTCGTCCTCCTCGTCGGCTCCGACCAGCCCACCGTGGTCAAGCCCTACCTCGAGCACGCCCAGATCGTGGCGGCCAACGGCGGCCAGGGTCGCCAGCTGGTCCGGGGCTACGCCCTGATGCTGTCGACCGCGGTCGAGCAGTCCCCCGGCTTTGCCGCGCTGGCGCCGCACGCCACCGGCCTGGCCGTGTTCGTCGACGGTGACGTCACGGTCACCATCAACGACCAGACGATCTCCGGTGCCGACTCGCTCGCGTGGGTCGAGCGACTGATCCCGTGGCCGGTCGAGTCCGTCACGGTCACGCTGCCGGGCGCTGCGGCGCCGGCCGACGGGTCGACGTACCGCCTCGACGGCGGCGTGATCCCGGCCGGTTCCTTCACCCTGCCCTCGGGCGCCGGCGACGCCATGATGGTGGTCGAACCCGTCGCGGTGACGGACGAGCCGATGATGGCGGCGGACGAGCCCGCCATGACGGACGATCACGGGCACGACCACGGCCACGGCCACGGGCACCCGGACACCCCCGTCTCCGACGCCGCTGCCGCGATGGTGGTCCCGGTCGCTGCTCCCCCGGCTCCCCCGGCCCCGCCCGCGCCGCCTGCCCCTCCGGCACCGGCTGCCCCCGTCGCGCCGCCGGCCGGTCGCCCGCTGCCGCCGGTCCCGGCCGACGAGCACGTCAACTTCCAGTCGGTGCTGATCAGCGACGTCGACGACGACATGGACGACTTCGAGCCGCTGCCGATCGTCGAGAACGCTGCCCAGGTCATGGAGGACAGCCCCGGCGAGCAGGTCCGGGGCGTCTACTGCAAGAACCGCCACTTCAACGACCCGCGGGTGCTCTTCTGCGCCGTGTGCGGCATCAACATGGTGCAGCAGACCCCGGTCCTGGTGAACGGCTCACGCCCGCCCCTGGGCGTGATCGTGCTCGACGACGGCTCCGTCTTCCAGCTCGACACCCCCTACCTCCTCGGTCGGGACCCGAGCGGCGACGAGCGCATCCACGGCGGCGACTTCCGCCCATTGCCGATCATCGACCAGTCCAACCAGGTCTCGCGGGTGCATGCCCGCCTGGAGATGCGCGGCTGGGACGTCGTACTGATCGACAACAACTCGACCAACGGCACGTTCGTGCACGTCCCGAAGACCCCGGACTGGGTGCGGATGCAGCCCGGCACCGAGCAGGTCCTGGTCCAGGGCACGCGCGTGCGCATCGGTCACCGGACGCTGGCGTTCAACACCCACGCGGGTAGCTCGAGCTGAGCACCGGCTACTGACCGTCGAGCCCGACCCTGCCCACCCGTGGGGCAACAGGCATGCCCAGAACGCCGTGGATCGACCTTCCGTGCAACCTCGGCGAGGTCATCGGTCATTGGGGCGACACCCGGCCATCCACAACCAGGGCGATCTACCTGCTCGTGCCACCTCGCAAGTTCTCGATCCACGGAACCGGATGCGCACGCTCATGCCGAAAGTCGCGCTGTTCCAGTCGGAGCGTCGGCGCGCGTTCGCGTCCGTCATCGGGGTGGTTTGCTGTCAGTCAGTGACAGCAGACCACCCCAATCACAGAGCCATGCGTGGTCGCGACG
>JAKFEI010000399.1:0-10131 GCA_036675765.1 Nocardioides sp. | reverse complement strand
ACACCTATCCCGCGCTCCACCTGGCCGATCCGGACGTCGCCATTGCGTGGCCCATCCCCCTGGACTCCGACGAGGTCGAGATCTCCGCCAAGGACCTCGCGAACCCCTGCCTCGGGGACGTGACGCCGATGGCGCCCCTGAAGGTCCTCATCACCGGCAGTCGCGGCCAACTCGGCCGTGCACTCTCCTCGGTGTTCCCCGCGGCCACCCTCGTCGACCTCGACGAGCTCGACCTGACCGATCCTGGCGCCCTCGCCGCCTGGCCGTGGCACGAGTACGGCGTCGTGCTGAATGCCGCCGCCTACACAGCCGTGGACAGGGCAGAGGCCGAAGGCCGCGCCGACGCGTGGGCAGCGAACGCCAGTGCGCCAGCCGCACTCTCCCGGATCGCCGCGGCGCGCGGGCTGACCCTCGTCCACTACTCGTCCGACTACGTGTTCGACGGTGCCGACATCGCGGGCGGGCACCGCGAGGACGAACCCTTCGCACCGCTGGGCGTCTACGGCCAGAGCAAGGCCGCCGGTGACATCGCGGTCGCCACCGCTTCCCGCCACTACATCCTGCGCACGTCCTGGGTCATCGGCGCGGGCGACAACTTCGTGCGGACCATGGCCAGACTCGCCGCCACTGGCGTCGATCCCGACGTCGTCGACGACCAGGTGGGCCGCCTGACGTTCACTGACGAACTCGCCCGCGCGACGCGGCACCTCCTCGACACGGCGGCGCCGTACGGCACCTACAACGCCACCAACTCCGGCTCCGCCCGGTCGTGGGCGGACTATGCACGACGCGTCTTCGAGCTCACGGGGCACGACCCCGGCCGGGTCAGGCCTGTGACCACGGCCGACTACTCGGCTGGCAAGCAGGTCGCACCGCGCCCGCTGAACAGCACGCTCACGCTGGCCAAGCTGAACGAGACGGGCTTCACCAGCACCGACGCCGACGCAGCCCTGGCTGCCTACCTTGAAGTTCCCACCTCCTAGGCTGGGAACCCCCACATGAAGTCGGAGACGAAGTGTTCGCGCTCGCCTGTCACACCCAGAACTACGACTGGGGCTCCACCGACGCCATCCCCGTCTTCCAGCGACGCCTCGGCTCCGGCGACCCTGTCGCCGAGGTCTGGATGGGGACCCACCCCCTGGGCACCGCCCGCATCATCGACGCCGAAGGCGTCCAGCGCCCGCTGACCGAGGTGGCTGGCGACCTGGGCTTCATGCTGAAGGTCCTCGCGGCTGACCGGCCGCTCTCGATCCAGGTGCACCCGAACAGCGCCCGCGCCCAGGCCGGCTTCGCGGCCGAGGAGGCCGCGGGCATCCCCCTGGACGCCCCCCGCCGGGTGTTCAAGGACCCCCGCCCCAAGCCGGAGATGGTCTACGCCCTCTCCACCTTCGACACCCTCGTCGGCCTGCGCCGCACCTCGGAGATCGTGCGGGTGCTGCGGGCGCTGGAGCACCCACTCACCAAGGAACTGACCGAGAGCTTGCTGGACGACCCCGGCTTCGCCGGCATCATCCGGCTGATCGAGGGCCTCGTGACCCATCCGCCGTCGGCCGAGGTGGTGGGCGAAGTCGTGGCCGAGTGCCAGCGCGCCCTCGACAACGGCCTCGACATCAAGCGTGCGTACGCCACCGCCGTCGAGGTCGCCCTCGCCTCGCCGGGCGACGTCGGCGTCCTCATCGCGCTGCTGATGAACCGGTTGACACTGCAACCCGGCGAGGCCGCCTACCTCGCCACCGGCATCATCCACGCACACCTGCGGGGACTGTGCCTGGAAGTGATGGTCGCCTCCGACAACGTCCTGCGGGCCGGCCTGACGACCAAGCACATCGACGCCGAGGGCCTGGTCCAGTGCCTCGAGGAGGGCACCTCCCGAGCGGCCCGGGTCGAGCCGCAGGTCGTGAACTACTCGACCGACGTGTTCATCCCCGGCCATGAGTTCGCCCTCTCGGTCACCCAGAGCTCACCCGCGGACCCGGCGGGCGTCGTCCTCCCGGCGGCGGGCGCACGCTTCCTCATCTGCACCGACGGTGCCGTCGCCGTCGTCAACACGCGGGGCGACATCCTCCGCCTCGAGCGCGGCGATGCGGCGTACGCCGACGCGGCCGACGGCGCGCTCCGGGTGCTGGGCACCGGCGAGGTCGCCCAGGCGTTCGTGCCGAGCGACGGCGAGACCGGCCAGCTCTTCGACCTGCTCTAGTTGAGCCAGCCGAGCGCGTCTCCGGCTCGATCGGCGCGAGCAAGCTCGCGAGCGGCGCCTCCCGCCGCGCTGCCGGCCTTGGCTATCGGCGGCGCAGCCCGGCGAGCGCAGGTCGTACGTCGGCCAGGTAGACCAGCGCCGCGACGGTCATGGCGAGGTTCACGATCGAGAGATTGATCGGCACCACCTGCAGCAGGACCCCGACACCGAGGATCGCGGTCCAGGTGGGCTTGGTGAGCTTGTCGGCCGCGACATAGGACTCACCGGAGTACAGCAGCGCGCTGACGAACGCGAAGATCTTGATCACCAGCAGCGCAAAGGCGATACCGATGTTGATCCAGACCTCGACGTCGCTGATGGCGCCTACGAATCCCCCACTCATGATGCCGCGATCCTAGCCGTCCCCCCGAAAACGACCACGACCCCGAAGCTCTCGCTTCGGGGTCGTGGTGAAAGTGGAGCGTCAGCTCACTTGGCAGCAGCCTTCTTGGCCGGAGCCTTCTTGGCAGCAGCCTTCTTCGCGGGAGCCTTCTTGGCGGCCGGCTTGGTCGCCGGAGCCTTCTTCGCGGCGGGCTTCGGGGTCGACTTGCGGAGCTTCACGACGACGCCCTCGCCGCGCTTGGCGAGGTCGGCGTACAGAGCGGTCGCGGTGGCGACGTTCTCGTCGACCTTCACCTTGACGGTGCCCTGCACCTTGGCCGGGAGGGCCTTGGCGTCGGCCTGGAGCTCGGCGAACTTCGCCTCGGCCTGGCTCTTGCGGTCAGCGAAGGTGCTGGTGGCGCGGTCCTGGAGGGTCTTCGCCTCGGGGAGCTCGAAGCCCTTGACGGTGCTCTGGACGTCAGCGACCCGGGCGGTCACCTTGGCCTGGACGTCGGCGACGTAGCCCTTGACCTTCTCGACGGCGAGGTCGGTCGCGCCGACACCGGCGTAGATCGGCTTCTGCGCGGCCTCGGGGACCTCGGGGAGGTCGATGGACTTGATGTCGATCGTGGGGATCTCGATCTTCGGGAGCTCGAACTTCGGCATTGCATTCACCCTTCGTTGGTGACGTTGTTGGAATCTTCTTGGGCAGGCACTTCGGCAGCTTCGGAGGGAGCCTCGGCTGCGTTCAGAGCCAGGAACGATGCGTAGACGTCGAGAAGCGACTGCTTCTGGCGCTCACTGAGGACGGTGTCGCCGAGGATGGCGAGTTCCACCGACCCAGCAAGGCCGTCCTCCGGGTTCAGGATTCCGGCCCGGATGTACAGCTGCTCTGCGGAGATCCGCAGCGCCTTGGCGATCTGCTGGAGCACCTCGGCGGACGGCTTGCGCAGTCCACGCTCGATCTGGCTCAGGTACGGGTTGGAGACGCCGGCCTGGTCCGCGAGCTGCCTCAGCGAGAGTCGCGACGAGAGCCGCTGCTCCTTGAGGTAGTCGCCGAGGGAGCCGACGGTCTTCCCGACCTTGCCTTTTGCCATGCATCCATAGTGCTAGCAATAGTTAGCAAACTGCAAGCACGCGGGACGTGAACTCCTTCACACTGTCGTTTCCTTAGCAACTCACTCGACTCTGTACGATCACCGATGTGTCGAGCCCGCCCGTTCCCCAGCACTGCCCCACGCCCCGGGAGCTCGATGACCTCGAGTTGCTGACTTCCGGCGCCGCAGGTCCGATCGTCGGCTTCAACGAACCGGGCAGTCCGATCACGCTCGACCTGCCGGAAGCGCTGGCTCTCCACCTCGACGAAGGGCACGAGGTCGAACTCGTCGACCCCGAGGGCCTGCCCCTGGCCCGGATCGCCCAGACCCTGCGCGGCCTCAGCGTGACGCCCCTTGCCCACGCCCAGTTCGGCCCGTTCCGGCGGCTCTACCTGACGCCGGACCTCGCCCGCCTGACGTATGCCGGCCGGACCGTGGTGCCGGTGACCGACCTGATCACCGACGCCCAGTTCGAGCAGTTGCGGACCCTCGGGCCGGTGCTGCTCGTCGCGCTCGTCGGCCGTGGCAGTGCCGCGGTCAATCCGGTCACGCTGTTGCGCGCCACCACCGAGGTCGCCGGCCTCATCGACGGCGCCGTGGTCGCCGTACCCCTCACCGTGCACGACACCGACGCCGACGCCGCGCTGCGCAGTTCGGTGCTGGCCGCGTACGCCGGCGCCGACCCGCTCGTCGAACTCGTCCCGGGGGGCGCACCGCTGCCCGCCCTGGCCGAGATCAACGCCCAGGCCCACCCGGCCGCCGCCGAGCAGGGCCTCGTGCTCTTCTTCACCGGCCTCTCGGGCAGCGGCAAGTCGACGCTGGCCCAGGCGCTGATGGACCGACTGCTGGAGCAGGGCCACCGGTCACTGACCAGCCTCGACGGGGACGTCGTACGCCGCAATCTCTCGGCCGGCCTGACCTTCTCGAAGGCGGACCGCGAGACCAACATCCGCCGGATCGGCTGGGTCGCTGCCGAGATCGCCCGCCACGGGGGCGTCGCCGTCTGCAGCCCGATCGCGCCGTTCGACGAGACCCGCCAGCAGGTCCGCGCCATGGTCGAGGACGCCGGCGGTGCGTTCTTCCTCGTCCACGTCGCCACCCCGCTCGAGGAGTGCGAGCGACGTGACCGCAAGGGGCTCTACGCCAAGGCCCGACGCGGGGAGATCCCCGAGTTCACCGGCATCTCCTCGCCGTACGAGGAGCCCGCCGATGCCGACGTCCGCGTCGACACCACCGGTCGCAGCATCGACGAGGCCCTCGAGGACGTCACCCTCGCGCTGCGCGAGGCCGGCTACCTCGACGTCCGTCTCGACACTGCCGACCTGGTCGGATCCGGGTTCGCGACCACCGGCGCCTCCACCCCGTCGGCCGAGCCCGCGGCGAGATCGAAGAGGGGGCGGGTGACCGCCTCGACCACCAGCACCGGTCCCGCCGAGAAGCCCCTCCGCGTCCTGTTCGTGTGTACGGCGAACATCTGCCGGTCGCCGTACATGGAACTGCGGGCGCGGTCACTCCTGGGTCCCTCGACGCAGGTGGAGTTCATCAGCGCCGGCACGCACGGGTTCCGCGCACACGAGGTGGACCGCACGATGGCCACCGTGCTGACCGACCGCGGCGTCGGCCCGGACCTGCTCGCAGGCTTCGTCAGCCAGCCGTTGACGCGGGAACTGATCGCCCAGGCGGACCTGGTCCTCACCGCTGAGTCCTCGCACCGGGCCTTCGTGCTCGAGGAGGCACCCGAGGCCTTCCGCAAGGCCTTCACCCTCGGCCAGTTCGCGGAGTCGATCGACCGGGTCGGCGCCTCGCTGACCGGGGCCGCACTGGTGACGGCCGTGGGCCACCGACGGGCCGGTGCCGTCGACGCCCACGACATCCGCGACCCCTACCGACGAGGCCGCGCCGCGGCCCAAGCATCGGCCGACCAGATCGACTCCCTCCTCCAGGCCGTGCTCCCCCGCCTGACCAGCGCCACGACAGGAAACAAATGAGCGAGTGGATCACGCTGACGGCGCTCTCGATCACGGTCGCCGGGTTCCTCGTCGGCATCGTGGTGGGCCTGACCGGCATGGGCGGCGGTGCCCTGATGACGCCCGCGCTGATCTTCCTCGGAGTCGGCCACACCGCCGCGATCGTGACCGCCGACCTCACGGCGGCAGCGATCTACAAGACCGGCGGCGCGATCACCCATGCCCGCGAGGGATCGCCGAACTTCCGGCTGGCCGGCTGGCTGATCGCCGGCTCGGTGCCGATGGCGTTCGTGGGGCCCTATCTCGCGAATGCCCTCACCGATGATCCGGAGCAGCTCGAGAAGACGCTCAAGCTCTGCATCGGCATCGCCCTGCTGTTCGCCGCATCGACGTACGCGCTCCGGATCTACATCAACCTCCGACGGGTGGAACGGGGCGGCGTCCAGCCCGACGACAATCCGCACATCCGTCCGCTCCCGACGCTGCTGGTCGGGATGCTCGGCGGCCTGCTCGTCGGGGTGACCAGTGTCGGCTCGGGGTCGGTCATCATGATCGCCCTGCTGATGATGTACCCCGGGCTGTCGGCCCTCCGGCTCGTCGGCACCGACCTCGTCCAGGCGGTTCCGCTGGTCCTCAGCGCAGCGCTGGCCAACATCGCGATCCACGGCCTGGACTGGGCCCTGCTGGTCCCGCTGGTGATCGGTTCGGTCCCCGGTACGTTGCTCGGGTCCCGGCTCGCGCCGCGCGTGCCTCAGTCGTTCATCCGTCGCGGCATCGTGATCGTGCTGACCATGTCCGGCGTTGCCCTGCTCTTCAAGGCCGGCCTGCACCCGTTCGGAGAGGGCCACGAGACGCTCGAGGCACTGCTGGTCGGGGGTATCGGCCTGGCCATGCTGGTGCTCGTGCCGCTCGTCTGGGGCATGATCCGCAAGCGGCACGGCATGCCGATGTTCGGCGCACCGACGGTCGCCGAGATCGAGGCACTCCGTCCCGAGGACAAGGCGCCGGAACCCGCCTGACCCGGGTCAGTGCGTGACGGGTGACAGTGGGAGAGGGTCGCCCTCGAACTGGAACGGCTGCGCAGCGGCTGCGTGGGCAAGTCCAAAGGTCACCGCGGCCGCAGCAGCGACCCAGACGGCTCCGAAACCCAACAACATCTCCATGGCTGACCACCTCTCTCCTCCAAGGTAGCCCGCGGGTCCGAACCAACCCATCAGCCGATCGGTGCGTCCAGGGATGGTTCTTTCGCACTAGTTCGGGCGGGACGCGCTCAGTCGCGCCCGTAGATGTCCCTCGTGTAGACCTTGGCGGCCACGTCGTCGAGCAGTCCGCACCGTCGGTTGGTGATGATCACGTCGGCCTTCGCCTTGAACTCGTCGAGGTCACCGATGACCTTCGAGTTGAAGAACCGCTTCTGGTCGAGCTCCGGCTCGAACACGATCACCTTCACGCCGCGCGCCTTGATCCGCTTCATCACGCCCTGGACGGCCGACTCACGGAAGTTGTCCGAGCCCGCCTTCATGGTCAGCCGGTAGATGCCGACGACCTTCGGGTTGCGGCGCAGGACGTCGTCGGCAATGAACTCCTTGCGGGTGGTGTTCGCCTCGACGATGGCGCTGATCAGGTTCTGCGGCACCGACTGGTAGTTCGCCTGGAGCTGCCGCGTGTCCTTGGGCAGGCAGTAGCCGCCGTACCCGAAGGACGGGTTGTTGTAGTGCCCGCCGATCCGCGGATCGAGGCCGACGCCCTCGATGATCTGGCTCGTCGCGAGCCCGTGGGTCGCGGCGTAGGTGTCGAGCTCGTTGAAGTAGGCGACCCGCAGCGCGAGGTAGGTGTTGGCGAAGAGCTTGATCGCCTCGGCCTCGGTCGATCCCGTGAACAACACGGGCACGTCCTCGTCGAGCGCCGCCTGCGCCAGCAGCTTGGCGAACAGGCGACCCGGCTCGGTGTCCGAACCGATCACGATCCGCGACGGGTGGAGGTTGTCGTGGAGCGCCCGGCCTTCGCGCAGGAACTCGGGGCTGAAAAAGATGGAGGCACCGGGGTGCTGGTCGCGGAGCGTGTTCGTGTAGCCGACCGGCACCGTCGACTTGATGACGATCGTCGCCGCCGGGTTCGCGGCGAGCGCGTCGGCCGTGACCTTCTCGACGGTGCTCGTGTCGAAGTAGTTGGTCTCAGGGTCATAGTTCGTCGGCGTCGCCACGACGACGTACGACGCATCGGCATACGCCGCCTTGCGATCGCGGGTCGCGTGCAGCGACAGGCCGCCCCGGGCGAGGTACTGCTCGAGCTCGACATCGACGATGGGCGAGCGCCCCTCGTTGACTGCCGTCACCCGGTCCGCGTCGACGTCGAGGACCGTGACGTCGTTGAACCGGGACAGCAGCACCGCATTGGAGAGTCCGACATAGCCGGCTCCGACCACAGTGATCTTCATGCTTCCGACGGTGAGCGGCTCCCCTGAACGACCGTGTACGACGACGTGAAGGGCACGTGGCGGCCGGACACACGCTCAGCGACACCTCAGCGGCACCTCAGCGGCGGGGTCCCGACTGGTCCCACTCCCACAGGCACGAGATCGGCAGGCCCCACATGCCCGGCCGCTGCTGGTGGCCACGGGGCGCCGTGTTGAGCACGATCCCCCCACGGAAGCGGGATCCGGCGCGGGCGGCGAGCGCCTCGAGGGCATCGAACTGGTGCGGCCGGAAGCTGCTCGCGGTGCGCACCTCGATGCCGTAGACGCTGTTGTCGGGGAGTTCGATGACCAGGTCGACCTCCAGCCCGTTGCGCTCGCGCAGGTGGCTCACCCGGTGCTCGACGGTGCTCCCCGGCTGCTGGCGGAGCAGCTCGGCCGCGACGATGCCCTCCAGGAAGGGAGCCAGCCGACTGCGTCCCTGGAACGCGAGCAGGTCCTCCGCCGACACCCCGGAGGCGTGGCGCGCGATGGCCGGGTCCTCGAACACCACCCGCGGACGGCCGATGGCACGCTTCGCGACCGGGGAGCGGCAACCCGGCACCAGCCGGATCAGACCGAGGTCGACGAGGACGTCGACGTAGGGCGAGAGGGTGGTCGCCGGGATGCCGGCAGCGACCGCCACCTGCGCCTTGTTGAGCTCCGCGGACGGCGGATCGGCGAGGGCCGCGACCAGGGCCAGCACCCGGGCCGGATCCACCCGACGCAGCGACCGCGCCCGGCGGTGGGCGAGGCGGTGGAGGTCACGCGAGATGTCGTCGCGCGGGGCCAGCAGGTCGACGTACTCCGCGACGCCCCAGCGGGAGCGGACCTCGCCGGGGACCGAGGCCCGGGAGCCCAGACGGGCGAGGAAATCGGCGGCCACGGCCCGGAGTCTAGAAGACTTCCGCCTCAAACTCGTAGATTTGTCTACGGCGACGCCTTTGATGTCTCGCTGACAGGCGCTGCATGGCACGATGCGCGGGTGACTCAGACACGTACCGACTACCGCCTGAGCCAGCTGGACCAGCTGGAGGCCGAGTCGATCCACATCTTCCGCGAGGTCGCGGCCGAGTTCGAGAAGCCGGTTCTGATGTTCTCGGGCGGCAAGGACTCCATCGTGATGCTTCGCCTGGCAGAGAAGGCGTTCTTCCCGGCGAAGATCCCCTTCTCCATCCTGCAGGTGGACACCGGCCTGGACTTCCCCGAGGTCATGGAGACCCGGGACCGCTGGGTCAGCCGTCTCGGCGTGAACCTCGTGGTGGCCAGCATCGACGATGCCATCAAGAACGGGATCATCCCCGACGCCGCGAAGATCAGCCGCAACCGGCTCCAGATCCCGACCCTGCTCAACGCGATCGAGGAGAACGGCTTCACTGCCGCCTTCGGTGGCGGCCGGCGTGACGAGGAGAAGGCCCGCGCCAAGGAGCGCGTCTACTCCCACCGCGACGAGTTCGGCCAGTGGGACCCGAAGATGCAGCGCCCCGAGCTGTGGAGCCTCTACAACGGCCGCCTCCACGAGGGCGAGCACATGCGGATCTTCCCGATCTCGAACTGGACCGAGCTGGACGTCTGGGACTACATCGGTCGCGAGAACATCGAGATCCCCAACATCTACTTCAGCCACCAGCGCCGCGTCTTCCAGCGCGACGGCATGTTGATGAGCGAGACCCCGCTCAACCCGCTGCGGGACGGCGAGGTCGTCGAGGAGCGCACGGTCCGCTTCCGGACCTGCGGTGACATCACGCTCACCGGCTGCGTGGAGAGCACTGCCTCCACCATCGCCGAGATCATCGACGAGGTCGCCGTGGCCAGGAAGACCGAGCGCGGCGCCACCCGTGGCGACGACCGGTTCTCCGAAGCAGCCATGGAAGACCGCAAGAAGGAAGGCTACTTCTGATGGGCACCGACACCACCCGGGACACCACGCACCGCATGGACCTGCTGCGCTTCGCCACGGCCGGTTCGGTGGACGACGGGAAGTCGACCCTCATCGGGCGCCTCCTGCTCGACTCGAAGGCGATCTTCGAGGACCAGCTCGAGGCCGTCGAGGCCACG
>JAKFEI010000256.1:0-10141 GCA_036675765.1 Nocardioides sp. | reverse complement strand
GTTCGTGTCCGTTGTCCTGATTCCTGTTGCCCGCTGGCCGCGCTGGGTCACGAACTTCGCGACTTCCCATGGTGAACCGGTGCTGAGCGTGGCCGGGGGTGCGCTCCTCGGCGTGGCTCCGGACGGCTCGCGCTTCTCTGCATCGCTCCCGTTCTCGAGGTTGTACGACGGCGCGCCGGACACCGACGCGTTCGTGACCGAGGTGCGTCCTCCCGAACGGTGGGGCGTCCTGCTCGTCCGCAAGGGCGGTTTCGCGGTCGCCAGCCTCGTCGGCGAGACCGTCACGGACTCGAAGGTCGGTCAGCGGCACGTGCAGGGACGCACCAAGGCCGGCGGCCAGTCCCAGCAACGGTTCGCACGCCGTCGGGGCAACCAGGCGCGCGCTGCCTACGAAGCCGCTGCCGACCATGCGGCGCGGGTGCTGGCCGGCGTGGAGGTCGTTGTCGCAGGAGGTGACCGGCCCGCTGTCACCGAGGTGCTGACCGATGCGCGACTCGGCAAGGTGCAGGTCGTCGGCGTGTGGCACGCCGTCCCCGATCCCCGACGTGCGGTCCTCGAGAAGGTGGTGGCGGACGCGCAGGCGATCCAGGTGGACGTAGAGAACGCTCCCCGCGACTGACCCGGGTCAGAGCGCGAGCGTCATGAAGACGCTGTGGGGGTCGAGGACGTAGTCCTCGAACGGATCGCAGACCTGGAAGCCGCGTGCGGTGTACAGCGCCCGCGCCGGAGCGAAGTAGTCCTCTGCGCCGGTCTCGAGACTGATCCGCTGGTGTCCGCGGGCTCGCGCCTCGGTCAGCACGTGATCGAGCAGGCCGGCCGCGACACCGCGCCGCCGGGCGGCCGTGGCGGTCCGCATCGACTTGAGCTCGCCATGCGTGGCCGTGTGTCGCTTGAGCGCCGCGCAACCGAGCAGCTCGTCCCGCTCGCGAACAGTCCAGAACGAGATGTCGGGCGCTGCCAGCGCGTCCGGATCCAGGGCGTGCACGCTTTCGGGCGGCGACGTCGCGTACATGTCGGCGAGGTGTTCCTCGAGGAGCGCGAGGACGTCGCTGCGACGAGGGTCGTCGGACTGGATCTGCACGCCCCCAGTCTGCCTGTTGACCTCCGTCCCGCGGTGGGGGAGTCCTTGGTCCTGAGCTGGGTGAACCTGCCCGGCACCGACGGATTGCAGGGCTAGCCTCGACAACGTGGACACCGAACGAACCCCTCCGGCCATCGAGATCCGCGGACTGGTCAAGACCTTCGGCTCCTTCAGGGCTCTCGACGAACTGGACCTGACCGTCACGACCGGCGAGGTGCATGGCTTTCTGGGACCCAACGGCGCGGGCAAGTCGACGGCGCTCCGCGTGATCCTCGGCCTGCTGCGCAAGGACTCCGGCGAGGTTCGGCTGCTCGGCGGAGACCCGTGGTCCGATGCGGCCGACCTGCACCGACGGCTCGCCTACGTGCCCGGGGACGTGAGCCTGTGGCCCAACCTCAGCGGCGGCGAGACGATCGACCTCCTGATCCGCATGCGTGGGGCCGATCCCGCACAGTCCCGTCGCGCCGAACTCATCGAGCGCTTCTCCCTCGACCCGACCAAGCGCGGCCGGGCCTACTCGAAGGGAAACCGTCAGAAGGTCGCCCTGGTGGCGGCGTTCGCCACCGACCCCGACCTCCTGCTGCTCGACGAGCCCACCTCGGGCCTGGACCCGCTGATGGAGCAGGTCTTCAACGACTGCGTTGCCGAGCACACGGCTCGCGGCGCCACCGTGCTGCTCTCCAGCCACATCCTGTCCGAGGTCGATCGCCTCGCTGACCGGGTCACGATCATCCGTGAAGGACGGGTGGTGGAGACCGGCCGCCTCACCGACCTGCGGCACCTCAGCCGCAGCAAGATCGTGGCGACGCTCAGCGGCACGGTCCCGGACCTGACGGGGACGCCGGGAATCCACGACCTCGCCGTGGACGGCCGCCAGCTCAACTGCACGGTGGACCCGGAGGGTCTTCCCGTCGTACTCACTGCCCTCACCAGTGCCGGCGTCGAGGCCCTGACCAGCAGTCCACCGACCCTGGAGGAGCTGTTCCTCGACGCCTACCGCGACCGGGCGGGCGCAGGGCGATGACCACCAGGTCCCGTTCCGTCACGACAGGTTGGCCGCTGCTGCTCCGTCTGGCCCTGCGTCAGGATCGAGTTGTCGCCCCCGTCGCCATCGCCGTCCTCGTGCTGATGAGCGTCGCGTCGGCAGCAGCGACGCCCGGCCTGTACGCCGACGAGGCCGACCGCGTGCACGCGGCGAACGCCCTCAACGCCAGCCCGGCCATCGTCGCGCTCTACGGCCCGGTGCTCGACGTCACCAGTGTCGGTGAGCTCTCGATGACCAAGATGACAGTGCTGTACGCGGTGTTCGTCGCCGTCCTGTTCGTGGTCCTCGTCCGTCGCCACACGCGTGTGGACGAGGAGAACGGGAGGGCCGAACTCGTCGGTGGGACCGCCGTCGGTCGGGATGCTCCGCTCGCGGCGGCGCTCGTCGAAGCCGTCCTGTTGGCGCTCGTCCTGGGACTTTTGGTCGCCGTCGGCAACACGGCATCCGGCCTCGAGGCGACGGGATCGCTCGCGTTCGGCGCCGTCTGGGCCGGTACGGCGATGGTGGCGTCCGGAATCGCCGCCGTGGCTGCCCAGTTGTCGGCGAGCGCCCGGACCTGCGCTGCCTTCGCGGCGGGCGCCATCGGACTCCTGTTCGTGCTGCGCGCCGTGGGCGACACCGGCCCGCAGTGGCTGAGCTGGCTCTCCCCGCTGGGCTGGAACACCCAGGTACGTGCTTACGGCGAGCAGCGCTGGTGGTTGCTGCTCCTCTATCCGGTGCTGTCGGCCGCGCTGGTCACGGTCGCCGTGTTCTTGCGCGGACGTCGTGACCTCGGTTCCGGCCTGGTACCCGCACGGCCCGGCCCCGCCACCGGATCACCCCGGCTCGCCGACGCACTCTCCCTCGCGGTCAAGGTGCACGCGACCACGGTCGTCCTCTGGAGCGTCGCTGCCGGTGCGTTGGGCGTGATCTTCGGGATGATCGCCCCGGGCATCGGGGATCTCCTGGACTCCGAGACCGCACAGTCCCTCATCGATGAACTCGGTGGTGCCCTGGTCGCTGCGATCCTCTCCGTCGTGGCCGTGGTGCTCAGCTACTTCTCGGTGGCTGTCATCAACCATGCCGGCCGCGACGAGGCCGATGGCCGGGCCGAGATCGTGCTGTCCACCGCAACCAGCCGCACTGCATGGTTCGCGGCATCGGCCGTCGTCGCGCTGGTCGGCACCGCCTGGCTGCTCGTGCTCACCGGGCTGGGACTGTGGATCGGATATGTCGCCGCCGACGGCCCGGGTGTCGGCAACCTGCTGGTCGCGGCACTTGCCTGGGCGCCGGCGGCGTGGGTCGTCGGTGCGCTCGCCGTACTGACGCTTGCCGTCGGGGTGCGGCGGTCAGCCCTGGTGTGGGCGTGGCCGGCGGGTTTCCTGACACTCACCCTGATCGGGGACCTCGTCGATCTCCCGGGGTGGGTGAAGGGCCTGTCGCCGTACTCGCATGTTCCCTCCGTGCCGGCCGACAACTGGAGCTGGGGGAGCGCTGGAGGCCTGACCGCTGTGGCTGCCGGGTTGCTCGTTGTGGCGTGGTGGCGGTTCCGCGAGCGCGACATCGGCTAGTTTCGCCTCATGTGGCGGCCGGAGCCGGACTGGGTGGCGCTGCCGGGTGGATCCGGTACGTCGACGGTGGGCGTGTGGCGGACGGCGCTCGGCGGCCGGCCCGTCGTCGTCAAGCGCCTCGGCGCGCCGCAACGGGGCGACCCTGCCGTGCTGTCCGACCGTGCCCACATCGGGTACTGGCGCCGCGAGGCCGACGTGCTGCTCACCGGGCTCACCAACGAGACTCCGGGGCTCCAGGCGGCGAGCGGCTCGGTCGAGGAGGACGACGAGGGCGTCACGATCGTCCGCGACTGGGTGGAGGATGCCGCCTCCAGTGGCCTGTTCCTCGCCCTGTCCATTGGCCGTTTCGCCGGGGCACAGCTGGGGCATCCGCAGTTCCTGGCCGAGAACCTCATGCGCGACCGGCTGGCCAGGGTCGAGCGACGGGGCGGCTGGCCGACTCTCGAGCGGACCACCGTCGCGGACGTGGCCGACCATCTCTGGGCCCACCGCGAAACCATGCTCACGCTGCTCGAAGGCCTGCCCCAGGTCACCCAGCACGGCGATCCCACGGCGCTGAACCTGCCGGGCCGCTCAGGCGACGAGGCGCTCGCCATCGACTGGGGGACGCTCGGCCACGGTCCGGTCGGCGGTGATCTCGGCTACCTGTCGCTGTCGGCCCGCGAGGAGTTCGAGCCGCTCCTGGATGCCTACCTGCTCGGCCTGCCCGACGGGCTGGCGGACCACGACGCCGTCGTGCTCGGCGCGCGCATCGTCGCCGTCTACACCGCACTCAGTCGCGCGGAGTGGGCGTTGGCGCGGGTCGCCGGGGGAGAAGGAGCCCTTGCGGGCAAGTACCGTCACCCCGCTGTTGCGCCCCACCTGCGAACACTGCAGCGCACGTTCGACCACATGGAAGCCCTGCTCGAGCTCTGAGCGGCGCCGGAGTCGCCCGGGTCAGACCTTGTCGGCGCTGAAGGTGTCGCAGGACTTCACGGTGCCACCCTCGTAACCCTCACGGAACCAGCTCATCCGCTGGGCAGACGAGCCGTGGTTCCAGGTCTCGGGGTTGGTCTGGCCCTGGGTCTTCTTCTGGATGTGGTCGTCGCCGACGGCAGCGGCGGCCTTCAGCGCGTTGTCGATGTCTTCGTCGGAGAGGTCGAGCAGCAGCACCTCACCACTGGCGTCCTCGGTCGTGGTCGCGTGCTGTGCCCACAGGCCGGCGTAGCAGTCGGCCTGCAGCTCGAGGCGCGTGGCGAGGCTCTGCGGGCCGGTGCGCTGGTTGGTCACCTTGTCCATGAAGCCGAGCAGGTTCGAGATGTGGTGGCCGTACTCGTGCGCCAGCACGTAGAACTCGACGAACGGCTCGTCCGGAGCGCCGAGCTGGGGTTCCAGCACGGTGTCGAAGAACGTCGTGTCGAGGTAGATGCCGCCGTCGGCGGGGCAGTAGAACGGCCCGACCTGCGAGGTCGCCGCGCCACAGCCGGTGTTGACGCTGCCCGTGAAGGTGGTCAGGGTCGAGATGGGCTGCCAGTTGTTGATGCCCTGGTCGGACCAGAAGTCGGTGAGCGAGTTCTCGATCGCGACGCGGGCACAGTCCTGGGACTTGTTGGCGTCGTCGCCGGTCTTGCAGTTGGCGTAGCGGTCGCCGCCCTCGGTCGCATCGCTCAGCCGGGTCGGTGAATAGACCTGGCTACCGACGCCGCCGGTCCCGCCGCCACCGAGACCGAGATCGACTCCGGCGCACTTCGCCACGACGAAGAGCAGCACCAGGATCAGGATCGTGCTCAGCCCGCCACGTCCGGTCGGGATCGGAAGGCGCATTCCGCCGCCGCCCACACCGCCGCCGAGGCCCCCACCACCGCCCCCGCCGCCATCGCGCACACGGGACTGGTCAAGGCGGGCCTTCGGATTGAATCGCACCACGGCAGCACCCTAGGGCACAGTCGGGGCCGCTCGGCGTTTTCAGTGCCGTCGTCGCGTCGTGGGACACTGGAGCCCTCATGATCACGGTGCACCAGGTCGAGGTCCGCGTCGGTGCACGGCTCCTCATGGAGAACGTCAGCTTCCGCGTCGGTCCCGGCGACAAGATCGGCCTCGTCGGCCGCAACGGCGCTGGCAAGACGACCCTCACGAAGGTCCTTGCCGGTGACGTGCTGCCCGCTGCCGGAACGGTCGGCAACAAGGGCGAGCTCGGCTATCTCCCGCAGGACCCCCGCGTCGGTGACCCCGAGGTCGTCACGCGCGACCGGATCCTGTCCGCGCGCGGCATCGACGACGCCATCCGACGGTTGCGCGAGGCCGAGGTCGCGATGGCCTCGGAGGACCCGGACGTCCTGGACAAGGCGATGCGACGCTTCCAGCGCGCCCAGGACGAGCTCGACGCCGGCGGTGGGTACGCCGCCGAGACCGAAGCCCTCCAGATCGCCCAGAGCCTGGGCATCCCCGACCGCTTGATGGACCAACCGCTCGGCACCCTGTCCGGCGGTCAGCGACGTCGCGTCGAGCTCGCGCGGATCCTGTTCTCCAGCGCCGAGGTCCTGATCCTCGATGAGCCGACGAACCACCTCGACGCCGACTCCATCAACTGGCTGCGCGAATGGATGAAGACCTACAAGGGCGGCTTCATCGTGATCTCGCACGACAACGCGCTGCTCGAGGAGACCGTCAACAAGGTCTTCCACCTCGACGCGAACCGCGGCGTCATCGACATCTACAACATGGGCTGGAAGAACTACCTGGTCCAGCGCGAGACCGACGAGGCCCGCCGCAAGCGCGAGCTGATGAGCGCGCAGAACAAGGCCAAGACGCTCACCGACCAGGCCAACAAGATGCGGGCCCGGGCCTCCGGTGCCAGCGCTGCCCAGCAGATGCTCAAGCGCGCCGAGAAGCTGCTCGGTGGCGTCGAGGGCGAGCGCCAGTCCGACAAGATTGCCGCGATCAAGTTCCCGACACCCGCTCCGTGTGGCAAGACGCCGCTGATGGCGAAGGACCTGTCCCGGTCGTACGGCGCCCTGGAGATCTTCACCGCGGTCGACCTGGCCATCGACCGGGGATCGCGCGTCGTCATCCTCGGGCTGAACGGCGCCGGCAAGACCACGATGCTCCGGATCCTCGCAGGCGTCGACAAGCCCGACACCGGCCAGGTCATTGCGGGCCACGGGCTCAAGGTCGGCTACTACGCGCAGGAGCACGAGACCCTCGACGTCGGTCGGACGGTGCTCGAGAACATGCAGTCCGCGGCGCCCGGCCTGACCGACACCGAGGCCCGGTCCGTCCTCGGCTCGTTCCTCTTCAGCGGCGACGACGTGCACAAGCCCGCCGGGGTGCTCTCCGGTGGCGAGAAGACGCGGCTGGCCCTGGCTTCACTCGTCGTCTCGGCCGCCAACGTGCTGCTGCTCGACGAGCCCACCAACAACCTCGACCCGGCGTCCCGCGAAGAAGTGCTCAACGCGATCCGTCGCTACGAGGGCGCCGTCGTTCTGGTCACCCACGACGAAGGTGCCGTCCACGCCCTCGAACCCGACCGGGTGCTCATCCTCCCGGACGGTGTCGAGGACCTGTGGAGCCAGGACTACGCGGACCTGGTCGAACTCGCCTGACCGGTCTCGAGCCGGTCGCTGCGCGACCTCCTCGACCAACGGCGCGCGCTACTCGGTCGAGATCGCGTCCAGGACGTTGAGCCGGGACGCGCGGATGGCGGGAACCACCGCGGCGAGTACGCCGACGACGACGGCGATGACCAGGAACACCACGAGCTGACCCAGGGGTAGGCCCAGACTGCTCAACTCCTCGGACAACGAGTGCTGCAGGAGCACGCCAATGGTGAGCCCGAGCGCCATCCCGAGCACCGCTCCGAGCACGGCGATGGTGATCGACTCGAGCGTGATCATCCGGCGCAGCTTCGTGCGGCTCATCCCGATGGCGCGCAACAGCCCGATCTCCCTGGTCCGTTCGATGACGCTGAGGCCGAGCGTGTTGATGATGCCGATGACGGCGATCACGATGGCCAGGGTCAACAGGCCGTAGATCATGTAGAGCAGCTGGTTGACCTGGCCACGGATCTCGTCGGCGAACCCTTCCTTGTCGAAGACACCGACGATCGGGGCCGACTTCGCGGCGTCGTCGACGGCGTCCCGCACGGTGGAGGCGTCTGCTCCCGGGGTGAACGCGATGCTGACCGTGGTGTCCTGACGGAGCACCCCGGCCCTGGCGAGCTGGTCGATCGGGATGTTCACCGCTCCGGCGACTTCGGTGTCCTCCACGACGCCCACGACCTTCGGCGTGAGTTTCTTGCCGCCCTGGAAGCCGAGATCGAGGGTGTCGCCGACGGCGACCTCGTTGTCCTTGGCGAAGTCCTCGCTCACGAAGGCCTCGGCACCGGAGACGTCCTGACGTCCGTCGACCACCTTGAGGTCGTAGATGTCGTCGAAGTTGTCGTCGTTGCCCGTGAGGTAGATCGACTTGCCGCGGAACTGCGCGTTGGTGAACTGCTGGCGGCTCATCACGCCGACGCCGTCGACCTCCTCGATCCGGTCGCCCACCTCGGTCGAGAAGGGCAGGAAGTTGGTGCTCTGGACCAGCAGGTCGGCCGTGAACTGTTCGTCGACCACGTCATCGATGGACTTGTTCAGCGACGCGGCCAGGACGCCGATCGTCGAGACCAGGGCGAGGCCGATCATCAATGCCGAGGCAGTCGCGCCGGTTCGACGCGGGTCGCGCAGGGCGTTCTCACCGGCGAGACGTCCAGCGGCGCCGAACAGTCGGGCGAACAGGCTCCGGCACAGGGCCAGGACCGGCTTGCCCACCACGGAACTGATGGCCGCGACGGTGAGGATCCAGATCACGGCGCCCACGCCGATCCAGGCGGCGTCCGAGCCGGGAGCACCCATCACACCGGTGGTCGCGAAGCCCGCGCCGATGACGAGGAAGACGCAGCCGACGAGGGTACGACGCCGCAGGGACGCACGTTCGACGGTGGTGTCGGCCCGCATGGCAGCCACGGGGGCCGCCTTGCCGCCGCGCCGTGCCGGCAGGTAGGCGGCCAGCATGGTCATGCCGACCCCCACGACGTAGCTGGTGATCACGGTCCGGGAGGTCAGGTCGAGGGCATCACTGGCGATGTCGAGCCCGACGGACCGGAAGACGCTGGCGAGAGCGCGGGCCAGGAGCAGGCCGAAGCCGATCCCCATCGTGGAGGAGACGACGGCGAGCACGAAGGCCTCGAGCAGGACCGATCGGGTGACCTGGGCGCGCCCCGCACCCAGGGCGCGCAGCAACGCCAGTTCACGACTGCGCTGGGCCACGAGGATGGAGAAGGTGTTGACGATGATGAAGCCGCCGACGATGACGGCGATGATCGCGAACACCAGCAGGAAGGTGTTGATCACGCCGAGGAAGCTGCCCACGGCGTCCTGCGACTCCTCGGCCACCTGGTCGCCGGTGACGGCCTCGAAGCCCTGCGGGACGACCTTGTCGGCGGCGTCGACGAGCTGCTCCTGCGTCACACCGTCGGCTGCAGTCAGGCTGATCCGGTTGTAGACGTCCTTGCCCGCCAGGAAGAGTTGTTGGGCAGCCTCGGTCGAAAAGATCAGCAGGGTCGCGCCCGCCGTACCTCCGCCGTTGAACTCGGCGATCCCCACCAGCTTGGAGGTCCGTTCGAGCGTCCCGAACGGAGCGAGGAGCTGGACGTCGTCGCCGACGCGGTAGTCACCGGCCTTGGCTGCGGCCTCGTCGAGCACGATCTGGTCCGTGCCCGTGGGCCAGCTGCCCTTCGTGAGGACGAGGGCTTCGTCGCCGGCCATGTTGGGGCCGTCGTGGTAGTTGAAGGCGAGGGTCGGTGCTCCCGTGCCGCCCACGAGCGTGCCGTCGCTGCCCAGCAGGCTCATGCCGAAGCCGACGACGTCGCCATCGGCGCGCTCGACCTCGGGCAGGGCATTCAGGTCGGCCACGACACCGGGGTCGAGCACCTGGTCGGTCTGGCCGGAGAAGCCGCCGTCGAACTCCTCGGTGTCCTGGGCGCGCACGGCACCGTCAGGGGTGGAGCCGTAGATGATCGAGTCGAAGGTCGATGACAGTCCGTTGCTGAAGACCAGGACACCGGACAGGAACGCGACACCGAGCACGATGGCAAGCCCGCTCATGAGGAGTCGGACCTTGCGGGCAAGGATGTTGCGCAGCGTGAGCCGCAACATGTCAGGCCTTTCCGCGCAGTGCAGCGGCTTGGAGAGCCGTCATGTGCTCGAGAATCTGCTCGCGATCCGGGTTGTTGATCTCGTCGACCACGCGGCCATCGGCGAGGAACACCACCCGGTCGCAGTACGACGCCGCGACGGCGTCGTGGGTGACCATCACGATGGTCTGTCCGAACTCGTCGACACTGCGGCGCAGGAACGACAGCACCTCTGCCCCCGAGGTGCTGTCGAGGTTGCCGGTGGGCTCGTCGGCGAACACGATCGACGGCTTGCTCACCAGGGCGCGGGCGCA
>JAKFEI010000253.1:0-10143 GCA_036675765.1 Nocardioides sp. | reverse complement strand
CGGCGGCTCCCACAGGCCCACGGCCAGTTCGCCGCGGGGCGACCCGTCATCGGTCACTGCCGTGACGTCGAGGCCGAGCATCCGGCGCGCGGTGACTTCGGGGTCGGCGACCGTGGCCGAGGCCAGGATGAAGACCGGCGAGGCGCCGTACGACGCACAGATCCGCCGCAGGCGCCGCACGATCTGGGCGACGTGCGCCCCGAACACGCCGCGGTAGTGATGGCACTCGTCGATGACGACGTACTCCAGCGACCGGAAGAACGGCGCCCATCGCGCATGCCCGGGCAGCAGCGATCGATGCAGCATGTCGGGGTTGGTCAGGACGTACTCCGCATGGTCGCGCGTCCACTCGCGCTCCTCGGTGGTGCTGTCGCCGTCGTGCGTCGCCACCCGGACGTCGAGTCCGAGCCCGCGGATCGCGGCCCACTGGTCGTGGGCCAGCGCCTTGGTGGGTGCGAGGTAGAGCACCGAGGCGCCGCGCTGCCCGCGCGGACCCCGGGCTGCGCGGATCCGGGAGAGCGCCGGAAGGAGGTACGCCAGCGACTTCCCGGACGCCGTACCGGTCGCCACCACCACGTGCTCGCCCCCGTGGGCGGTTTCGGCGACCGCGACCTGGTGCGCCCAGGGTCGCGCCACCCCCTTCGCTGTGTACGACGCCACGACGGTCGGGTCCGCCCAGGTCGGCCAGTCGCCGCAGCTGGCCGGGCGGGCCGGGACCTGCTCGAGATGTGTCAGCCGCTCGGCGCGCCCGGGACCGGCAGTCAGGCTGTCCATCAGGGCCGCGGGATCGCGTCGCGCCGGCCCGGAGCGGATCGGGGTGTCGGGCTGCGCGGTCATCTGACCAGTGTCGCAAGCGGGCCCGACATCGTCGCCCCCGCGGGCCGGAGGTTCTGTGGACTTCGTGCGCGCTCATGGCAGGCATGGTTTGATTGGGCGCAACTGCCAGACGTAGGAAATATCCCGGGGTGAGGGTCGTGAATCTGACACTGTCGACGCGCGAGGTCGGTGCGCGCACCGTCATTGCCGTGGGTGGCGAGATCGACGTCTACACCGCGCCCAAGCTCCGCGACACGATCACCGAGCTGGTGGCGGGTGGTACCTACCACCTGGTCGTCGACATGGAGGCCGTCGAGTTCCTCGACTCCACCGGTCTCGGCGTGCTCGTCGGCGGGTTGAAGAAGGTGCGTGCCCACGACGGCTCACTCGAGCTCGTCTGCAACGCAGACCGTCTCCTCAAGATCTTCAAGATCACCGGACTGGCGAAGGTCTTCGTCATCCACAGCTCCGCCGACGCCGCGCTGGCCTGACGCCGCACCGGCCCCCGCGCTTCGCGCGGACGACCCAGCGACGACTCCGTCGCGGTGGCGGCTCGCCTGTTTTGGCGAAACCTTTGTGACACGGGTCACACCCCTGCCCTTTTCCGTGCCGGAGTCTGCGTAGACTCCGGCACGTTCTATGACCTGGGTCACACGACCCGTACCTGAACTTCACCAGGAGGCACTCGCATGCCCCGTCCGTTCGTCGTAGATGTCGATGTGACCGGTGGCGATCTCGCCCTGGTGATCGGCGTCGCCGTGATCTCCCTCGGCTCCTTGGCCATGGCCGTCCTCTTCAGATCCGAAGTGCTCAAGGCAGGTGAGGGCACTCCGAACATGCAGCGGATCGCCCAGGCCGTGCAGGAAGGCGCGAACGCCTACCTGACCCGCCAGTTCCGCACCCTTGCGGTCTTCGCGGCCATCGCCTTCTTCGTGCTCCTCGCCCTGCCGGCGCACACGGCCGACGGCGCGACCGGACTGCAGTCGGAGTGGACGGTGCGGATCTTCCGCTCGGTCTTCTTCCTCGTCGGTGCCGGGTTCTCCGGGGCGGTCGGCTACCTCGGCATGTCGCTCGCCGTCCGCGCGAACCTGCGCGTGGCAGCAGCGGCCAACGAACAGGGCCGGGACGTCGCGATGAACATCGGCTTCCGCACGGGTGCCTTCGTCGGCATGCTCACCGTCGGGCTGGGCCTGCTCGGTGCCAGCGTCGTGGTCCTCGTCTTCAAGTCCACTGCGCCCAACGTGCTGGAGGGCTTCGGCTTCGGTGCCGCGTTGCTCGCGATGTTCATGCGTGTCGGCGGTGGCATCTTCACCAAGGCCGCTGACGTCGGCGCCGACCTCGTCGGCAAGGTCGAGAAGAACATCCCCGAGGACGACCCGCGCAACGCCGCCACCATCGCGGACAACGTGGGCGACAACGTCGGCGACTGCGCCGGCATGGCTGCCGACCTCTTCGAGTCGTACGCCGTCACGCTGGTCGCCGCGCTGATCCTCGGCTCGCAGGCCTTCGGCGACAAAGGCCTCGTGTTCCCGCTGATCGTGCCCGCCATCGGCGCACTGTCCGCGATCGTCGGCGTCTACCTCACTCGGCCCCGCGCCGGCGAGAGCGGCCTGAAGACGATCAACCGGGCGTTCTACATCTCCGCCGCTGTCGGCGCCGTCGCCAGCGCGGTCGCTGCGTTCGTCTACCTGCCCAGCAAGTGGAGCGAGCTCAACGGCAGCAGTGCTGGACTCGGCGCGCTCAGCGCGGGCGACCTGCCCGATGTCAGCCCGCAGGTGTTCGCGGCGGGCGCCGTGGCCATCGGTGTCGTCCTCGCCGCCGCGATCCTCGCCCTGACCGGCTACTTCACCGGCACGGAGCACCGACCGGTCAAGGACGTCGGCAAGACCTCGCTCACCGGCGCGGCCACCGTGATCCTCTCCGGCCTGTCGGTCGGCTTCGAGTCCGCCGTCTACACCGCGATCGTGATCGGTTCTGCCGTGTTCGGCGCCGCACTGCTCGCGGGTGGTTCGGGAGTCCTCGCGCTGTTCGCGGTGGCCCTGGCTGGTTGTGGTCTGCTCACCACGGTCGGCGTCATCGTCGCCATGGACACGTTCGGCCCGGTCTCCGACAACGCCCAGGGCATCGCCGAGATGTCGGGTGACGTCAGCGAGGACGGCGCGAAGATCCTCACCGAGCTGGACGCCGTCGGCAACACGACCAAGGCGATCACCAAGGGCATCGCGATCGCAACGGCTGTCCTCGCGGCGAGCGCCTTGTTCGCGTCGTACGTCCAGTCGGCCTTCGACTCCCTGGCCGAGGCCACCGGCGTCGAGGACGGCACTGCGGACGCGGTCGCCCAGAGCTTCCTGGTGTTCGACGCCAAGCTCATCGTCGGCACGCTGCTCGGTGCCGCGGTGGTCTTCCTCTTCTCGGGCCTGGCCATCAACGCTGTCGGCCGTGCGGCCGGCGCCGTCGTGATGGAGGTACGCCGCCAGTTCCGCGACATCCCGGGGATCATGGAGGGAACGGCCCGTCCGGAGTACGGCAAGGTCGTCGACATCGTGACCCGCGATTCGCTGCGCGAACTGGCCACCCCCGGCATCCTCGCGATCCTGGCTCCGGTCGCCGTCGGCTTCGGCCTCGGCGTCGGACCGCTCGCGGGCTTCCTGGTCGGTGCGATCGCGACCGGCACCCTGATGGCGGTCTTCCTCGCCAACTCGGGTGGTGCGTGGGACAACGCGAAGAAGCTGGTCGAGGACGGCAACCACGGTGGCAAGGGATCGCCGGCCCATGAGGCGACGATCATCGGCGACACCGTCGGCGACCCGTTCAAGGACACCGCCGGTCCGTCGATCAACCCGCTGCTCAAGGTGATGAACCTCGTGTCGCTGCTCATCGTCGGCGCGATCATCAGCCTGTCCTACGGCAACAGTGAGAACGACGTGGTCCGGATCCTCATCGCGGCGGCCGCCGCGTCGGGCATCTTCGCTGCCGTCTACATCTCCAAGCAGCGCGTCTCGACGATCGGTGAGGAAGCACCGGCCGCGGTCGAGTCCGTCTGAACCCATCAGCCACCCCGGTGTCGTGACCAGTCACGGTGCCGGGGTGGCTGCTTTTTTGGTACGACGACGCGGGGTCCTACGTCGCTTCGTCGAGACGCTTCGCCAGGACGTCCGGGTCGACCGTTGTCAGGTCGACCTCGAAGAGGTCGCGATTACGGCGGAGGCGTTCGTCGTCCCACCGCCACCACTCGAAGTCCGTCAGGACCTCGATGACCGGTTCGGGGTACCGCCACCGGATGAAGCGCGCCGGATTGCCTGCTGCGATGGCGTAGGGCGCGACGTCGCGGGTCACGACGCTTCCCGCGCCGATGACGGCGCCGTCGCCGATGGTCACGCCGGGAGTGATGACGACGGTGTCGCCGAGCCACACTCCGTTCCCGATCGTCACGGGTTCACGGGGTCCGAGGACGGATGCGGCGCCCAACGTGCGGCGCTGCAGGTCCTCCTCGATGTTGAGGAACTGCATGTGGTGGTTGGCGCTGCGTACGACGAGGCGACCGGCGATCGCGCAGTAGCACCCGATCGTGCAGGGCTCGAGGTAGGAGGACTCGTTGATCCTCGTCCCTCGTCCGATCACGACGCCGGGCGCGATGTAGGACCCCGGCGCGACCAGGACGTCGTCGCGGTAGAAGGCGACGCGGTGCCGCATGTTGTCGACGCGGCGCAGGGCGCGTCTCCGGACCGCCCTCAGCAGCTGCTGGGTCGTCCGCTCCAGCATGGGACCAGCGGCGGGCGAGGGGTCGTTCACTGTCGTCTCCCACCCCATGGCGCGGACGCTAGCAGTCCGATCGGTCGGCCGCAGCCTGACATGAAGATCGGTCGATCCTGCCTGCTGTGTCAGTCCTCGGGAACCGAGCAGGTCGGTGCGTTGCCGGGGTACGCCCTAACGTTGGGGCCGTGCTGCCCGTCGCCCTCGCCGCCCCGCTCCGTGAAGCCCTGCTCGCTGCCGACTTCACCTACGACGCCATCAGCGAACTGCTCGGGGCGGAGGCCCACCAGGCGCTGTCCCGCAACGAGACGACACCCGGCCTTCGTCGTACGACGAACGACGAGCCGCTCGCCACCCTGATCCGGCTCTTCCTGCTCCAGGCCGTCGTCCCCACCTCGGGCGCCGAACGGGCGCTGCCCGGGCTGGTCGACCGGCTGGTCAACGCGGGCGTCCTGGCCCAGAGCGTCGGCGAGGTCGCGGCGCGGCTCGACGTGCGGCCCTACGGCTCCGAGCAGGGCGACCTGTGGGTCGTGAGCGACCTGACGCCGGGCCTGAACGGCATCGCCACGTCGGTCACCGGTGACTACGTGCTCGGCATCAGCCCGGCCTCGTCCAGCCTGGCCCAGCTCACCGTCCGGCACGACGTCGGCACCTCGCTGGACCTCGGCACCGGTTGTGGCGTGCAGGCGCTCCACCTCGCCACGCACAGCGACCGGGTCGTCGCCACCGACGTCAACCAGCGCGCGCTCGCGATCGCCCGGTTCAACGCCGCGCTCAACGACGTCGACGACATCGTCGAGGTCCGCGACGGCTCCTTCTTCGCGCCGGTCGCCGGCGAGCGGTTCGACCTGATCGCGACCAACCCGCCGTTCGTCATCTCGCCCGCCAGCGGCGAGCGCCTCGTCTACCGCGACTCCGGCCTGCCCGGCGACCAGGTCGTCGAGCACATCGTCCGCCGCGCGCCCGATCACCTCACCGACGGTGGCTGGTGCCAGGTCCTCGCGAACTGGGTGATCGAGACCGGCCGCCCGTGGGACGAGCGCCTCGGCACCTGGTTGCCCGACGAGTGCGACGCACTGGTCGTCCAGCGCGAGGTGCTCGACCCGTCGTCGTACGTCGAGCTCTGGCTGAAGGACGCCGGCCACCACCCCTCGACCGGCGGCGACCCGGCGGCGTACGCCGAGCGCTACGACACCTGGCTCTCGTGGCTGGAGCAGCAGGGCGTCGGCGGGATCGGGTTCGGCTGGATCAACCTGCGCCGCCGCGCCGACGTCACGCCGGGTGCCCTCGTGCGTGACCTCCTCGAGTGGCCGTACGACGTCGAGCAGCCCATCGCGCCCGCGATCGCCGACTGGGCCGACTCGGCCCTGGCCGCCCAGTCCGTGGGTCCGGACTCCCATCTCGTGCTGCGCGAGGACGTGCTCCAGGAGACCAGCGGTCCGGTCGGCGTCGAGGATCCGTCGACCATCGTGCTGCGCCAGCAGCGCGGCTTCCGCCGTGCCCGTCAGGCCGACACCGTGGTGGCTGCGGTCGCCGGTGCCTGCGACGGGGACCTGGCGGTCGGGCCGCTCGTCGACGCCGTCGGCCAGTTGCTCGAGCGCGATGCGGCCAGCCTCCAGGAGGTCTACCTCCCCGAGCTGGCCGAACTGGTGGCCGAGGGCTTCCTCGCACCCGTCGAGTCCCCGTGATGCACACTTGACCTCGTGACGAACGCAGGCTGGTACCCCGACCCCGCTGGCGCGCCCGACACCTACCGCTACTGGGACGGTCAGTCGTGGAGCCAGATGACCACGAGCCAGCCGCCGGCCGCGGCACAACCCACGCCGCAGCCCCCTCAGCAGCCGCAGCAGCCCACCCCGCCGGCCGCGGCGGCGCCCACGCAGTTCCCGCCGCAGCAGCCGCAGCAACCGAACCAGGGCGGGTACGGCGCCGTACCCCAGCCGCCGCAGCAGCCCCAGCCGACCCCCGGCTACGGCGCGGGCGGGTTCTCCGGCGGCCCCGGCGGCTACCCGCAGCAGCAGTGGAGCCCCACGCCCTCGGGCGGTTCCGGCGGCGGTAGCGGCAAGACCATCGGCATCGTCATCGCCGCGGTCCTCACCCTCGTCCTGCTCGGCGTCGGCGGGTTCTTCGGCGTCCGCGCCCTCACGGGGGACGACGACGGCGACAAGTCGGCCAACGACCCGACCCGCAGCGAGTCCTCGGACGCGACGGAGTCGAGCGACCCGACTGACGGGAGTGACCCGACCGAGTCCTCCACCGACGCCAGCTCGAGCAGCACCATCGCGCCGACCGGAATCCAGTGCACCGGTGGCACCCCCAAGCCCGCGACGGATCCCGGCGCGACGCCGCCGGCACTCACCGGTGGCGGTCTCACGATCCCGCGGCTGGGCGGGTTCACCGTCGACATCAGGTTCTCCGATGCCTTGCCGTTCGCCGACGGCATCATCGTCCAGTACGCCAACGTCACCGACAATTGGGTGACGGAGTACGCCGTCGGCGGGCTCTCGAAGGCCAACGGCTTCACCAGCACCGACCAGGCCGCCGAGATCATCATGCAGTGCCTGACCATGAACGACCTGGTCTACAAGGGGTTCGACAGCCGCAAGGACCAGAAGCGCGAAGCGGTCACCCTCGACGGCATGTCGGGCTACTCGATCACCTCGGAGATCCGGGTCAAGGACAGCGAGGTCACGGTCGAAGGTGACGTCACCACGGTGATCGTCCTCGACACCGGCGACGCCGACTCGTACGGCCTCTACATCGGGGTCGCGCCCATCGGTGACACCGTGAGGATTGCCCAGGCCGAACGTGTCGCGAAGAGCATCAAGGCCGACTGAGGCGCCCCTCACTGGACACGACCCGCTACCGTGATCGGCCGTAGAGCCCATCACGGGTGACGAGTTCGCCCCTCCAGTGGCAACCAATGCAGCAGAGAAGGTTCAAGCAGTGGCACACAAGTTGGTGATCGTCGAGTCGCCGGCCAAGGCCCGCACCATCGGCGGATACCTCGGCGACGGCTATGTCGTCGAGTCCTCCATCGGCCACATCCGCGACCTTCCGAACAACGCCGCGGACACCCCGGCCAAGATCAAGGACAAGCCCTGGGGCCGGCTGGCCATCGACGTCGACAACGGCTTCGTGCCCTACTACGTCGTCCCCCGGGACAAGAAGAGCCACATCTCGAAGCTGAAGGCGCTGCTGAAGGACGCCGACGAGCTCTACCTCGCCACCGATGAGGACCGCGAGGGAGAGGCCATCGCCTGGCACCTCCTCGACGAGCTGAAGCCGAAGAACATCCCGGTGCGCCGGATGGTCTTCCACGAGATCACCAAGGCCGCGATCCAGGAAGCCGCCGCGAACCCGCGCGAGCTCGACATGGACCTGGTCGAGGCGCAGGAGACCCGTCGACTCCTCGACCGGCTCTACGGCTACGAGGTCTCGCCCGTCCTGTGGCGCAAGATCATGTCCGGCCTCTCCGCCGGCCGCGTGCAGTCCGTGGCCACCCGTCTCGTGGTGGACCGCGAGAAGGAGCGGATGGCCTTCAAGCTCGCGTCGTACTGGGACCTCGAGGGCACCTTCGACGCCGGCTCGAAGCACGACCAGCGGATGTTCCCGGCGAAGCTGCACACCATCGACGGCACCCGCGTCGCCAGCGGCAGCAACTTCGGCCAGGACGGCCTGCTCAAGGGCAAGGCGGACGTCGTCCACCTCGATCGCCCCCGCGCCGAGGCCCTGGTCGCCGCCCTCGCCGACACCGCGTACGACGTCCGTACCGTCGAGGCCAAGCCGTACCGCCGTTCGCCGTACGCCCCCTTCCGCACCACCACGTTGCAGCAGGAAGCCAGCCGCAAGCTCGGGATGAGCGCCTCGGTGACGATGAGCGTCGCCCAGCGGCTGTACGAGAACGGCCACATCACCTACATGCGTACCGACTCGACGACCCTGTCGGGCACCGCGATCTCCGCGGCCCGCAGCCAGGTCGCCGAGCTCTACGGCAGCGAGTACGTCCCCGACGAGCCGCGGAGCTACACGAGCAAGGTCAAGAACGCCCAGGAGGCGCACGAGGCGATCCGTCCAGCGGGCGACTCGTTCAAGCGCCCCGGCGAGACCGGCCTGACCGGCGACCAGTTCCGGCTCTACGAGCTGATCTGGATGCGGACCGTCGCCTCGCAGATGAAGGACGCCGTCGGCCAGTCGGTCAGCATCCGCCTCGGCGGCGCGGCCGCCAGCGGCGAGGACGTCGTGTTCTCCGCGACCGGTCGCGTCATCACGTTCCACGGGTTCCTCAAGGCGTACGTCGAGGGCACCGACGACACGGCTGCGACCAAGGACGACCAGGAGACCCGGCTCCCGAACCTGCAGCAGGGTGACTCCGTCTCGGCCGCGTCGATCTCCGCGAACGGCCACGAGACGAAGCCGCCGTCACGCTTCACCGAGGCGACCCTGATCAAGGAGCTCGAGGAGCGCGAGATCGGTCGCCCGTCGACGTACGCCTCGATCATCGGGACGATCCTCAACCGCGGGTACGTCTACAAGAAGGGCACCGCGCTGGTGCCGGCCTGGATCGCGTTCTCCGTGGTGCGGCTGCTGACCGAGCACTTCTCCCGGCTGATCGACTACGAATTCACCGCCGGCATGGAAGAGGTCCTCGACCAGATCGCCCGTGGCGAGAAGGACCGCACCACCGAGCTGACGGAGTTCTACTACGGCTCGTCGGCGCTGACCGGGCTGCTGCCCCTCGTGCAGGGCCTGGGCGACATCGACGCCCGGGAGCTCGCGACCTTCCCGGTCGGCACGGCCGAGGACGGCATCAACCTGCGCGTCGGCAAGTACGGCCCGTACCTCGAAGGCCCCGACGACGACGGCGCGCCGCTGGCCCGCCGGGCGAACGTCCCCGACGACCTGCCGCCCGACGAGCTCACCGTCGCGAAGGCGATCGAGCTGCTCGCCAACCCGGCCGGCGAGGAGATCGAGCTCGGCGTGCACCCGGAGACCGGCCTCCAGGTGGTCGCGAAGAACGGCCGCTACGGCCCCTACGTCACCGAGCTGATCCCTGAGCCCGCCGAGGGCGAGAAGAAGCCCAAGAAGGGTGAGAAGCCGCGCACCGGCTCGCTCTTCAAGTCGATGTCGCTCGACACCGTCACCCTCGACGACGCCGTCAAGCTGCTGGCCCTGCCCCGGGTCGTCGGTTCCGGCGAGGACGGCGAGGAGATCACCGCCCAGAACGGCCGCTACGGGCCGTACCTCAAGAAGGGCACCGACTCCCGCTCGCTCACCAGCGAGGACCAGATCTTCGGGATCACCCTCGACGAGGCGCTCGCGATCTACGCCCAGCCCAAGCAGCGCGGACGCGCTGCCGCGGCCCCGCCGCTCAAGGAGCTCGGCAACGACCCCGTGTCGGGCCAGCCGATCGTCGTGAAGGCCGGCCGCTTCGGCGAGTACGTCACCGACGGTGAGTACAACGCCACGCTGCGCAAGGACGACTCCGTCGAAGCGGTGACCCTGGAGCGGGCGGCCGAGCTGCTCGCCGAGCGTCGCGCCAAGGGTCCGGCCAAGAAGGCTGCGAAGAAGACG
>JAKFEI010000329.1:0-10163 GCA_036675765.1 Nocardioides sp. | reverse complement strand
CCGACCGTCGAGGTCGAGGTCGAGGAGCCGAGTGCTCCGGCCCTCGAGCGTCCCGAGAAGCCGTCCTCGCGCCTGGTCCGCCTGCGCCAGCGCCTGGCCGGGTCCAACGCCCTGGGCCGCGGCCTGCTCGGGCTGCTGAGCCGCGAGAAGCTCGACGAGGACACCTGGGAGGCCATCGAGGACCTCCTGATCGGCGCCGACATCGGCGTCGCGCCCACGCAGGAACTGGTGGAGAAGCTCCGCACCCGGCTCCGCGTCGAGGGCGGGCAGGTGCCCGACGCCCGCGCCGTGCTGCGTGAGGAACTGATCAACCTGGTCGACCCGACCATGGACCGCGCGCTGCAGGTCACCGGCGTGGACGGCGCGCCCGGCGTCGTACTCGTCGTGGGCGTGAACGGCACCGGCAAGACCACGACCGTCGGCAAGATCGCCCGGATCCTGGTCGCCGACGACCGGACCGCGCTCCTCGCGGCTGCCGACACCTTCCGTGCGGCGGCCACCGAGCAGCTGGCCACCTGGGGCGACCGGGTGGGTGTCGAGGTCGTGCGCGGCCCGGAGGGCGGCGACCCGGCCAGCGTCGCGTTCGACGCGGTCAAGCAGGGCATGGATCGCGGCGTCGACACCGTGGTGGTCGACACCGCCGGCCGCCTGCAGAACAAGCAGGGCCTGATGGACGAGCTCGGCAAGGTCAAGCGCGTCATCGAGAAGCAGGCGCCCGTCACCGAGGTGCTGCTCGTGCTGGACGCGACCACCGGCCAGAACGGCCTGATCCAGGCCAAGGTGTTCTCCGAGGTCGTCGACGTCACCGGCATCGTGCTCACCAAGCTCGACGGCTCCGCCAAGGGCGGCATCGTGATCGCCGTCCAGCGCCAGCTCGGCGTCCCGGTCAAGCTGGTCGGCCTGGGCGAGGGCCCCGACGACCTGGCGCCGTTCGACGCCGCCGCGTTCGTCGACGCGCTCCTGAGCTGACGCGCCGAACCGACCGCGCGTCCGGTGCGGTCGCGCGGTCGGCTCGGAGGCCCCACCTCAGCTCAGGCTGACGTCGTCGACGTAGAAGCTCGAGGCGAGCGACGAGTCGGTCGTGAACTCGAAGCTGACCACGACCTGCTGTCCGGCGTACGTCGACAGGCTGATCGAGTCCTGGAACCAGGCGTTGCGGGCAGCCGTGTTCGAGCGGGCCCGCATGGTCGCCAGCAGGGTCCCGGACGAGTTGCGGATCCGGACGTACATGAAGTCGTAGCCCGTCGTCGTGCTCTCGGTCGAAGCGACCTGCCACCAGTACCGCAGCGTGCCGTTGGTCGGGATGACCATCGGCTGGGAGATCCGGTCCGTGCCGTTGTTGTAGCCGAGGGCCCACACGCTGAAGGAACCGGTTCGGGGCTTGGTGGTGGCGATGAGGTTGTAGCCGCCCGACGAGCTCTGCGTCCAGCCGGTCGAACCGTTCTCGAACCCGGGGTTGACCACGCCGTTGGTCGCCGGTGGGGGAGTCGGCGGCGGCTCCGGCGTCGGCGTGGTGCCGCCGGGCAGGAACGCCGTGTAGAGCAGGTGGTTCGGAGACCCGGTGCCCGCGGCGGTGATCTTGTTGAACGTGCTGTTGTTGACCAGCGCGGCTCGGACCGTGGAGGGTGTCGCGCCGGGGTTCGCGTTCAGGAAGAGAGCCGCGGCGCCGGCCACGTGGGGCGAGGCCATCGAGGTCCCGCTGATCGTGTTGATGGCCGTGTCGCCGGTGCTCCAGCCCGCCGTGATGTTCTGGCCCGGCGCGAAGATGTCGAGACAGGTGCCGAAGTTGGAGAACGACGCCCGCGCGTCCGTGTTCGTCGTGGCACCGACCGTGATGGCCGCGGGAACCCGTGCGGGCGAGTAGTTGCACGCGTTGGCGTTGGAGTTGCCGGCGGCCACGACGAACGTGATGCCCGCGGTGATCGCGTTGTTGAGCGCCGTGTCGAGCGAGGAGCTGGCGGTGCCGCCGAGGCTCATGTTCGCCACAGCCGGCTTGATCGCGTTGGTCCGCACCCAGTCGATGCCGGCGATGACGCTCGCGTTGGAGCCGCTGCCGTTGCAGTCCAGGACGCGCACCGGGTGCACGGTCGCCTTGTCCGCGACGCCGTACGTCGTCCCGGCGACGGTGCTGGCGACGTGCGTGCCGTGGCCGTTGCAGTCGTTGGCGGTGCCGCCGGCCGTGATCGCGTCGTAGCCGTTGCCGATCCTGCCGCCGAACTCCACGTGCGTACGACGGACGCCGGTGTCGATCACGTAGGCGTGGACGCCGGCGCCCTCGTTGAAGTCGTTGTAGGAGTTGCTGAGCGGGAGGTTGCGCTGGTCGATCCGGTCCTGGCCCCAGGACGGTGCCGGAGTGACGATGTCCTCGGGACCGACAAAGCGGTCCTGCTCGACGTAGGCGACGTTCGGGTGGCTGCGGACGTTGTCGATCCGGTCCGGGGGGATGACTGCGGCAAAACCCGAGAGGGCGTGCCCGTAGCTGAACTTCACCTTGGCGGCGTTCTTCGCCACCAGGTCCTTCTCGGTGTCCTTCGGCGAGGCCAGGCCGGGCTTGAACACCACGATGTAGGTGTCCGGCACCGGTTCACCGGCGTTCGGGTTGCCCACCCGGGCCGACTCGGTCTCGTAGTCCGGGAGGTCGGCGGGATGGTCGGCCCCGGGGACCCGCTTGCCGCGCGGACCGTCCGCAGGTCCTGGGCGGGTCGGGTCGTCGGGCTTCGGCGCCGCGGACGCGGACGTCGCACCGAAGGTGGCGAGGACGACGGACAGGAACAGCAGGGCGACCGCAGAGGTCCGGGAGCGCGACGGTGGAGGAGCGGCTGCGCGACGCGCAGCCCGAACGGAGACGTGCATGAGGATCCGCCTGTCTGGGGGTGGGTTTCCCTCCCCGCTCCCTACCTTCGGGACGCTAGGACGGGCGGTGAGGACGGTCAATGACGAAAGCTGGCTACGTGCCAGCACGGTCCCGCCATCGTTCGTCACCGGTCCGGAGAACTCGTTACACGGCCGTAACGCGACCCCACCCGTATGGAAACCCAAGGCCGCCAGTGTTCGGGGCATGGAAAACGGCTACTACACCTGGATGCTGGTGTCGGCCTCGCTCGTCCTCTTGATGACCGCGCCCGGGCTGGCGCTCTTCTACGGCGGCATGAGCCGGACCAAGTCGGTCCTCAACATGATGATGATGTCGTTCAGCGCCCTCGGCGTCGTCGGCATCGTGTACGCGTTGTGGGGGTGGTCGATGTCGTACAGCACCACGTACCTCACCGCCGACGGCGAAGCGGGCAAGGAGATTGCCAAGCTCTTCTCCAACCCGTTCAAGCAGTTCGGCCTCGAGACGACGGACCCGTCCAACTACGTCTTCGTCGCTTTCCAGTTGACCTTCGCGGTGATCACCGCGGCCCTGATCAGCGGTGCGATCGCCGATCGGATGAAGTTCTCCGCCTGGCTGGTCTTCCTCCCGATCTGGGTCACCCTGTCCTACTTCCCGCTCGCCCACATGGTGTGGGGCGGCGGCTTCCTCAGCGGCGTCGAGGGCGGCCTGGCCGACTGGCTCTTCTCCGGTGACGGTGGCGCCGAGGTGGCGCCGATCGACTACGCCGGCGGAACGGTCGTGCACATCAACGCCGGTGTTGCGGGCCTGGTGCTCGCCCTCCTGATCGGCAAGCGCATCGGCTTCGGCAAGGAGCCGATGAAGCCGCACAACCTGACGCTCACGATGATCGGCGCCGGCCTGCTGTGGTTCGGCTGGTTCGGCTTCAACGTCGGCTCGATCGTCAACCTCGACGCCTACACCACCGAGACCGCGCTGGTCTGGCTCAACACGACCCTCGCCACCTGCGCGGCGATGATGGGCTGGCTGCTGATCGAGAAGATCCGCGACGGCAAGTCCACCTCGCTCGGTGCCGCGTCAGGTGTGGTGGCCGGTCTGGTCGCGATCACCCCGGCCTGCGGCAACCTGGTGCCGTGGAGCTCGATGGTCCTCGGCCTGTTCGCCGGTGGCCTCTGCGCCCTGGCGGTCGGCCTCAAGTACAAGCTCGGGTACGACGACTCGCTCGATGTGGTGGGTGTCCACCTCGTCGGCGGCCTGGTCGGCACGGTCGGCGTCGGGTTCCTCGCCTCCAACGAGGGCGGACTCCTCACCGGCGGCGGTGCCAAGCAGCTCGTCATCCAGGTCGCGGTCGCGCTCTTCGCGATCGTCTGGTCGGCGCTCGCCACCCTGGTCGTCGGACTCGCGATCAAGTACACCCTGGGTCTCCGTCTCGAGGACGAGGACGAGGTCGAGGGCATCGACTTCGTCGAGCACGGAGAGTCTGCCTACGATCTGGGTGCTGGCGGCGGCGCCCGTCGTGCCTCGGTCCTCACGTCGTCCACCGCATCGGAGGGAAGCGCATGAAGCTGGTCACCGCAGTCATCAAGCCGCACAAGTGGGAGGACGTCCGGGAGGCCCTCGAGGCCTTCGGCGTCACCGGAATGACGGTGAGCGAGGTCAGTGGCTACGGCCGCCAGAAGGGCCACACCGAGGTCTACCGCGGCGCGGAGTACGACATCGCCCTGGTCCCCAAGATCCGGATCGAGATCGTCGTCGACGACCCCGACACCGAGGACGTCGTCGGCATCATCACCAAGACGGCCCACACCGGCCGGATCGGTGACGGCAAGGTCTGGGTCAGCCCGGTCGAGACCGTCGTGCGCGTTCGTACGGGGGACAAGGACTCCGAAGCACTCTGAGGGTCTCGAGACGCTTGCTCCTCGACCAGCGAGTCGGACCCTTCACGTCGGCGTAACACGTGAAGGGGGTCCTGTTACGCCCGTGAAACATTTCGACCTCAGAGTTGGCGGATGCCTGATCTGCTCCTGGTGGCCCTGACCAGTGCCGCCGACGTGTCCACCGCGGACGGCGACACCGCCTGGCTGCTCGCCGCCGCTGCCCTCGTCCTGCTGATGGCCCCCGGCCTGGCGTTCTTCTACGGCGGCATGGTCCGCTCCAAGAGCGTCCTGAACATGATGATGATGGTCTTCGGTGCACTCGCCGTCGTCATGATCGTCTGGGTGCTGATCGGCTACTCGATCGCCTTCGGTGACGACCTGGGGGGCGGGCTGATCGGTGATCCGTTCCAGTACGCCGGCTTCAAGGGCATGCTCGAGGAGGTCCCCGGGGCGCCGTACCCGATCACGCTCTTCGCGGCCTTCCAGGGCCTGTTCGCGGTGATCACGGTCGGCCTGATCGCCGGTGCGATCGCCGACCGGACCCGGTTCGGCACCTGGCTGATCTTCGCCGGGCTGTGGACGGTGCTGGTCTACGCGCCCGTCGCGCACTGGATCTTCGACTTCAGCGCCGGCGACCACGTGGGCGGCTGGATGGCCAACGAGCTCGGCGCGCTCGACTTCGCCGGTGGTACAGCCGTCGAGATCAACTCCGGTGCGGCCGGCCTCGCCGCTGCGCTGGTCCTCGGGCGCCGCGTCGGCTTCGGCCGTGACCCGATGAAGCCGCACAACCTGACGCTCGTCATGGTCGGTTGTGGCCTGCTGTGGTTCGGCTGGTTCGGCTTCAACGCCGGCTCGGCGCTCGGCGCCAACAACACCGCCGCCATCGTCTTCGTGAACACGCTGCTCGCCGGTTGCACCGGTCTGCTGGCCTGGCTCGGCATCGAGCGGATCCGCGACGACCACGCGACGTCCTTCGGGGCTGCCTCGGGTGTCGTCGCCGGCCTCGTGGCCATCACGCCGTCGTGCGGGTCGGTCACGCCGATCGGCGCGATGGTGGTCGGCCTGGTCGCCGGTGCGGTCTGCGCGCTCGCGGTCGGCCTCAAGTTCACGTTCAAGTACGACGACTCGCTCGACGTCGTGGGCGTCCACCTCGTCGGCGGCCTGGTCGGCACGATCCTGATCGGCTTCCTCGCCTCGTCCTCGGTCACCAGCGTCGACGGCCTGTTCTACGGCGGCGGCGCGGACCAGCTCGGCAAGCAGCTGGTCGCGGCCGGCGCGACCCTCGCGTTCTCGTTCACGATGACCGCGATCCTGGTCTACGTGCTCGACAAGACCATCGGTTTCCGGATCGATCCCGAGCACGAAATGGCGGGCGTCGACCTGATCATCCACGGTGAAACGGCGTACGACCTGAACATCACCGGCGGTGCTCGCCCCCACTTCGGTCACGGGACTGGCACCCTGCAGTCATGAAGCTCATCAGCGCGGTCGTCAAGCCGCACAAGTGGGAAGACGTCCGACAGGCGCTCGAGGCCGTCGGCGTGAACGGAATGACCGTCAGTGAGGTCAGCGGCTACGGCCGCCAGAAGGGCCACACGGAGGTGTATCGCGGTGCGGAGTACGACATCGCGATGGTGCCGAAGGTCCGGATCGAGATCGTCGCCGATGACGCCGACGTGGAGCAGATCGTCGAGACGATCACCAAGGCTGCGCAGACCGGCAAGGTCGGCGACGGCAAGATCTGGGTGACGCCCGTCGAGTCCGTGGTGCGCGTGCGCACCGGGGACACCGGATCTGCCGCGGTCTGAAACGGAGCTGAACCAGCCGGATGACCGCTGCCGACCGCGTAGTACGCACCGATGCCGCCGACGCGCTGTGCGGCAAGGCGTACGACGACGCGGGCGGCCCGGAGAGCGGCGTCGCGCTGGTCGCGGTCGGTGGGTTCGGGCGCGGCGACATGGCGCCCTACTCGGACCTGGACGTCGTGCTCGTCGCCGAGGACGACGTCCAGCAGGACTGGTTCGGTGAGTTCGCGGCGCAGGTCTGGTACCCGCTGTGGGACTCCGGCAGCAAGCTCGACCACTCCGTCCGCACCCTGTCGGAGACGCTGACGGCGGCGCAGAACGACATCCGCGTCGCGTCCGGCCTGCTCGACATCCGGCACATCGCGGGTGACTACAGCCTCGCGCTGCGACTGCGGACCACCGTTCTCGCCCAGTGGCGCCGGCAGGCGCGGCAACGGTTGCCCGAGCTCCACGAGATGGTGCGCAACCGGCACCGCCTCATCGGCGAGCTCGCGCACCTGTCGATGCCCGACCTCAAGGAGTCCGAGGGCGGGCTCCGCGACGCGACGGTCCTCAAGAGCCTGACCGCCACGTGGCTGGTGGACGTCTCCGCGGCCGACCTCGAGCGCTGTCGCGGCCAGCTCCTCGACGTCCGCGACGTGCTGCACACGGCCGCCGGACGCGGCACCGACCGGATCGCGCCCGAGCACTGGGGCCCGATCGCCGAAGGGCTCGACCTGGCCGACGAGCGCGCCGCACAACGACACGTCCGCGAACTGGGCCGCCGGGTCACCCACCTGTCGCGGCTCGCCTGGCGCCGGACGGACGACGCCCTTCGTCGTACCCCTGCGGCGAAGCCGCGGCGCCCCGAACTCACCCGGTTGGCGCCGGGAGTGGCGCTGTCGCAGGGGGAGGTGGTCCTCGACAAGGGAGCGCGGCCCGCGAGCGACCCCGTGCTGCTCCTGCGCGCCGCCGCCGAAGCAGCCACCCGCGACGTGGTCCTCGCGCCGCCGACTGCCGCGCGCCTGGTCCGCGAGTGCCCGCCGCTGCCGGTGCCGTGGCCCGACGAGGCCCGCCAGCAGATGGTCCGCCTGCTCGCGGCCGGCCACGGCCTGCTGCCGGTGTGGGAGACCCTCGACGAGACCGGTGCGCTCGCGATGATCCTTCCCGAGTGGGAACGGATCCGGTTGTTGCCCCACGCCTCGGTGATCCACCGCTTCACCGTCGATCGCCACGTGGTCGAGACCTGCGTCGAAGCGGCGTCACTCATCCGCGGCGTCGGCCGCCCCGACGTCCTCGTGGTCGCGGCCCTGCTGCACGACATCGGCAAGGGCGACCTGACCGAGCACAGCGTCGCCGGCGCCCCGATCGCCCGCGAGATCGCCGCCCGGATGGGCTTCGACGACGACGAGGTCGACCTGATCAGCCAGCTGGTGCGCTGGCACCTGTTGCTCGCCGACATCGCGACCACCCGTGACCCCGACGACCCGGCCACCCTCGATGCGCTCACCGAACACATCCGGACCCCCGAAGCGCTCGCCCTCCTCACCGCGCTGACCGAGGCCGACGCGAAGGCAGCGTCGCCGAAGGCGTGGTCGTCGTGGCGGGCCGGACTGATCCTGGACCTGTCCCGCCGAGCCCGCGCCTCGCTCGAGCGGGGGACCGTGCCGCCCGCCTTCCGGGTCGAGGAGATCGAGATCCCGGCCGCCGCCACCCGCGGCGAGCTCGCCATCTCCATCGAGGCCGTCGCCGACGGTTCCCGTGTCACCACCGTCGGTCCGGACCGCGTGGGCCTGCTGGCCAGCGTCGCCGCGACCTTCGCGTTGCGCCGCGTCCCGATTCGAGCAGCCCGCATCTGGTCGCAGGGGGAGTTCGGGGTCTCGGTGTGGGACGTCGCCGACGAGTTCCTCAACGCCGGTGCACTGCGTGACCAGTACGACGCGATCTCGGAGGGGCGCGTCGACGTCGCCACCCGACTGGCCCCGCGACCTCCTTCGCCGGGCGAACTCGCGCCCACGGTCGTCGTACGACCGGAAGCGAGCGACCACGCCACCGTCATCGAGGTGCGCGCGGCCGACCGGCTCGGTGTCGTCTACCAGGTGAGTTCGGCCCTGGCCGCCATGGAGGTGACGGTGCGCTCGGCGCACGTGTCGACCCTCGGCCCGCAGGCCGTCGACGTGTTCTATGTCCAGGAGGCGTCGGCCGGCGCGCTGTCGGAGACCCGGTCCGCCGAGGCGGCCCACGCGGTGCGGGCCGCCATCACCGACGCCTGATCCGCGCCGTCCCCTTCACGAGGTCGACCTCGACCGGACGGTCGTCGTCATCGGGGTTGGGAATGACGGCGCCCTGGTTGTTGTGCGACTTCAGGTCGCGGTCCGCGCGAGCGCGGGCGGGGTCGAACACGTCGATGAAGCTGCCGAGTCCGTCCGCGACACCGCCGCCGATTCCGTTGTCGGAACGCAGGATCCGGTGGCCCGCCGCGATCACCAGCACCAGGACCAGGAGTCCGGCGATGGTGAAGACGACGACGGTCATGCCATCGAGTGTAGGAGCCTGATCTAGAGTGGTTTCCGGCCAGCGACGGCCGTTCCGGCTCATTTCCCGTCTCCGCGAGGACCCGCTCTTGTTCGCCACACTGTCCGACCGCCTCACCGCGACCTTCAAGAACCTCCGCGGCAAGGGCCGGCTCTCCGAGGCCGACATCGACGCCACTGCCCGGGAGATCCGGATCGCGCTGCTCGAGGCCGACGTCGCCCTGCCCGTGGTCAAGGACTTCGTGGCGGCGATCAAGGAGCGCGCCCGCGGTGAAGAGGTCAGCGGTGCGCTGAACCCGGCGCAGCAGGTCGTCAAGATCGTCAACGAGGAACTGGTCCAGATCCTCGGCGGCGAGACCCGCCGCCTGCGCTACGCCAAGACCGGCCCGACCGTGATCATGCTCGCCGGCCTCCAGGGTGCTGGCAAGACCACGCTGGCCGCGAAGCTCGCGCTCTGGCTCAAGGAGCAGGGCAAGACCCCGCTCCTCGTGGCCTGCGACCTGCAGCGCCCCAACGCCGTCCAGCAGCTCCAGGTCAACGGCGAGAAGGTCGGCGTCCCGGTGTTCGCGCCCGAGGTCGGCAACGGCGTCGGTGACCCGGTCTCGGTCGCACGCGCTTCCATCGAGGAGGCCAGGCGGAAGCTGCACGACGTCGTGATCGTCGACACCGCGGGTCGCCTCGGCGTCGACAGCGAGATGATGGCGCAGGCCATCGGCATCCGCGATGCCGTCCAGCCCGACGAGACCCTGTTCGTCGTCGACGCGATGATCGGCCAGGACGCCCTGACCACCGCGCAGGCCTTCCTCGACGGGGTCGGGTACGACGGCGTCGTACTCACCAAGCTCGACGGTGACGCCCGCGGTGGTGCCGCCCTGTCGATCCGGCACGTGACCGGCCGCCCGGTCATGTTCGCCTCCACGGGCGAGAAGCTCACCGACTTCGACGTCTTCCACCCCGACCGGATGGCCTCGCGCATCCTCGACATGGGTGACGTCCTCACCCTGATCGAGCAGGCGGAGAAGGCCTTCGACCAGGAAGAGGCGCTCAAGGCTGCGCAGAAGCTCAGCGACGGTGACTTCACCCTCGACGACTTCCTGTCGCAGATGCAGCAGCTGAAGAAGCTGGGCTCGATGAC
>JAKFEI010000505.1:0-10298 GCA_036675765.1 Nocardioides sp. | reverse complement strand
TCGCGATGATGTCGCGGACGATGCCGCCGATACCGGTCGCGGCGCCCTGGTAGGGCTCGACGTACGACGGGTGGTTGTGGCTCTCGACCTTGAAGCTGACGGCGTAGCCCTGGCCGATGTCGAGGACGCCGGCGTTCTCGCCGATGCCGGCGAGCATCGGGCCGATCGGCGTCTCCTGGGGAATCTCGGAGAACTGCTTGAGGTGCACCTTGGAGGACTTGTAGGAGCAGTGCTCGCTCCACATCACCGAGTACATCGCCAGCTCGGAACTGGTCGGGCGTCGCCCGAGGATCTCCTTGATCCGGTCGTACTCGTCGGTCTTGAGACCGAGGTCGGCCCAGGGCTGTTCGCGGTCCGGATCGCCGGTCGCGACCGCGACGGTGTCGAGCGCGGGACGTGCGGGTGCAGGAACGGAGTCGGCCACGGACGCAAATCTATCGGCCGAGGTCGGCGTTCCCTCCGCCCGCTCCCCCATGAGATCGCTCACCACCGTCTTCCAGGGGTCCTGCGACCGCGCACGCCACGAATTACAGGTCTGTAGTTATCGCCGAGGCCTGTTACAGATGTGAAAGTTGGGGTTACCGTGACATGGCCACGACGGCCCTTCCCACTTCCCCTGGAGTTGTTTCCGCCATGTCTGCCCGGCTCGTTCCCACTTCGGTACGACGACCCGCACCGCACGCACGCCTGCGCACGCAGTCCGGTCGACTCGCCACGGGCGTGCTGGCCGCCGTACTCGCGCTGACGTTGCTCGGACAGCTCCAGGGCGACACCCCGAAGACGACCCCGCGTCCGATCGACCTGACTGCCGCCGGCACCAACCCGGTGACACCGGGCAACTTCACCGGGTACGGCTTCGACCAGTGCGTTGCCCCGACCCAGGCGAAGATGGACGCCTGGCTCGAGAACTCGCCGTTCCTGTCGGTCGGCATCTACATCAGCGGCAACTCCCGTGCCTGCCGCAGCCAGCCGAACCTGACGCCGGCGTGGGTGACCCGCCAGCTCGTGCAGGGCTGGCGCCTGCTGCCGATCACGCTGGGCCCGCAGGCCAGCTGCAGCACGCGCTACCCGAAGTACAAGGACGACCCGACGATCAACCCGGACCCGACCAGCAACTACGTGAAGGCCAAGGCGCAGGGCAAGCTCGAGGCCGAGCGTGCGGTGGCGGCGGCGAAGGCGTTGGGCCTGGCCCCCGCGAGCACGCTGTTCTACGACCTCGAAGGCTTCGACCTCGGCAACACGCGCTGCCGCCAGTCCGCCGTCGCGTTCATGCATGCCTGGACGCTGCGTGTGCACGGGCTGAGCTACAAGTCCGGCTTCTACTCCAGCGCCGGTTCGGGCATCAAGATGCTCGACGACGTCGCGAAGACCTCGCCCGGCGTCGCGCTGCCCGACCAGCTCTGGATCGCCCGCTGGGACGGCATCGCCAACACCACGGTCAGTTCCGCGTACCTCTCCCGCACGGCCTGGCTGCCCGGTCGCCGCGTGAAGCAGTACCAGGGTGGACACAACGAGACCTGGGGCGGCGTGACGATCAACATCGACCGCAACTTCCTCGACCTGGGCAACTCCACACCGGCAGCCGAGCGCCACTGCTCCGGCATCCGGATCGACCTGGTGCGGTACTCCGCCGTCAAGCCGCCCACCGCCTCGGCCGTGCCGAACGCCACCCGGGTCAAGGCATTGCAGTGCCTGCTGCGCGAGAAGGCCGTCTACACGGGCGCCATCAACGGGCTCTACAACACCGCCACGCAGGCGGCCGCGATCAAGTGGCAGAGGTCGCGCGGCTTCCGCCCCAGCACGACCTGGAGCGTCAAGGACTGGATGTCCATCCTGTCCGCAGGCCACCGGCCGGTCCTCAAGATCGGGTCCCGCGGTGTCTACGTACGACGGGCGCAGCGGGCCATGCAGGCCGCCGTACCGACCCTGGAGATCCGGATCGACGGCATCTTCGACGCCGAGATGGCTGCCGACGTACAGGCCTACCGGGCCAAGGTGGGCATGCCGCGGGCAGGGATCGTCAGCACCGCGACGTGGGCCAACCTGCAGACCGGCCGATACTGACTTGACCAGGGTCGTCGGTGGTCGAGGAGGTTGCGCAGCAACCGTCTCGAGACCTCAGGCGAAGGTGCGCTCGACCAGCGAGGTGAAGAAGCCGACGCCGTCGAGACCGCTGCCGGTGAGTTCCTCGACCGCGTGCTCGGGGTGCGGCATCAGGCCGACGACGTTGCCGCGCTCGTTGGTGAGGCCGGCGATGTCGTTGAGCGAGCCGTTCGGGTTCATCTCGAGGTAGCGGGCCACGACCTGGCCCTCGCCCTCGATCCGGGCGAGCGTGTCGGCGTCGGCGACGAAGCCGCCCTCGCCGTTCTTCAGCACGATCCGGATCTCCTGGCCCTGCTCGTAGGCAGAGGTCCACGGGGTCTTGTTGTTCTCGATGCGCAGCAACTGGTCACGGCAGACGAACTTGCGGTGGTCGTTGCGGATCAGCGCACCCGGGAGGAGGTGCGACTCGCACAGGATCTGGAAGCCGTTGCAGATGCCGAGGACGGGCATGCCCTGCTGGGCCTTGGCGACGACCTCGGTCATCACGGGCGCGAAGCGCGAGATGGCGCCGCAGCGGAGGTAGTCGCCGTACGAGAAGCCGCCGGGCAGGATGACCGCGTCGACACCCTTGAGGTCGGCGTCGCCGTGCCACAGGGCAACCGCTTCGTTGCCGCCGATGCGGACTGCGCGCTGCGCGTCGACGTCGTCGAGGGAGCCGGGGAAGGTGACGACCCCGACCTTCACTGCTCGACGCTCACGGCGTAGTTCTCGATGACCGGGTTCGACAGGATCGTCTCGGCCATCTGGCGCACCTCGGCCAGGACGGCGTCGGTCACCTCACCGGCGAACTCGATCTCGAACCGCTTCCCCTGGCGGACGTCCGTCGCGCCGGTGAAGCCGAGCCGGGGCAGGGCACCGAGCACCGCCTTCCCCTGGGGGTCGAGGATCTCGGGCTTCGGCATGACGGAAACGACGACTCGGGCCACGGGCCGAAGTCTAGTCGGGGGCGATCGGCTCGTTGCACCCCGCCCACGGCTTGCCGCCAGATCGAACTCGACCCTGGACAAGGCCGACTGCGTGGCCGGCAGCGCGGCGCCCGCCGCGAAGCGGCACCGAGGACGCCCACGGGCCGGAGGCCCGTGCGGCGTCCTCGGTTGGCGACGCGCTCGGCCAGATGTTCAGCTCAGTTCGCGCTTGAGGATCTTGCCGGTGGCGGTCATCGGGAGCGCGTCGACGAACTCGACGATGCGCGGGTACTTGTACGCCGCCATCTGGTCCTTGCCCCAGGCGACGATCTCGTCAGGCGTGGCCGTGGCGCCCGGCTTGAGGATGAGGACGGCCTTGATCTCCTCGCCGTGGCTGTCGTGCGGGACGCCGATCACGGCAGCCAGCGAGACCGCCGGGTGGGTGAGCAGCACTTCCTCGATCTCGCGCGGGTACACGTTGAAGCCGCCGCGGATGATCATGTCCTTGGACCGGTCGACGATGTAGTACCAGCCGTCGGCGTCCTTGCGCCCGAGGTCACCGGAGCGGAACCAGCCGTCCTCGCTGATCGATGCGGCCGTGGCATCGGGGCGCTTGTAGTAGCCCTTCATGATGTTGTGGCCCTTGATCGCGATCTCGCCGATGCCCTCGGGATCCTTGACCTCGTCCCAGGTGTCGCCGTCGAGCAGTTTCATCTCGACACCGGGGATCGGCGTACCGATCGAGCCGACCCGCGGCGTCTCACCGAAGCGCGAGAAGCTCGCGACCGGGGAGGTCTCGGACAGGCCGTAGCCCTCGAGGATCGTCACGCCGAAGCGCTCCTCGAACTGGTGGTGCACCTCGACGGGCAGTGCCGCACCGCCGGCGACGGCGACCCGCAGGTTCGCGGCGAGCGTCTTGACGTCGACGGTGTCGTCGAGGGCACCGAGCAGGCCCCAGTACATCGTCGGGACGCCGCCGAAGAAGGTCACCTTCTCCTTCAGCATGAGGGCCAGCGCCGGCGCGGCCTCGAAGCGCGGCAGCAGGACCACAGTGCCGCCGTAGGCGAAGGCACCGTTCTGGATGCAGGTCTGTCCGAAGGAGTGGAACAGCGGCAGCACGCAGAGGTAGGTGTCGGGGTTCGCCGAGTTCGCACCGAAGAGCGATTCACCCGTCAGTGCGTTGTCGCGCATGTTGCGGTGGCGCAGTTCGGCGCCCTTGGGCTGGCCCGTGGTGCCCGAGGTGTAGAGGATGACCGCGGTGTCGTCGTCATCGACGTCGACGGTCTCGAAGGTCGGCGGCTGCGACCCGACGGCCTGCCCGAACGTCTCGGTGCCCTCGATCGGCGACGGCGCCGTCGGGTCGGCGGTGATCACGAAGAAGTTCTCGCAGCCCGCGGTCGCCTCGAACCCGGCGTGGCACTCGGCACCGATCGGCAGGTCCGGCGTGCCCTGGAACGCGAAGAGGGCCTTCGCGTCGGAGTCCGCCAGGTGATAGGCGACCTCGCGGCCCTTGAGCAGCACGTTGAGGGGTACGACGGTCGCTCCGGCCTTGAGGATGCCGTAGTAGACGATCGTGAAGTAGGGCAGGTTCGGGCAGCTCAGCGCCACCTTGTCGCCCGGCTTGATGCCGCGCTCGACGAGCAAGTTGGCGACCTGGTTGGCGGCGCCGTTGACCTGCGGGTACGACAGGCGGGTGTCGCCGAAAACGATGGCGGTGCGGTCGGGGAAGTCCTGGGCGCTCTTCTCGAGGAAGCCGGAGAGGTTCGTCATGGCGGCCAACCTACTGTCCGGTCGTGACCCGGGTCACTGTTCTCGTGACCACAAGGACCTGCCGCGATTTGTGCACCCGCCCAGCGGGGGCGGGCCGATCAGAAACGCTGGCCGGTGAGGCGCTCGTAGGCCTCGAGGTACTTCGACCGGGTCAGGTCGATGACGTCCTGGGGCAGCGCGGGCGGCGCCTCCCCCGACGCCTTGTCCCAGCCGGACTCGGCGGACGACAGCCACTTGCGGATGACGTCCTTGTCGTACGACGGCGTCGGCTGGCCCGGCTGCCACAGGTCAGCAGGCCAGAACCGGCTCGAGTCGGGCGTGAGCACCTCGTCGGCGAGCACGACGGTGCCGTCCGGTCGGGCGCCGAACTCGAACTTCGTGTCGGCGAGCAGGATGCCGCGCTCGCGCGCGATCTCCTCGGCCCGGCCGTAGACCTGCAGGGTCAGGTCGCGCAGCGTCGTCGCCGACGCCTCCCCGACGGTGGCCACCACGGCCTCGAACGAGACGTTCTCGTCGTGGTCGCCGAGCTCGGCCTTCGTGGCCGGGGTGAAGATCGGCGCGTCCAGCCGGCTGCCGTCGAGCAGGCCGTCCGGCAGCGGGATCCCGCAGACCTCGCCGGTGGCGTCGTACTCACGAAGGCCGGAGCCGGTGAGGTAGCCGCGAGCGACGCACTCCACCGGGAACATCGCGAGCTTCTCGCAGATCACCGCTCGACCACGCACCTGCTCGGGCACGTCGGTGGACACGATGTGGTTCGGCACGAGCTCCGCCAGCTGGTCGAACCACCACAGCGACATCCGGGTGAGGATCTCGCCCTTGTCGGGGATCGTCGTGCCGAGCACCCAGTCGAACGCCGAGATCCGGTCACTGGCGACCATCAGCAGCTTGCCGACGTGCGGTCCCTCGGTGATCTCGTAGAGGTCACGCACCTTGCCGGAGTGCAGGTGGCGGGCTCCGGGGAGCTCGGGTGCGGGCGGGATGTTGGCGAGCGTCACGGGCGACAGCCTATTGAAGTGGCCGTCGCCCGCGGCGCGCAGACCGTCAGCCGTCGCAGCCGAGCCCTTCCTCGGTCCCCTCCGGCACCTCTCCCCGACCGACCTCGTCGGCGATGTCCCAGACGACATCAGGGAAGTCGCCCTCGCGGTCCATCTCCTCGAGGATCGGCCAGTCACGGCTGGTGCCCAGGGCGGCCTGGGCGGCCCGGACCGCCGCTGCGTCGCCGGATTCCTTCGCCGCCGCGAACTCCTTGACCCAGGCACAGGCCACGGCACCGGTCACGTCGGCACCCAACTGGTAGCGGTCGACCTCCTCGGAGGCGATGGCCTTGTCGAACCCGTCGGGAACCGGGATCGGGTCCAGCATCGCTGCGATCGCCGCCGGGCGTTCGGCGGCGGTGACGAACGAGGCCGGGAGGTGGCTGTCCAGGTCAGCGGGCTCGATGCCGACGAGCTGGTCGAGGAGGGCGAGGTAGGCGGCCTTGTCCATCCCCTGCCCCCTCACCTCCAGCATGAAGTCGCCGACGACCTCACGGATGACCGCGTGGTCGTCAGCCGAATAGGTGAACAGCTGGGCCGGCCGACCGAGGACCTCGAGCGCCTCGGGCGCGCTGACGTCCTCGCGGTCCGTGACGTAGTCGTCGTACTGGGCGGCGGGACGCCAGTGGACGTCGAGTCCCTGGTCGCCCTTCTCGTAGCGCACCTCGCCGCCGTACTCCTCGTCGATGGACGAGTACGTCATCGCCCACCCGTCCACCTCGAGGACAGCGATCTCGCCGGCGCCCGGGGCCCTCGCGACCGGGACGTCCTCGGCGGTCTGGTCGCCGCCCTGGCTGCCGAGCCAGACGACGCCGGCCAGTACGGCGGCGACGGCGGCCGCGGCCCCGATGGCCGAGATCCAGCGGCGGCGCCTCGACGGGGGTGTCGGCGATGGCGCCGTGACGGACTCGAGCGGGGTGATGGCCATGATCTCCTCCAGGAGCTCGGCGCGACCCTCGTGGACGGGGAGACCGGCAACGCCGGCGTCGGTGATCGTGCGGTTCATCGGTACTCCTCCTTCGGGCCGATCGCGGTGGGTTCACTGGGGAGATGTCCGGTCGGGGGCGGATCGTTGCCGAGCAGGTCACGCAGTCGCGCCTTCGCGCGGGAGAGTCGCGGTCGTACGACGCCGGACGGCAGGCCGAGCACTTCGGCGATCTCCCGCGACTCCAGTCCCTCCCAGAGGTGCAGCTGGAGGACCTCCTCGTCGCGCGCGCTCAACCGCTTCATCGCGTCCGTCACGTCGGCCCGATGCACCACGTCATCAGCGAGATCGCTGACCGCAAGGGCGACCTGGACCCGCAACCGCTCACCGAGCGCGGTGCGTCGCCCGTCTCCGCGCCGCTGGTTGGCGAGGGTGCGCCGGGCGACGCCGTACAACCAGGGCCGGGTCGCGTCGCCGCGCGGCACGTGGCTCAACCGGCGCCAGACCACCAGGAAGGTGTCGGCGGTGACGTCGGCGGCGTCCTCCGGTCGCACCGTACGGCGCAGGGCGAAGCCGAGGACGGCGTCGAAGTGCGCGGCGTACAGCGCACGGAACTCCTCGTCACGAGCGGTGGTCATACCCCTCCCATGTCCGGCACTCGACGGATCGTTGCACGCCTTCTTGTTGATTAAGTACACTTGGTTACTCGCCTTTGGACCCTGATCGGATGCGCATGACCCGTGAGCCCCGCCCCGACTTCCTCCTCGTCGGCGCCCCGAAGGCCGGGACCAGTGCCCTGCACCTCGCCCTCGCCGCACACCCCGACGTGTTCGTGACGACGCCGAAGGAGCCGAAGTACTGGCTCTGCGAGAACGCCCCGCCGCCGCACTGGGGCGGCCCCGGCGACCGCCACTCGCAGCGCGAGTGGATCTGGCAGACCGACGCCTACACGGACCTGTTCCGGCCTGCTCCGCCCGACGCCGTGCGCGGCGAGAGCACCCCGTTCTACCTCTGGCACCGCGGCGCCCAGCGCCGGATCGCCGAGTCCCTGCCCGACATCAAGCTCATCGCCGTGGTCCGCGATCCCATCGACCGCGCCTACAGCAACTGGATGCACCTGTGGTCCGACGGCCTGGAGCCGGAGGCCGGCTTCGAGACCGCGTTCGCCCGGCAGGACGAACGCATCGCGGCCGGCTACGCGCCGTTCTGGCGCTACCGCGAGCTCGGGCTGTACGGCGAGCAGTTCCGCGACCTCTTCAAGCTGGTCGAGCAGTCGCGGGTACTGATCGTCCGCTACCGCGACATCGTCGACCAGCCGGTCGAGACCATCGACCGCGCCTGCCGGTTCCTCGGCATCCGCGAGGGCCAGGTGAACGAGATCCCCCGGGACAACTCGCGGCCGTACGTCGCGCCCGGGTGGCGCCCGCAGGTCGTCGGACCGCTGGTCCGGGCCGGCGCCTGGGCCGGACAGTTCACTGCGCCCGAGGTCTGGCGTGCCGCGAGCGTGCCGCTCGTCGCGCGCCTGCAGACCCGCGACGCCCACCGCCCGTCGCTCACCTCCGAGCAGCGCGAGCGACTGCTGCCCGCCTATGCCGACGACATCGGCCTGCTCGCCGAGCTCACCGGCGAGGACTTCTCCGACTGGCTCTCGACCCGCGACCGCGGGTCCTTCGCGCAGCGCCAGGCGAAGCGCGTCGACGCCTAACGCACCAGCGTGACGAGGTCGTGCGCGCCGTCGGGACGCGCGGCCTCCACGTAGAAGCGCGTGCGTCCGTCGGGAAGCGCCACTGCACTGGCGTAGCGCCACGCACCGTCGCCGTGCGGCGAGGAGATCGGCGGTCCCGCGGCCGGGACGAAGCGGATGCCGTCCCACGTGGCCACACCCGTGGTCTCGAACCAGTTGGACTCGGCATCCGGACGGCCGTCGTACAGGGCGGTCGGGGGTGAACCCACCCGCCACGGGAGTACGGCGGTGATGCGGGCGCCGCGCGCATCCCACTCCCCCGGCTGGCCGGCGAGCACCTCGCCGTGATCGGTCCAGGCCAGGCCGTCCGGGCTGCGCATCAGACGCGTCGTCATCCGGTCCTCGTGGCCGGGGTCGGTCAGCGGGTGGCAACAGACGAACATCTCCCAACTGCCCGCGTGCTGCACGATGACCGGGTCCTTGACCGCGACGGTCTCGTCGCCGGAGAGCACCAGGCGCCGCTCGCCGGAGGGGATCTCCTCGGGGGTCGCGGCGGTCAGGCTGTCGATCCACCAGTGCTTCGAACCGGGGGTCGCGCAGGAGAGGTAGAGCCGCCACCCGATGCCCGGAACCGGCACCAGGACAGGCCGTTCGAACGACTCGCTGCCGAAGGCCTCGCGCTGGACCTCGGCGACGGTCGTGAACTTCTCACCGTCCCCGGACCGCGCAATGACCACGCTGACGCCTCGCCCATCAGTCAGCGGCCGGCGCACCCGATAGGTCAGCCAGAAGGTCTCGTCGACCAGGACCGCGCTGGCCGCCCCGGCCCAGTTGCCGGCACCCGGAGCCGGCGCTGGTACGACGACCAGCGGGTCGTCGTACGTCGGAACGGCGAGAGCATCCAGGGCCATGGACCGATCATACTCGACCATTTGAGTCGACTTTGGATGTCGACAAAGGGGGTGCCTCCTCCGGCTCCGGTTGCGGGTGGCAGAGTGGCAACATGCCGGAGTCTTCAGCGACCTACCCCGACAGCCTGGGCACGAACTCGACCGCAGTGGTGTGGGAGGACGAGATCTGGGTCCTCGCCCGCCATGACGCCGGGACTGCCCTGGGCCTGACCCTCCACGCCCGCGAAGCCGAGGCGCTCGGCCAGCTCGACGACGAGCACGCCTCCCAGCTCGGCCGGATCGCCAACCGCCTGGTCCGCATCCTCGAGCACGTCGACGGTGCCGCCACGGTGCAGATCGGCCGGGTGCCGGGACCGCACGTCAACGCCACCTTCGAGGTCGCCGGTGTGAGCGAGGACCGCCTGCACGACATCGCGGTGAAGCTGTCCAACTGGGGCGGCAACGCACGCTCCTGAAGCGCCGGCTCGACCAACTCACTGCCTGACCGACCAAGGAGAATTCCCATGTCTGTCGTGAAGATCAACGCCATCCACGTCCCCGAGGGTGCCGGAGCCGAGCTCGAGCAGCGCTTCGCTGCGCGCGCCGGAGCAGTCGAGAACTCCCCCGGTTTCCTCGGATTCCAGCTGCTCAGGCCGACCGCGGGCGACCAGCGCTACTTCGTCGTGACCCAGTGGGCCGACGAGGAGTCCTTCGCCGCCTGGCGCGACGGCCAGGGCAAGGCGGCCCACGCCGACAAGCCCGGCGAGGCCCCCAAGAAGCCGGTCGCGACCGGCGCCGACCTCCTCGAGTTCGAGGTCGTGCTGGACGTCCGCCCCAGCTGACCTCCTGGTAGAACTCGTTCTACTAGGATTCGGGGGTGGGTAACTACGCCGTCACCGGATCCGCTTCAGGCATGGGCAGGGCGGTCGTCGACCGACTGCGCGACGAGGGCCACTCCGTCGTGGGGATCGACCTCCGCGACGCGGA
>JAKFEI010000513.1:0-10329 GCA_036675765.1 Nocardioides sp. | reverse complement strand
GGCGCCGCAGCACTGGCCGCGAACAGGGTCGAGTACGCCTGCGCTCCCCTGGCCAGTGCGCGCAGCTTCAGTGACGGCGCGGCGGTGCTCATGCCCGAGCCGCCGGGGACACTGCGAGGTAGCGGACGGCCTTGTCGATCGGGCCCATCTGCGAGGGGTGGAAGCCGGGGCGGAGGTACTGCGGGATCTCCTTGAAGATGAACCGGACACCGGGCATCAGGCCCTTGCGGGTGTCCTTGACGAACTCGAGCGGCCAGGTCCAGCGGTGCCTGGTGACCGTCGGATCGTTGGCGTACATCCAGCTCGACGTGTAGATCCAGAGGGCGAGCAGTCCGCCGGCGGCGAGGAAGGCGGTGCGGACGCGACGGGCGTAGCTGCCGTCGACGTACTGGTAGACGTCGTAGGCGACGTTGCGGTGCTCCATCTCCTCGGCCCCGTGCCAGCGCAACAGGTCGAGCATCGTCGGGTCGACACCGAGCCTGTCGAACTCCTCGTTGTCGAGCAGCCACTCCCCGATGGTCGCGGTGAAGTGCTCCGCGGCGGCGTAGAGGCCGAGCCGCTCGTGGAACCAGGCTTCGCCGGCACGGCCCTTCAGGCCGTGGTCGCCGAAGACCTGGTCCATCAGGAACTCCATCAGCTTCATGATCTTCGGGATGTCGAAGCCGTTCTCCTCCAGGTGGATCCGGAACGACTCGTGCGAACTTGCGTGTGTCTCCTCCTGGCCGATGAAGCCCTGGAGCTCCTCCTGCAGGCGGGGGTCGTCGATCAACGGCAGCGCGCGGCCCAGGACGTCGGCCATGGCGCGTTCCCCCTCGGGGAGCACCAGGTGCATGACGTTCCAGAAGTGCGTGGCGTAGGGGTGACCGGGGATGTACTCGGTCGGGACGCCGGTCCAGTCGAAGGACACGTCGCGGGCGTTGATGGCGAGTGCTTCGTTCTGGTACGCGCGGATCGGCTTCCTGCTCGATTGCTTTGCCATGGCTGGGCCTCCAGGTTCTGACGAGGCCACAACTGTAACAAAGCAACGTTTGTTGTTGCAATGTTTCTTTCGTATGCTCCCCTCATGACCGCCGACGACCATGCGCCCGAGGTGCACGCGATCCTCGACGCCGCGCTCGCGCTGTGCGCCGAGTTCGGCGTCAAGCGCACGACCATCGGCGACATCGCCCGACGTGCCGGGATCGACCGGGTCACGGTCTACCGCCGGATCGGCAACAAGGACCAGGTGATCCAGGCCGTCGTCACCCGTGAGGCGACGCGGCTCTTCATGGAGGTGTCCACGACCGCTCGCACCGGCACCACGATCGAGGAGCGGGTCGAGCTCGGCTTCACCGCGATGATGCAGCAGGTCCGCGGCCACGCGATGCTCGCCCGGATGCTCCAGGTCGAGCCCGAGACGGTGCTGATGCAGCTCACCACCGACGGCAGCCGGCTCGTCACCGGCGCGGTCGTCGCGACGCTCGGCTTCTTCAACGAAGCCGTCGACGACGGCCTGCTGGACTCCACCGACGACATGGAGGCCAGCGCCGAACTGCTCGTCCGCGTCGTGCACTCCTACCTGCTGACACCGCGTGCCCTGATCGAGCTCGACACCCCGGAACAGCTGGGCGCCTTCGCGCGCGACCACCTGGTGCCGATGGTGCTCAGAGCCCGTGCCGGACGCTGAGGACCTTCCGCATCACCGGCAGCACGTGCCGGGCCCGCTTGATCGCGATCAGCTCGAAGCCCGGCAGGCCGAACTTCTGACGCACCACGCCCCGCGTCTGGGCGAACTCACGCAGGCCGTCGGCACCGTGGACGCGACCGAAGCCGCTCGCACCCACGCCACCCATCGGCACCGCCCCCATGCCGGCGAACGCGATCACCGCGTTGATGCTGACCTGGCCCGCACGCAGCTGATCGGCGATCTCGTCGCCGTGTGAGCGGGAGAAGACCGACGCGCTGAGCGCGTAGTCGTGGTCGTTGGCGAACTTGATGCCCTCGTCCACGCCGTCCACCCGGCACAGCGTGAGGGTGGGCCCGAAGGTCTCCTCGCGCACCGCCAGCGCGTCCTCCGGCAGGTCGGTCATCACGATCGGCTCGATGAAGCGCTCGCCGATGGAGTCCGGTCCACCCTTGAGGAAGGTCGCACCTCGCTCGACCGCGTCGGCCACGTGTCGTCGTACGACGTCGACCTGGGCGGGCATCGTCATCGGCCCGTAGTTGGCCGTGGCGTCCTGGCCGGAGCGGACGCCGTCGAGCTGCTCGAGCAGGAGCGCCGTGAACTCGTCGGCGACCGCGTCGACGACGTACACGCGCTCGACACCGACGCAGGTCTGGCCGGAGTTCGCGAAGGCGCCCCACGCCACGGCACGGGCCGCGGCCCTGAGGTCGGCATCCCCAGCGACGATGACCGGGTCCTTGCCGCCGCACTCGAGGACGACGGGGGTGAGCGTCTCGGCGCACTGCGCCATGACGCGCTTGCCCGTCCGGGTCGAACCGGTGAAGCCGATCTTGTCGACACCGGCGTTGCACAGCGCCGCTCCGGTCTCGCCGAGGCCGGTGACCAGCGACAACACACCCTCGGGTGCGTCCGGGTTCGCTGCGGCGAACGCGTCGACGTACCACTGGCTCACGGCCGGGGTGAACTCACTCGGCTTGAGCACGACCGTGTTGCCGACGGCCAGCGCGAAGGCGACGGCACTGTTCGGCGAGTAGAGCGGGTAGTTCCAGGGGCCGATGACGCCGACCACGCCGAGCGGGTCGTAATTGACCCGGGCGGAGTAGTTCGCGAACAGCGGGCCGGGGTTCACCTTCTGGGCGCGGAGCACCTTGGCGGCGTTCTTCTCGGCCCAGTGCAGGTGCTCGACCGTCAGCACGACCTCGAGGACGGCGTCCTCGACCGGCTTGCCGTTCTCACGGTGGATCAGCTCGGCGATCTCGTCGACGCGGCGCCAGATGTCGCGACGCCAGGCCGCCAACCGCTCGGCACGACCGTCGAACCCGAGCCCCCGCCACCAGGCGGTGGCCTGGCGCGCTGTGCCGACGACCCCACGCACTTCCGCCTCCCCCATCACGGGGAAGGAGGCGACCAGGGATCCGTCGGCAGGGTTGAGGCTGTCGAACGTCATGCCTTCTCCTTGGCGTACGACGCGCGCAGGTCCCGCTTGAGGATCTTGCCGGCGCCGTTCATCGGCAGCTCGGCGAGGAAGTCCACGCTGCGCGGCACCTTGTAGTTGGCGATCAGGCCCTTGACGTGCGCGATCAGGTCCTCGTCCGTGAAGTCCGCGTCAGGCGCCTTCACGACACAGGCGTGGACGGTCTCGCCCCACTGGTCGCTGGGCAGTCCGATCACGGCCGACTGCAGGACGCCCGGGAACCGGGAGATCGCGCCCTCGACCTCGGCGGAGTACACGTTCTCGCCGCCGGTGATGATCATGTCCTTGATCCGGTCGACCACGAACACGAAGCCGCGCTCATCGATGTAGCCGCCGTCGCCGGTGTGCATCCAGCCGTCCTTGAGGACCGCCGCGGTCTCCTCGGGCTTGTTCCAGTAGCCGAGCATCACGTTGGCACCGAAGACGCAGATCTCGCCGACGGTGCCGGTCGGGACCGGGTTGCCCTCCTCGTCGAGGATCCGGACCTCGGTGTGCGGCGCGGCCTGACCGGCGGCCGTGAGCAGGCCGTCGACGTGGTCGTCCGGGCCGAGCAGCGTGGCCACCGGCGCGAGCTCGGTCATGCCGTAGGCCTGGGTCAGCCTGAGGTGCGGCAGGAGCGCCTTCGTGCGGAGCAGGACACCTTCGGAGATGACCGATCCGCCGTACATCAGGCGCTGCAGGGACGACAGGTCGTGGTCCTTGGCGTCCGGGTGGTCGACGACCATCTGGATCATGGTCGGCACCATCAGCACGTCGGTGATCCTGTGCTTCTCGAGCGTCACCAGGACGTTCTTCGGCTCGAAGAACGGGATGGTGACATGCGTGCAGCCGAGCAGGTTCGCGCCCAGGTTGCCGGCCAGGTCGGCCAGGTGGAACATCGGCGCTGCGTGCAGGTAGGTCGACTCGCGGTTCAGCAGGTACCCGCTGGCCACCGCCCCCAGAGCGGAGGTCAGCAGGTTGCGGTGGGAGAGCATGACGCCCTTGGGGAAACCGGTCGTACCGCCGGTGTAGAAGAGCCCGGCCAGCTGGTCGTCGGAACGACGTACGTCGGCGATGGGCTCGTTGTCGGCGACCAGCGCCTCGTAGGACACCATGCCCTCCGGCGTCGGGCCGTCGCCGGCGTGGACGAGGGTCGTCACCGACGGACAGTTCGCAGTGATCGCCGGTGCCATCGGGGCGAACGCGTCGTCGATCAGCAGCACCGTGGTGCCCGAGTCGTTGAGCGCGTAGATGATCTCCTGCGGGCTCCACCTGATGTTGATGGGGTTGAGCACCGCGTTGGCCCACGGAATGGCCGAGTAGTACTCGACGTACCGGTCGCTGTTGAGCGACAGGATCGCGACCACGTCGCCCTCCGCGACACCCAGCCCCTGGAGGCCGGCGGCGAACCGCGCGACCCGGTCTCCCATCTCGGCGAAGGTGTGACTGCGATCGCCGTGGATGGTCGCGACCTTGTCGGGCGTCGCCTGCAGCGACCGGTGGAGGCCTTGGGTCAGGTACACGATCTGCTCCTCGATGCGGGTGGGTCCGAGATGGGGTCGCTGCGGGGTGGATCAGCGGCTGGTCACAAGGACCGCGCGATGAGTTCCTTCATCACTTCGTTGGCTCCGGCGAGGATCCGCAGCACGCGCACGTCGGTGTAGATGCGGGCGATCGGGTACTCGTTCATGTAGCCGTAGCCACCGAACAGCTGCAGGCAGCGGTCGGCGACCTCGGTGGCCTTGTCGGAGATCCAGTACTTCGCCATCGATGCCTCGGTGGCGTCGAGCTTGCCGGCGAGGTGCTTCTCGATGGACTGGTCGAGGAACGCCCGGTTGACGCGCGAGATGGTCTCGCACTCGGCCAGCTCGAAGCGGGTGTTCTGCAGGGCCATCAGCGGCTTGCCGAAGGCGTGGCGGTCCTTGGTGTAGGCGATCGTGAGCTCGACGGCCTTCTCGATCTGCGCCTGGGCCAGGATCGCGGTGATGAGTCGCTCCTGCGGGAGCTGCTCCATCATCTGGTAGAAACCGTGACCCTCCTGGGGGCCGAGCAGGTTGGCCTGCGGGACGCGGAGGTCCTCGAACGCGAGCTCCGCGGTGTCCTGGTCCTGCTGGCCCATCTTGTCGAGCACGCGACCGCGGGTGAAGCCCGGTGTGTCGTCGCCGACCTCGGCCACGATGAGAGAGATGCCGGCAGCACCGGCCTCGTCGCCCGTCTTGGCCGCGATGACGACGAGGTCGCAGATGTGGCCGTTGGAGATGAAGGTCTTGGCGCCGTTGATGACGTAGTCGTCGCCGTCCTTGACCGCACGCGTCTTGATCGCCTGCAGGTCCGAGCCGGTGCCGGGCTCGGTCATCGCGATCGAGAGCACCCACTCCCCCGAGCAGACCTTGGGCAGCCAGCGCTGCTTCTGCTCCTCGGTGGCGTACGCGTTGAGGTAGTGCGCGACGATCCCGATCGAGACCGCGAAGCCCATCGACGTGTCGCCGGCACGGACCTGCTCCTCGATCAGCACGGTCTCCGCAGCGAACGAGGCGCCACCGCCGCCGTACTCCTCGGGGAGGGACATGCCCACGAGGCCGAGCTCGCCGGCCTTCAGGTAGGCCTCGCGGCTGGCGTGGCCCTGCGCGCGGTGCTCATCGGCACGCGGGAGGACCTCCTTGGCGAAGTACGTCGCGGCGAGCTCACGCACCGCCTCGAGGTCTTCGGTCATCCAGGACGACGTAGTTGTTGGCACACGGCCAATAGTGCACTACTGTTGGCAGCCGGTCAACAAGGTCATCGAAATCGCACGGAAGCAGGCCCCCCATGGACTCCACGAGCACCTTCTCCGACATCACCTACGAGGTTGCCGACCGGATCGCGACGATCACGCTCAACCGGCCCGCCGCGCGCAACGGCTACACGCTGACCATGGCCGACGAGCTGAACCTCGCCCTGGACCTCGCCGACCTCGACGAGGACGTCCGCGTCGTCGTCCTCACCGGCGCCGGTGACCACTTCTGCGTCGGCGCCGACCTGTCCGGCGGCGAGTTCGACGTCAACGAACAGGTGGACGACGTCAGCGCATGGCAGGAGCCTGCGGGCCGCTGTTCGAAGCGCGTCTTCACCATGAACAAGCCCGTGATCGCGGCGATGCGCGGCGCAGCCGTCGGCGGGGGGATCACCATCACGCTGGCCTGCGATTTCCGCCTCGGCTCGACCGACTCGAAGTTCGGTTTCGTCTTCGGCCGCCGCGGCATCTTCCCCGAGGCCGCCTCGGTCTGGCACCTCCCCCGCCTGGTGGGCCTGACCAAGGCACAGGACTGGATGATCAGCGGCCGGGTCTTCGGCGCCGACGAGGCGCTCTCGTCGGGACTGATCACGTCGGTGCACGCGCCCGAAGAGGTGCTGGCCGAGGCGTACGCCCTGGCCCGCGACATTCGCGACAACACCGCGCCGGTCTCGATCGCGGTGATCCGCCAGATGCTCAACCGGCTCAGCGGACTGGACTCACCCTTCCCGGCGCACGAGGTCGACTCGCGGCTCATCTCGGGCCTGCCGACCAGCGCCGACGCGATCGAGGGCGTCATGTCGTTCCTCGAGAAGCGCCCGCCCGCCTTCCCCGGCACGGTCGAGAAGGATCTTCCCGGGTGGCTCCCCTGGGTCGACGAGGCGTGATGGAAGAGTTGTCCCGTGACCACTGAGCCCCGATGGCGTCGCCTCGGCCCCGACCAGCGGCGCGAGGAGATCTTCGCCAGCGCGCAGCGCCTGTTCGCGCTGCGCCCGTACGGCGAGGTCTCGACCACCGACATCGCGAATGAGGCCGGCGTCGCCCGCGGCCTGCTCAACCACTACTTCGGCACGAAGCGCGACCTGTACCTCGAAGTGGTGCGGGCGGCTGCGTCGGTCCCCGAGAACGTCATCGACCACGCGCCCGGAGGGTCGCTGGAGGAGCGCATCGACGCGGCGGTGAACTGGTTCCTCGACTCGCTGTCCGGGCAGGACGCCGCGTGGATCAACGCGGCTGGTTCCTCGGGCCTGGGGCGGGATCCCGAGCTCGAGCGGATCCTGCTCAAGGCCGAGGACGACGCTGTCGACCGGGTCCTCGAGACCATCGACATGGCCGACGTGACCGACCACCGCGACGAGCTGCGGGCCTTCATCCGTGCCTACGGCCAACTGGCCAAGACCGCCGGGCGCGAGTGGCTGATCAAGAAGAAGCTCAGCCGCGAGCAGGTCCACCTGCTGCTGCGCCAGAGCCTGCTGACCATCGTCGAGGACGTGCTGCCCGAGGCAATCGCCCGCGACCGCGGGTAGGCCACGACCACCGCCCTGTGACACACACCCGCATTACGGTCACGCAAATGCTTGTATGAAGACGTGCAACCCCTGCCCGATCAGGCGCCGGCCCCCGCTGCCGACGCGAAGAGTGCCCGCCCGCTGCTCCCCCAGGACGATCCGTTCCTGGCTGCACCGACCGGTCTCGGCCTGCTGGCCCCGGGCGCGATCATCCGCTCCCGCGAGGTGGAGCTGGCGTTCCTCGGCCTGATCCCCCAGCAGGTGTCCGCCTGGCAGCTGGTCTACCGGAGCACCGACCTCGATGGAGCGCCCGAGGCGGCCGTCACGACCGTGGTGCTTCCCGAGGGCGCCGATCCGAACGAGCCGCGACCGCTGCTGGCCTACCAGTGCGCGATCGATGCGATCTCGGGCAAGGCCTTCCCGTCGTACGCCCTGCGTCGCGGGGCACGCTCCTGGGGCTCCATTCCCCCGCTGGAGTTCGCCCTGCTGGCCGGCGTGCTGCGCAAGGGCTGGGCGCTGTCCCTCTGCGACCACGAGGGAATGCTCGGGCGGTTCGGCGCGGCGCGCGAGCCCGGCCACCGGGTGCTCGACGGCGTCCGGGCCGCTCTCGAGTTCGAGCCGCTGGGACTCGAGGCCGCCACACCGGTCGGGCTCATGGGCTACTCCGGTGGCGGCATGGCCTCGTCGTGGGCAGCCGAGATGGCGCCCGAGTACGCCCCCGAGCTGAACATCGTCGGCGCCGCACTGGGCGCCCCCGTCGGCGACCCCGGCGAGACCTTCATCCGGCTCAACGGCACCTCGCGTGCCGGCCTGCCGGCGATGGTCGTGGCAGGCCTGCGCAGCGGCTACCCCGGCCTCGCCCGCGTCATCCACGAACACGCCTCCTTCGAGGGCAGGCGGCACCTGCAGCGGCTCGAGACGTCCAGCACGCTGGCGGCCGTCGTCCACCACCGCAACCACGACTTCGACGACTACCTCGACGCTCCACTGGCCGACGTCCTGGCCACGCCAGAGGTCCTGCACGTGTTCGAGGACCTGCGCCTGGGCCAGCGGATCCCGACCTGCCCGGTCCTGATGACACAGGCGACCCACGACCAGATCATCCACGTCGAGGACGTCGACGGCCAGCAACAGCGGTACGTCGACGGCGGCGCCACCGTCCACTACGTCCGCGACCGCTTCAGCGAACACCTCAGCCTGCACCCGCTGGCGCTACCGCTGATGATCGGCTGGATGGCTGACCGATTCGCCGGCAAGCCCGCACCGACCGGCACCCGGACGGTGTTCTCGGTCGCCCTGTCGCTGCGGTCGCTGTGGGGGTACGTCGGGATGGCAAAAGCCGCGATCCGCACGGTGACGGGTCGGCCGCTCAGCGCTCGCTGACGCTGGTCGGTCATTGTGTGGTTCTGCAGGCACCGGGTGAACGCTGGACCACACCATCACTGGGACCAGCGTTCAGTGATCGCCCGCTGTCAGTACGCCTGGTGTCCCGGCGGAGTCGCGTCCACGCCCAGTGGCACTCGGCGAACCTCGAGGTCGGGCCGGCTCAGGAACGACTCGATCAGATGCTCCGAGCCTCCGACGCAGTACCAGTCGTCGTCCCACAGCCACGACAACAGCCAGGAACGGTCCGTGGGGAAGATCAAGTCGGGGCCGCGACCGTGGAAGTCTGATCTGTCATCGCGCCACGTCAGGGCCTCGTCCGGCCCGGCCAGAACGAGCACGTAGCTCCAGCCTGCATAGAGCTCCACGCGAGGCGCCTCTGGGAAGACCACGTCCGAGGCCCCGGTTTCGAGGAAGCCAAGCCACCACTTCCGCCCACGGGAGTGCTCACGAAGATGTCGCACGACCGGCAGTGCGTCGTTCTGCTCCGGCACAACGATGGTCGCGTAGTCCTCGAAGACTGGCGGGATGGCTGAGGTGATCTCCAGACCACTCGGAGTCGAGTCCTGGATCCACCTGACCTCGGCGTCGGTTCCGAAGCGCCACTCTCGACCCCATTTGCGCAGCCTGTCCGACTCTCGATCCGTCGGCTGCGTCATGTGTCGATCATGGCATCGCAGCGTCCTGTCATGCCGCCGACCGGCACTCATCGACTGCGGTTCTCAGCAGCAGAAGCGTCCCCTCACGCCGCCGATCGCGCGGTCACCACGTGAGCGTGCGCCTTCGTGCGAGGCTGTTGCCGTGAGCGCCGAGGACTTTCGAGAGCCGTGGTTTCGCCTTGGGGCCGACCACGCACCGACCTTTGAGAACGAGGCGAAGGCCGAGGTGGGACCCGGTCATGAGTTGTACGGCCTTGATCTCCAGGCCGTTGCGAAGTGTGAAGGCTGCGACGACGTGGTGTTTCGGGCAGCGGACGACACGTTCGCGATCGTTCACCTCACCTGGACAAGAAAGCCGGAGGCTCTGCCCTGGCCACTGACAACACGTCTCGGTGGCTTTATCGCAGTGGAGGCAGCGATGGACGAACACGAGCACTGACTTCCGCCTTGCCGCTTGCTGGAACGGCACCTTACTGCCGCGGACCGGGCGGTGTCTGTGCGCGGGACGTCATACGTTTCGAGGGCTATGGCACCCGATTCGTATGACGTCCCAGTGCACGCAGCCGCTCTGAGCGCGCGGTCGTTCCGAACGTGGACGTCCGGAGCCCTCGGCTAGAGACGGGCGTCGAACCAGTCCTTCGCGTGCATCGGCCGAACATTCGGCTTGGCCACGCGTTCGACCACAGGAACCCAAACCTTGTTCGGGACGTCCTCGGCGAACCAACTGAACGCGAGGAGCGTTGGGTGCTCGGCAATGTGTGTCGGATCTGACGCCGCGAGCGAAACAGCCTTGGCGAGTTCAAGTTCCTCCAACCGCGGCGCATCGAGCAGCGGGGCCAGTTCCTCGATCCCCTTCATCGATCCGACGTGGAGTCGCCGGAGTTGGCCCA
>JAKFEI010000521.1:0-10384 GCA_036675765.1 Nocardioides sp. | reverse complement strand
GTCTCCGCATGATGGCCATGGTCAGCCTGTTCGCGTTCATGCTGATCCCGATCTGGATTCCTCTCGTCGCAGCGTCCCTCGGCTTCGTGTCCGATCGGTGGCGTGAGGCCCGAAGGAACGTTGCGCGGCTCAGCGCGGAGGCCCATACTCTTGTCATTTCCGGACAGGAGCGGAGTCGCGGTGGGAAGCCTGATCCGATCCACCGGCCTGTGGGGATATCCCGACCTGGTTCGTGAGCTCGGCGGGGACCCGACGCCGCTCCTGGCACGGTTCCACCTCCGTCCCGGCGTCGAACGCGAGGACGATGCCCTCGTTCCCCTCGACGCGGTCCTGCGCATCCTGGCCACCACGGCCGACGAGCTCGACTGCCCCGACTTCGGCCTGCGCATGGTCCGCTGGCAGGGGCTGGGCATCCTCGGGCCGGTTGCCGTCATCGCGCGCAACTCGGACACCGTGCAGGACGGGCTGGGGGCCATTGCCCGCTATCTCTACGTGCACTCCCCCGGCCTGAAGCTCGCCGCGGAGCCCCGGGATGCCGGTGTCGGCATCCGGTTCGTCTACGAGGTGGTCGAGCCGTCCGCCCCCGACGCACGTCAGGGCTACGAACTGAGCATGGCGAACGTCGTACTGATGCTGCGCCTGCTGGGCGGACCGGACGCACGCCTCAACACCATGTCCTTCCTGCACGATCAGATGGGTCCAACAGCGGCGTACGCCGAGACGTTCGACTGCCCAGTCCGCTTCGCCCAGGAATGGTGCGGGTTCGAGATCCCTGCGGACCTGGCCGCGCGGCCGATCGACAGTGCGGACCCGGAGACACGGCGGATCGCCACGAAGTACCTCGAGGCCAACTACGTGCCGGCCACGGCACGGATGTCCGAGCGTGTCGCCGAGCTGACACGACGACTGCTCCCGACCGGGCACTGCACCGCCGACGCGATCGCCGAGCAGCTCGGGATCCACGAGCGCACCCTGCGCCGTCAACTGACCGCCGAGGGCACGGGTTGCCAGGAAGTGATCGACCACGAGCGTCGCGCCCTGGCCGAGAAGTACCTCGCGGACCCCCGACTCCAGTTCAGCCAGATCGCGGCGTTGCTCGGATACGCCGAGCAGAGCACGTTCAACCGGTCGTGCCGACGCTGGTTCGGTACGACGCCCCGCGGACATCGCGCGGCGATCAGTCAGGCGTCCCCACCTGCCGGAGGAGGCTGAGCGGGCTTCGTGGCCCTCGACCTCCAACCGTCCGTATGGACTGGTTGAGCCTGAACGAGCAGAATGACCCTTGGCAATCACCGATCACGACCGGAGGCCGCAGGTGGCACGACAGGAACGGGCCATCCGCAGCCGGACAGCGGCCCTGGATGCCGCGATCGTGATCCTCACCGACGAGGGTTACTCGGCACTCAGCACGCGGGCAGTGCAGGATGCCAGCGGCCTGAGCCGCGGTGCGTTCCTGCACCACTTCCCGACGCGCGAGGAGCTCCTCGCCGCCACCGTCGAAGAACTCGTCGCTCGTCGCGCCGCCCGCGCCCAAGCACTGATCGACACCTTCGCAGCCGATCCTCCGCCAGACCGGCTCGTGGCAGCGATCACCACCATCCGCTCACTGCTGTCCGGGCCGGACTTCCTCGCCGAGATGGAGCTGTGGGGCGCTGCTCGCACGAATCCGGCGCTGATGGCCGCACTGCGCCCGGTGCTCGCCAAGATCCAGGCCAAGCTCCGCGTACAGCTGGCCGAGCTGTTCGGACCCGAGATCGCAGCCCATCCCGACTATCCGGCGATCGCTGCACTGACGTCGGAGCTCTCGATTGGCCTCGCCTTCAGCGGCGCGCTGCGCGAGAGCCGGGGCGACACCCTGCTCCTGGATTACTGGTGCCGCGCCGCACGCAGCCTCGTGAGTTCCGCCTCCACGGCTCCCGCGTAATTCCCGCCACACCTCATTGACGGCCCGACGGGCATTGCCGCATCCTTAAACAGTCCACTCGGACTATTTCTCTGGATTTGGAGTGACCTCATGAGACACCTCCCCACGTCAGAGCTCCGACTGCTCGCCGGCCTGCTCAGGTCGCCGCAGCCCGGCGCGGCGTACGCCGAGCAGGTCGTGCCCGCCCTGCCTACGGGCGAGGTCCTGGAGATCCCCGGGTTCGGCTCGATGTTCGTCCGGACGGCCGGTGTCGTCGACGACTCGCTCCCCGTCGTACTTCTGCACGGCTGGACCTGGAACGCCGACCTCAACTTCGCCGGCCTCTACCGCCCGCTGGCCGAGCAGCGTCGTCTGATTGCACCCGACCTCCTGGGTCACGGCCGGTCGGCCCGGGCTGTCGGAGACTGGAAGATCGAGGACGCCAGCAACGGAGTGATCGCCCTGCTGGACCACCTCGGGATCGAGCGAGCCATCGTGGTGGGGTTCTCGATGGGTGGCGTGATGGCGGTCGACCTGGCCAACCGACACCCTGAGCGCGTGGCCGGCATCGTCGTCCAGGCCGCAGCGGCCTGCTACACCACGACCCGGCGCAACCGGATGCTCTGGCGCCTCCTCGCCTGCCTGCGGCTGTTCGCCGGCAGGTGGCCACTGCGGTCGGCGAGCACCCGCGCGTTCGTCCCCTCGCTGCGCCACAGCGACAGCCTGCGCGCTCATTGGGACTGGACCCGGACGGAGTTCCAGCGCATGACCCTCGCCGAGATCCTCACAGTGGCCGACGAGGTACGACGCCGTGACCTGCGCTCGAACGTGACCGGGCCACTCCACTGCCCGTCAGAGGTCACCGTCCTCACCCGCGACCACCTGTGCCAACCGCCGCTCCAGCGTGAGCTCGCCAGGCTGATCGGTGCGGTCGAGAGGGACCTTCGCGGGGACCATGACCTCCCCCTGGTCAATCCCGAGAGGTACGTCGAGGGCACGATGGAGGCCATTCGGCGCGTGTCGACCCGTGCCGTTCCGGTCCGGAGGGCGTCGTGATCAGTGCCGCGACCCCCGGAGGACTCACCGGATCAGAGCAGCGCGGTCGGCGCCTCGCTGCGCGACACGAGCCGCACCTCCGGTCGAGCGGGTACGACGTCCCCGAGGAACCACCGGAACGCGAGACTCCCTCGCGGCTGATCCAGGGTGCTGATCGCATTCGGGTGGTCCAGCAGGTCCCGCGCGATCACGATGGTCACCGTGCCATCGGAGTTCGCCTTCGCCGTACTCATGTTGAGCGAGGTGCGCCCGTCGGTCGCCGTGTGGCCGGCCATGAACTGGTTCCACGTCGTCAGGTTCCAGAACCGGCAGGTCGGCGGCTGGTGCGTCACCACGAGCGCCTCGTCCGGTCCGAGGTCGTAGCTGCCGAAGGAGTAGCACGCGTCGGTGGCCGACCAGCCGAAGTTGAAGTCGGGCACCTGGTAGGGATCCGCGAACTCGTTGGCCACCTGGGCCGCGTTGTGGCCGAGCTCGAGGCGGTCGCCGTCCTGCCGCTCTCCCAGACGGAGCGGCACGACGGCAAACAGCGTGCGCAGCCAGGCCAGCGTCGACCGCAGCGCCTGAGCGGTCTGCACGTCGCTCCGCACGATCGGGTCGGGCTCCTCCAGCGCCTCGATGCGCCAGGTCACGGGTCGCCCGGCGAGGGGGTCGGCCTGGTAGTCGCGGGTGAAGGCGACCCCGGCGTCGTCAGCCAGCTCGATGAAGGGACCGGTCCAGTCGGCAGGACGCTCGGGCGCGAGCAGGAGCTCGAAGTGCCCGGCCTCGTTGATCTCCAGGTCGGTGTCATTGAGGACACCGATGACCCGGTCGGACCAGGCCCCCGGCGACGGCTCGTTGTAGACCGTGAGCGAGAAGTAGACGCTGTCGCCCCGGTTTCCGGACACGAGATAGGAGCGCTTCGGGTCGAGGGGTGCGTAGGAGTACCACGCATCGGTGTTGTCGCCGCCCCATCGACCTGACCGCCCGAACGGGTTGACGGTGTCGATGAACACCGGCCGGCTCTTCTCGGCGTACAAGTAGGTCTCCAGGCCGACACCGAGGCCGGTCATGAGCATCCGGTAGCCGTCGACGATGGCTCCCTCCTCCTCGACGGCACGGTCACCGGCGAGGAAGGTCTGATCGAGCTCGCCGAGTCCGGCGAGCAGTTCGTGCCAGGCCTCGGTGGACTGCCAGCCGGCCGCGGTCATGTCGTGATTCCTTCCAGCGCCAGGGCGCAGATCGAGGTGATCCACGCTTCGTCGAGCGCGGTCTGGCCGGGCGTCAGCACTGCGAGGAGCGCGCTGCCGCCGATGATGTTCAGCAGGTGGTCGGCGCGGACGCCGCGTCGCACCTGCCCCTGGTCGGCGGCGAGGTCGAGGAATTGCTGGACCTCACCGATCCGCGACACCCACAGCCGGTCCATCAACTCGCGATGGAGGTCGGGGTGCGGCACCAGGTCGCTGAGCAGGCCGGGAAGAGCGGCGCGCGCCACGGGATCCGAGAACAGCAGCGCGCTCCCGCGAACCAGGGCTTCCACGTCACTGCGGACGTCGCCGGTCGAGGGCAGGCCCGTCGCGAGCGACTCGGGAAAGACCGCCTCATGGACGAGATGGGCCTTGGACTGCCAGCGCCGGTAGATCGCCGGCGTGTTGGTGCCCGACCGGGCAGCCACGGCTGCGAGGGACAGGCCGACGTACCCCTCGGATGCCAGGAGGGCGCGCGTCGCGGCGATCACCGCCTCGTCGATCCGGTGGTCGCGCGGGCGTCCCGCAGTTCGGGTTTCGGAAGTCGTTGCTTTCATTTCGTTATTGATCGTAATGTATCGACCATGCAGCAACAACCCGTGTGGATCGACGACCTGGCTTCCCCGACCTTCACGCCGGAGGTGACCGGGATCCAGACGTTCCTCGCAACCCTGGCCGCCGACCTGCCCCTGACGTCGGAGAGCCTGCATGCCGCAGCCGCGGCCCAGACCGGCCTCGACGACTTCGGGCCGGACGACTACCGGGAGCGCCTCGAGGTGTTGCTGGGCGCGGTCGCTGCGCTGCCCCTGACGGGCGCCGGGAAGGTCATGCTGCACACCCAGCTGACCCAGCACCTCAAGAACCGCCTGCTCCTCGAGGACCTGCTGCGGCGCCACCCAGGGATTCGCGACATCGAGCTCGCGCCGCCGCTGATCATCGCCGGGCTCCCCCGCACCGGCACCACCCACCTGCACAATCTCCTTGCTGCAAGCGGGTTGTACCGCACCCTCCCCTACTGGGAGAGCCTCGAGCCCTTCCCGTTGCCCGCGGAAGCCGGCGTCGATCCGGACCCGCGCCGCGGCCGCTGTGACCAGGCGATCGAGTTCGTCGACCAGGCCATGCCGCTGTTCCGGGCCATACACGAGATGACGACCGACCACGTGCACGAGGAGATCCAGCTGCTGGCGAACGACTTCTCGTCGATGTTGTTCGAGACGCTCGTCGACGTACCGGCCTGGAGGGAGCACTACCTCGCACATGACCAGGCGCCGCACTACCGCCACCTCCGCCTGCAGCTGCAGGCGCTGCAGTTCCTCGATGGCGGCCGGCGCTGGCTGCTCAAGTCGCCGCAGCACCTCGAACAGCTGCCGACCCTGGCCGCGGTCTTCCCCGGAGCCACGGTCGTCCTCACCCACCGTGATCCCGCCAGGGTGACGGTGTCGATGGCGACGATGCTCGCCTACAGCCGCCGGATGAACCTCGAGACCGTGGACGCCTCCGCCATCGGTCGCGACTGGAGCGATCGCCTCGACACCATGCTCACGACGCTGCTCAAGGACCGTGACCAGGTCGCGGAACTCGCGACCATGGACGTCCGGTTCGCCGACTTCATGGCCGATGAGCTCGACATCGCGACCCGGGCGATCCGGCTGGCCGGCGACGTCGTCACCGACGAGGCGCGCGACAACATGACCAACTATCTCGACACCCACGTCCAGGGTCGCAACGGCACCATTGACTATCGCGCCGGCGACGTCGGGCTGGACCTCGCCGAGCTCGCCGAGCGTTTCGCCGCCTACACGGCGCGGTTCCTGTCGTGACGGGCCTCGCGGTCGACATCCGGCTCGACGCACCTCCCGACCAGGTGGCTGCCCGCGCCCGTGAACTCGCCTCGACCGGGGTCGCGGGACTCTTCACCTTCGAGGGCGCGCACGACGCCTTCCTCCCCCTCGCCGTGGCGGCGACGTCGTGCGGCCCGATCGACCTGATGACCAACGTCGCGATCGCCCTCCCCCGCAGCCCCCTGCACCTCGCCCACGTGGCGTACGACCTGCAAACCCTGTCCCGGGGCGGGTTCCGGCTCGGACTGGGCTCCCAGGTGAAGGCACACGTCGAGCGCCGGTACGGCGCCACCTGGGACCGGCCCGTCGCACAGATGAAGGACCGCGTGCAGGCCGTCAAGGCGGTGCTGGACGCCTGGCAGTCCGGCACTCGCCTCGACTTCACCGGCGAGTACACCCACCTGGACCTGATGCCGCCGATGTTCAACCCCGGCCCCAACCAGTACGGCGTCCCGCCGGTCCTGCTGGGGGCGCTGGGCCCTGCGATGACGCGAGCCGCGGCGGAGGTCGCCGACGGCCTGCTGGTCATGCCCTTCAACTCCGCCCGTCACTTCACCGAGCGCACGCTGCCCGCGATCGAGGAGGGCCTGCGCCGCCGCGAGAGTGACCCCGACGGGTTCACGATCCACCCGCAGGCCATCCTCGCCATGGCTTCGGACCCCGCAGGCCTGGCCATGGCGATCGAGGGCGTCCGCCGCCTGCTGGCGTTCTACGCCTCCACACCGGCCTACCGTCCCGTGCTCGAGGTCGAGGGCCGAGCCGACCTGCAACCGCAGTTCGCGGACGCCGTACGACGGGGGGAGCTCGCGAGCAGCGTGCACCTCATCGACGACGAGCTGCTCGCCCGGCTCGCCGTGGTCGGCACGCCACAGGAGTGCGCGCAACAACTGCTCGATCGCTTCGGCGACCATGCGGAACGCGTCTGCTGCTACTTCCCCGGGTCCGACCCGTCGCTGGACCTGATCAGCCAGCTGGTCACGGCCCTGCGCCCGTGACGACGGAGGTCAGCCTCGCCGTCGACGACGGCGTCGCCCTGGTCACGCTCGTCGGGGCAGACGGGCTGAACCTGTTCTCCCGCTCGACCGGGCGCGCACTCGGCGACGTCCTGCGGGCGTGCGACGAGGACGACGCGGTGCGGGTCGTCGTACTCACCGGCGCGGGCAGGGCCTTCTGCGCCGGAGCCGACCTGGGTTCCGGGTCGCGCGCCTTCGACGAGCCGGACTGGGAGTTCTCCGCCTCTCCGGTGCAGCCACCGGCCTGGCAGGTCCGCAAGCTGGTCATCGCGGCCATCAACGGCCACGCGATCGGCATCGGCCTCACCATCGCCCTCCAGTGCGACCTGCGGGTCGTGGCCGAGGACGCCAGGCTCGCGATCCCGCAGGTGCGGCGCGGCATGGTCGGCGACGCGCAGAGCCACTTCACGCTCCGACACCTCGCCGGCACCGCCGTCGCGGCCGAGATGCTCCTCACCGGGCGGACCATCCGGGGCGCCGAGGCGGTCACCCGCGGCCTGGCCAATCAGGCAGTGCCGGCCGCCGACGTGCTCCCCGCTGCGATGGAGATCGCCCGGGACGTCGCGACGAACGTCAGTCCGGCAGCCCTGGCACTCAGCAAGGAACTGCTGTGGTCCGACCGCTCCCCCGAACAGGTCGCGGTCGCCGAGACCGAGGCCCATCGGATCCTGATGGGCCACCCGGACGCGGCCGAAGGACCCGCAGCGTGGCGCGAACGGCGTGCACCGAACTGGACACTGCGGGCCTCGGACGTCAGGGAGCGGGAGTCACCGTCACGGTGATCGCCGCGGTCCCCGGCAGCGCCGCGACCGTCAGTCGCGAGGCGCTGGGGGCCGACGTCACGGTGCCGCCCGTGACCTGGACCTGATAGCCGTTCGGGAAGAACCGCGGGTGCACGAAGAACTCGGAGACCGCCCCCGCCGGGAAGGTGCCGCCTCCCGCGCCGGTCCGCGAGTACGACGCCCGGAACGTCGAGGTTGCCTTGTCCCAGCTCCAGCTCAGGGGGGTGCCGGAGATGACCCGCGGCGACGGCTTGGTCAGGACCTTCAGCAGACCCTGCTTGATGTTGTCCTCCGTCGGCGCCTTGCTGATGTCGTTGACCAGGCCGTACTTCGCGTCGTGACCGAAGTCCTGCCCCCAGTAGGCCCAGTGCATCCAGCTGAGCATCTGCTTGTCCGCCTGGTTGAGCAGGCTCTCGACGACCACGTCCGTGTCACCTGCGCCGAACTCGTTCATCAGCAGCGGCTCACCCGTTGCCCTGAACTGCGCCTGGGCATTGGCCAGGTTGAGGCCGGTGAGGACGTCACAGGGCGTCGACGGCAGGGGCAGGGGCAGCGGCGCCAGCGCGAGCGCGCAGTAGTTGTGGAACGCGAAGCCGACCTGTGGGTCGTTCATCGACGGGAGCCACGTCCGCGCACCGAGGCCGAAGAACGCCTGCGGTTCGACGAAGACCAGGCGGTCACTGTCGACCTGCCGGATCGATGCCAGCACCTTGCGGTGGAACGGCGCCAGCTTCAGCCGGTCGAACAGCGGACACCCGATCGGGAGCGCGCAGGTGGCCACATCGAGGATCCCTGGGGAGGGCTCGTTGTCGATCTCGAAGACCGTGTTCGGGTCACCGTCGAAGCGCTGCGCGACATGCTTCCAGGCGGCCGCGTAGTGGTCCTGCAAGCCGATGCCGTCGGGCGCCTTCACGTTCGCCCAGAAGTTCTCGTTCGCGATGGCCGCGCCCGGCAGCACGTTGGCCGGTGGCGGAAGGAAGGTCAGCCCCGGGATGCCGTACGAGATGCTCGCCCAGTCCGGCGCCCCGTTGCCGCCGTACGTCTTGCTGTAACCGTCCTGGTGGAAGTTCACGACGGGCATCAAGCCGTGATCGATCGCGTCCTGCGCCAGGTCGACGATCTCGTCGATGTAGACGTCGTCGTACTGACCGGGCTCGGGCTCGACACCGGCCCAGGTGAAGCCGAGCCGGATGGCGTTGAACCCGTTCTCGGCAAGGAAGGCGAGGTCGTCCTCGCCGAACCCCAGGGCTTCCGGCGTGTACGGCGCGAACTTGTTGATCATGTTCGTGCCGTGGACCACCACGACCCGCCCCTCCTGATCGGTGAACCAGCGACCGGTGCGGCGCAGGTCCTCGGCGACCGGGAACGAGGACGAATCCCCGCCGGGGGCAGGGTCTGCCGAGCTCGAACTGGTCGTGGCGAGTCCCACGATCGCGAGACTGAGACAGGCAGCGAGGGCGACGGTACGGCGGAGCGGGCCGAACGCGAGGAGCATGCCGGCACGGTACAAGGCAGTTACCTTACCGAGTCAAGGGCTAGCCCTTAATCTTTGCCTGCTCGCACGGAGGAGCAGCCGTCACCAGACCAGTGAGGACGTCGACGAGCTCCTGGTGTCGCCGCTCGCGAGCGACCTCGTCGAGGGAATCGGTGGTCCGTTCGTACTCGGCCACCAATCCGAGCAGGCAGATCGCCATCGCGTCGGTCCGGAATCGCCGGTCGGCTTCGGGGACCATCGTGATCTGCCGCGAGATCCGGCCGATGATGATGCGCAACGACGGGTGCTGCTGGTCCGCGAGGACGTCCGGGTCGAACACGGCCGGGTGATCGCGGACCCGATCGAGGAAACGCGCGAAGTGCGTCGAGTCCGGGCTGTCGACGATCTGCACCATCGGCAGGACCAGCATGGCCACCAGGCTGCGTACGTCGTTGTGCGTACCAGCCGTTTCCGCGTCGGCCAGCATCCGCACCCGGGCTGTCTCCATCGCGGCCAGCCGTGCGTTGACCGCTGCCGCGATCAGGCCGTCGCGACCGCCGAAGTAGTAGTGCACGGCCGACTTGTTGCGCAGGCCCGCCGTACGGGCAACGTCCTCGAGCGAGGCCGTCGGGCCGCGTTCGGCGATCAGCTCCTCCGCGGCGCGCAGGATCCGGGTCGCCGGCGCCGTCTCGGTCATGGCGTCACCCTAGCCATGGCCCGCCGTTGGCTGCCCTGGAAAAACAGATCCGGAAAAGTTGCAAGGAACTCCCCACCCCGCTGCTCCAACAGTCACCAGCACACCAACCCGACTGAAGGAGCACTCCGATGAACCTGCGCCGCACCGCCGCCACCTTTGCCCTCGCCGCTGCCGCACTGCCGCTGGCCCTGGGCAACGCGCCCGCCGCCCACGCCGAGGACGCCGTCCTCGCCAACACCCAGGCCAGCGTCGCCGAGATGCGCGCCTCGGTCGCCGCCCAGATGCAGAACAAGGCCTTCGGCTGGCAGCTCGCCATCTCCCAGAACGGCACCCTCAAGGTTGCCGACGAAGGTGGCTTCGCCGTCTCCGCCGCCGACAACAACGGCGTCCCGGTC
>JAKFEI010000435.1:0-10494 GCA_036675765.1 Nocardioides sp. | reverse complement strand
GGGTGATCCGGTAGGGACCGAGCAGGTCGCCCACACCGGGAATGCGTGCCAACGTCGCGCCTTTCGAGGGTGATCCGGAGGCACCAGCGTAGTGGCGGACAGCGGGCGTCTCAGGAAAGGTGGCGGTCGAGGAATTCGCCGGTGTTCTCCATGGCCTGGTCGAACTGCGGCCCGAAGGCGTGCTGCTCGCCGGCGTAGGTCTCCAGGGTGACGTCGACCCCGGCACGCCGCATGGCTCGTGTGGTCTGACGACTCCAGCGGATCGGGCACGTGTCGTCGGCAGTGCCGTGGTGGATCAGGACCGGTTCGGTGATGTCGTCGAAGTACGTGCGCGCACTGATGCCGCCCCAGAAGTCCGGGTTGGCCCGCGGTTCGCCGTAGGCCTTCAGGATCACGCCCGTGATGGCGTTGCGGTCTCCGTCGGAGCGGATGAAGTGGTCGAAGTTCTCGGACGCGATCGAGCTCACCGACGCGAACACGACCCCCGCGTCGACGAGTCCGGGCGCGACGACGAGTGCGTTCTGCACGACTCCCCCGCCCATCGAGCGACCCGCGAGGCCGATGCGATCGTCGTCGACCGGGCCGTCCCACGCACGCAGCGCGTGGACGGCGTTGATGACGTCCTCGGTGTAGCCCATCCGCATGTCCAGGCCCCTGCTGCGATCGGGGTCGGACCCGCCATGACCCCGGTAGTCGACGTGCAGGGCGACGTACCCGTGGTCGCCGAACCACGCGCGCTCACGGGTCATCCCCTGCCCGATCTTGTAGACCGAGGGCTCGATGTAGCCGTGTGCCAGGACGACAGTGGGGAACGGCCCGTCGCCGTGGGGTACGGCGAGCCGCCCCGAGATGGTGAGCGTGCCGCTGCGGTACGTCACGTCGTACTGCGTGTGGTTCGCCGTCCGCAGGACTTCCGCGCCGAGCGTCAGCCCGTCGCCGTCGTACGTCTTCTGACGGAGGGCAGGCAAGGACACCCGGTGGGGTACGGCGGCCTGGGTGGTCGCGTCCGCCGTCGGGGTCGAGGGGGCGACGCTGCTGCTGGCCGTGGGCGTGGAGGTGGGAGCGCCCGGGTCGGCGTCTCCGGACTCGTCGGCGCCCGAGCAGGACGTGGCGAGGAGTCCGAGCAGCACCACCGGGATCCACCGCCTCATGACTCCAGTGTGCCCTCCGGTGGCCCATCGGCCAGGAGTCGCTTGAAGCCGTCCTCGTCGAGGATCGGAACACCCAGCTGCTCCGCCTTCTCGGCCTTGGAGCCGGCGTTCTCGCCGATCACGACGAAGTCGGTCTTCTTCGACACCGAACCGGCGGCCTTCCCGCCACGGGACAGGACCGCCTCCTTGGCCGAATCGCGGGAGAAGTCCTGCAACGAGCCGGTCACGACGATGGTGAGGCCCTCGAGGGTGCGCGCGACCGACTCGTCACGCTGGTCCGCCATCGCCACCCCGGACGCCGCCCACTTCTCGACGATCGCGACGTGCCAGTCGACGGCGAACCACTCGATGACGGCGGCCGCGATGGTCGGTCCGACGCCCTCGGCGGCGGCCAGGTCGGCCTCGGTCGCCGCCCGGATCGCTTCCATCGAGCCGAACTCAGTGGCCAGGGCACGGGCGGCCGTCGGGCCGACGTGGCGGATGGAGAGCGCGACCAGCACCCGCCACAGCGGCACGATGGCCTTGCGCTCGCCGAGGTTGTCGAGCAGCTTCTGCCCGTTGGCGCTCAGCTGCGGCCCGGTCTCGTCCTTCTTCGGCGCGCGCGTGAAGAGCGGCGTGACCAGCAGCTGCTCGACCGAGAGGTCGAAGACATCGCCCTCGTTGCGAAGGGCGCCGGAGTCGAGCAGCGCGACCGCTGCTTCGTAGCCGAGGCCCTCGATGTCGAAGGCACCGCGTCCGGCGACGTGGTGCACGCGCTCGCGGACCTGCGCCGGGCAGTGCTCGTGGTTGGGGCAACGCCGGTCCTTGTCGCCCTCCTTCTGCTCGACGAGGTCGGTCGCGCAGGACGGACAGGCCGTCGGCATCACCCACTCGGGCAGGCCCTCGGGCCGCAGCGCGAGGACCGGGCCGACGATCTCGGGGATGACGTCGCCGGCCTTGCGGAGAATGACGGTGTCGCCGGGCCGGACGTCCTTGCGCTTGACCTCGTACCCGTTGTGGAGGGTGGCCATCTCGACGGTCGAGCCGGCCACCTTCACCGGCTCCATCACGCCGAACGGCGTCACCCGGCCGGTCCGGCCGGTGTTGACCTCGATCCGGAGGAGCCTGGTGTTCACCTCCTCGGGCGGGTACTTGTAGGCGATGGCCCAGCGCGGCGCCCGGCTGGTCGAGCCCAGGCGGCGCTGCAGGCTGACGTCGTCGACCTTGATCACCACGCCGTCGATGTCGTAGGGAACGATCGTGTGCCGGTGCTCGCCGGCGTTCGCGATGTAGCCCTCGACGTCGGCCAGCGTCGGCAGCACCTTGACCGCCTCCGACACCGGCAGGCCCCAGGCGGCGAGCGCCCGATAGGCCTCCGACTGTGCCGTCGGCTCGAACCCCTGGCGCGCACCGATGCCGTGGCAGACCATGCCCAGGTCGCGGGTCGCAGTGACCCGTGGGTCCTTCTGGCGCAACGAACCGGCCGCCGCGTTGCGCGGGTTGGCAAAAGCGGGCTTGCCCGCCTCCGTCATCGACACGTTCAGCCGCTCGAACGCGAGGGCGGGCAGGTAGACCTCGCCACGGACCTCGACGAGGTCGGGCACCGGGAAGTCCTTGGTGGCGCTCAGCCGGTGCGGCACCGACGCGATCGTCTTGACGTTGGGAGTGACGTCCTCACCCGTACGTCCGTCGCCCCGGGTCAGGGCGCGCACCAGCCGCCCCTGCTCGTAGAGCAGGTTGATGGCCAGGCCGTCGACCTTGAGCTCGCACAGCAACGCCGGGCTCTCGATCCCGTCGCGGCCCAGGCGCGCGTGCCAGGCGCCCAGCTCCTCGAAGGAGAAGGCGTTGTCGAGGCTCTCCATCCGCTGCAGGTGGTCGACCGCGGTGAAGTCGGTCGACACCGCGCCCCCGACCTTCTGCGTCGGGGAGTCCGGCGTGCGCAGCTCGGGGAACTCCTCCTCGAGCGCCTCCAGCCGCCGCATCCGCTTGTCGAAGTCCGCGTCGGACAGCGTCGGGTCATCGAGCACGTAGTAGCGCCAGCGCGCATCCTCCAGCTCTTCGGAGACGGTGGCGTGCTCCTCGCGGGCCTCGGCCGGTACGACGGGAGAGGTGGCGTCGCTCATGGGGACCATCTTGCCGCGCCCCGCCGACAACCGCGCCGCGGCCCGCGGCACTGTCGGTGGCGACTGTCAGGCTCGACGAGCAGCTCCGGACATCGCCGCACGAAAGAGGTTGCGAAACGGAACCGTTCCGTACTATCGTAGTGAAACGGAACCGTACCGTTCCATTCAGATCCACCCCACAGGAGAACCCAGCACCATGTCACCTCGAACGAGCCCCACCTCACCGGAGGCGGGCACCCGCCCCCGCGTCGAGGGCGACCGCGAGCAGGAGTTGCTCGAGGCCACGCTCGAGGTGCTCGCGGAGGTCGGCTACGACCGGCTCACCATGGACGCCGTTGCGTCCCGCGCCAAGGCGTCGAAGGCGACGCTCTACCGCAAGTGGGACGGCAAGGCCGCCCTCGTCATCGATGCACTGATGGCACAGAAGGCGCCGCTCGTCGCCAGGGAGGACACCGGCAGCCTGCGCGGTGACCTCCTGTCCGTGTTCTGCGGCAGCGGCGGCCTCACCGACAAGCACCAGACCGACCTGCTGGGCAGCGTGATCACGGCGATCGGCCGCGATGCGGAGTTCGCTGCCCAGTTCCGCACCCGCTTCATCGCTCCGAAGGCGGCCGTCGGCCGGGAGATCTACGAGCGGGCCCGCGATCGCGGCGAACTGCGTGACGACGCCGACATCGATCTGCTCTCGACCGCTCTGCCCGGCATCATCCTGCACCGCATGTTCCTGCTCGGCGATCCGCCCACTCCGGACCTGATCGCCCGCGTGATCGACCAGATCATTCTTCCCGCCGCCACCCGCGGCTGACCCTGACGCTTCATCACCACCTCACGAAGGAATCACCCATGACCGACGTCGAATCACTCGACCCTGCGGCGACGACCTCGTCCGCAGCGGCCGAGGTCTCCACGCCCAGCAAGCACGCCGGCCTCGCGCTCGTGCTCATCCTCACCGCCCAGCTGATGGTGGTGCTCGACTCCACCATCGCCAACATCGCCCTGCCGTTCATCGGCGCGGACCTGGACATCTCCCAGGCCAACCTGACCTGGATCGTCACCGGCTACGCGCTCGCCTTCGGTGGCCTGCTGCTCCTCGGCGGCCGCCTCGGCGACCTCTACGGACGACGCAAGCTGTTCATGATCGGCCTCGCGACGTTCGCCGTGGCCTCGGCCCTCGGTGGCCTGGCCACCAACGAGGCCATGCTGCTCGCCTCCCGTGCGCTGCAGGGCGTGGGTGCCGCCATGGCTGCTCCCGCCGCACTGGCGCTGATCACCACCACCTTCCCGGCCGGACCGGCACGCAACCGTGCGATGGCGGCCTACGCCACCATGTCGGGCGTCGGCGCGGCGATCGGCCTGATCCTCGGCGGCTGGCTCACCGGACTCGACTCGTTCGTCGGGCTCGATGTCGAGGGCTGGCGGATGACGTTCCTGATCAACGTCCCGATCGGCCTGGTCGCCGCATTCCTCGTGCCGCGCGTGCTCACCGAGTCCGAGTCGCACCCCGGCGAGATGGACATTCCCGGTGCCATCACCGGAACGCTCGGCCTGCTCGGCATCGTCTTCGGCCTGTCACGTGCAGGCGAAGAGGCCTACGGCTGGGACGACCCCCAGACCATCATCCCGCTCGTCGCCGGCGTCGCCCTGCTGTTCGCGTTCGCGTTCATCGAGTCGCGGGTCGAGCACCCGCTGCTGCCGGTCCGGATCTTCGCGAACCGCACCCGGGCCACCAGCTTCGCGGCCATGATGATCGCCCCCGCCGCGATGTTCTCGATGTTCTTCTTCCTGAGCCTGTTCATCCAGCAGATCATGGGCTTCAGCTCGCTCGAGGCCGGCTTCGCCTTCCTGCCGTTCTCCTTCGGCATCGTGATCGGCGCCGCGCTCTCGTCGAACCTGATCTCGCGGGTGGACGCACGCTTCCTCGCCGGGACCGGAACCCTGCTCGCGGCGGTCGCCCTGTTCATGTTCTCCCGCATCCCGATCGACGAGTCGCCGAAGGCGGTGCTCGCGGCGCTGGCCGACGGTGGCGCGGACGTCAACTACTGGACGCACATCTTCCCGTACATCATCATGATGGCCGTCGGCATGGGCCTGGTCTTCGTGCCGCTGACCCTCACCGCGGTGCACCACGTGCGGGCCGAGGACTCCGGAATCGGGTCCGGCGTGCTCAACACCATGCAGCAGGTCGGTGGCGCAATCGGTCTCGCGACGCTGAGCACGGTGGCGCTCCACTTCACCAACAAGCAGTCCTCCGACGTGGCCGGCCCCATGGCGGATGCGCTCGGTGCCAACGGCGGACAGGTCGACCCGGGCTTCCTCCAGGCCGCCATCTTCAGCTCGAGCTTCCCGGAGGGCGCCACCCACGCCTTCCTGGCCGCCTCGATCCTGATGCTCGCTGCCTCGGCCGTGATCTGGATCTTCCTGGACGTCAAGCACGACGAACTGGCGACCGACGCCCCCGAGGGTGTCCACGTCGGCTGATTGATCCCCCCAGCACGAAGCCCGTCGGAGCAGTGCTCCGACGGGCTTCGTTGCGTCCCGGGTCAGCCGTCGAGCGAACGCGCAACCAGCCGCGACAGCTCGAGTGCGCGGCGCGGCCACCCGGGCGTCGCGCCGGCCAGCCCGCAGGCCGGCGAGATGACCAGCGAACCGGCCACCTGCTCCGGGTCGAGGCCGAGCATGTCGAGCCAGCGCCGCACCCGCTCCACGAGCGGGACATCTCCGCTGGGGTCCTCGGCCGTCGGCACGATGCCGAGCGCAATCGTGTCACCGGCCTCGAGGGCCTCCCCCGCCGCATCGTGGCCGGTCGCGTCGAGCAGACCGAGATCAACCATGACCCCGCGCGCACCGGCGCCGCGCAGCAGGCCGATCGGGACGTCGGGCGCACAACAGTGCACCCATGGCGTCGCTCCGGCCCCGGTCGCGGCAGCGAGGACCCACTCCAGCGCCTGGCTGGCCTCGGGCGGATGAATGGCACGGTGTCGACTGAAACCGGACGCGGTCGGGATCTCGGCGGCGAGCACGGCCGGCAGGGCCGGTTCGTCGATCTGCAGGATCAGTTCCGTCACGGCAGGCAGCCGGCGTCGTACGTCGGCAAGGTGATCGGTCACGGCCTCGGCGAGCGCCTGCGCCAGCTCACGGCGGCCGCCGTGGTCGGCGAGGATCTTGTCGCCGCGCGGGCGTTCGACGCTGGCCGCGAGCGTCCACGGCCCGGTGACCTGGACCTTGAACGGACCGGTGTGGCCCGACGCGCGCTCCTCGAGACCGTCCAGGTCCTGGGAGAGCTGGCTGCGGGCACGGCGCTGGTCGATCGCCGGCGCTCCGCTGCTGCCCGTCAGCCGCCAGCCGCTCGGCTGCAGGTCGGCGTCGAGGCCGGTGACCAGGCCGAGGGTGCGTCCGATCATCCCCGCCGGAGCGCCTCGGCCGGGGACCTCGGGCAGGAATGGCAGTCCGTGCTCGTCAGCGGCCAGTTCCCCGAGGACGAGCGCGACGGCTTCGTCGAAGTCGCGCTGGGAGTCGCCCGGGAAGGAGCCGATGCCGGTGGCCCGGGCGCTCACGCGGGCACTCGTCGGGTCGCGGTGATCGTCGCCGAACCGACGACCCGCGTGCCGTCGTACACCACCGCGGCCTGGCCGGGGGCGATGCCCTCGGCGACGTCGATGAGGTCGATCTCGAAGCGGTCCTCGCTCACCCGTACGACCGCGCGATGCTCGGCGCCGTGCGCCCGCATCTGCACCGTCACCCGGTCGCCGTCGAGGACAGTGCCGGACGGGAGCGGCGTGCCGCACCAGCGCAGGCGATCGCCCTCGACGCCGTCGACCGCGAGGCGTTCGCGCGGCCCGACGGTCACGGTTCCGGAGACCGGCTCGATGTCGAGCACGAAGCGGGGACGGCCGTCGGCGGCGGGAGTGCCGATGCGCAAGCCCTTGCGCTGGCCGATGGTGAAGCCGAAGGTGCCCTCGTGGTGGCCGAGCACCTCGCCGGTGGCCTCGTCGCGGATCTCGCCGCCGTGGTTCGGGGCGCGGTCGCCGAGCTTCTCGCGCAACCAGCCGGCGTTGTCGCCATCGGCGACGAAGCAGATGTCGTGGCTGTCCGGCTTGTCGGCCACGAGCAACCCGCGGCGAGCCGCTTCGACGCGCACGACGTCCTTCGTGGTGTCGCCGAGCGGGAAGATCGAGTGCCGCAGCTGCTGCTCGTCGAGCACACCCAGGACGTAGGACTGGTCCTTCGCGTCGTCGACGGCGCGGTGCAGCTCGACACCCGCGTCGGTCGTGACGACGGTGGCGTAGTGGCCGGTCGCGACGGCGTCGAAGCCGAGCGCCAGCGCCCGGTCCAGGACCGCGGCAAACTTGATCTTCTCGTTGCAGCGCAGGCAGGGGTTGGGCGTCTCCCCCGCTGCGTAGGTGTCCATGAAGTTCTCGACGACGTCAGTGTGGAAGCGGTCGGAGAGGTCCCAGACGTAGAACGGGATGCCGATCACGTCGGCAGCCCGGCGGGCGTCGTTGGAGTCCTCGATGGTGCAGCAACCCCGGGCACCGGAGCGGTAGGACTTCGGGTTCCGCGACAGCGCCAGGTGAATGCCGGTGACGTCGTGGCCGGCCTCGACCGCACGCGCGGCCGCGACCGCGGAGTCCACCCCGCCGGACATGGCGGCGACAACCTTCATCGCACGATCACCTGCAACTCACGGCCCGGTTCACGCACGGGCCGCGCGGGCCCGCTCGACACAGGGAGCGATGGCGGCCGCGACGGCCTCGATGTCGGCGTCGGTGGTGGTGTGGCCGAGGCTGAAGCGCAGCGAGCTGCGGGCGTCCTCGGCGTTGCGGCCCATCGCCAGCAGCACGTGCGAGGGCTGCGGGACGCCGGCCGAGCAGGCCGAGCCGGTGGAGCACTCGATGCCGCGGGCATCGAGAAGCATGAGCAGCGAGTCGCCCTCACAGCCCGGGAAACCCAGGTGCACGTTGCCGGGCAGGCGGTCGTCCGGGTCACCGTTGAGGACCACGTCCGGCACCTCGCGTCGTACGGCGGCCACGAGGTGGTCGCGCAGGACGCTCAGCCGTGCCGCGTGGTCGGCCTGCTGCTTCACGGCCAGTTCGACCGCGGCCGCGAAGCCCGCGATCGCCGGGACGTCGAGCGTGCCGCTGCGGACATCACGTTCCTGGCCACCGCCGTGCAGGAGCGCCGTCAGGTCCACCTCACGTCGTACGACGAGGGCACCCACGCCCTGGGGACCGCCGACCTTGTGGCCCGAGACCGAGAGCGCATCGACGCCCGAGGCGGCGAAGTCGACCGGAACGGACCCGATGGCCTGGACAGCGTCGGTGTGGACGGGGATGCCGTGTTCAGCAGCGAGGGCGACGACCGCGTCGATCGGCTGGACCGTCCCGACCTCGTTGTTGGCCCACATCACGGTGATCGCTGCGACAGAGGCGGGCTCGAGCTCGACGGCAGCGCGGAGCGCATCGACCGACAGGCGACCCAGGCTGTCGACCGGGAGCAGGTTGACCGCGGCACCCTCGTGCTCCTCGAGCCACTCCAGCGGATCCAGCACCGCGTGGTGCTCGACAGCCGAGGCGAGGAAGCGCAGGCGGCGGGGGTCGGTCGCGCGACGGGACCAGTACAGGCCCTTGACGGCCAGGTTGTCCGCCTCGGTGCCACCCGAGGTGAACACCACCTCGCCCGGACGACAGTTCAGGGCCTGCGCGACGGTCTCGCGGGACTCCTCGACGATGCGTCGTGCACGACGCCCGGAGGCATGCAACGAGCTCGCGTTGCCGACCTCCCGCAGTCGCGCCGTCAACGCCTCGATCGCGACGTCGGTCATCGGCGTCGTCGCTGCGTGGTCGAGGTAGACCGTGGGGGCGTCCTTCATGTCGCCTCAAGGGTACGGCGCCGCCGTACAGGGCAGCCAGTTCCGGGCACCTGACGGTCACCCACCGTTCACCGCGGCCCCCTACGGTCGCGCACATGTTGCAGGACATCCGCCAGTACATCGACCGTCTCGAGGTCGCCGGACACACCATCGGCGAGGACCACGACGACGATCCGGTGCTCATCGACCCCTTCGGCAAGGCCGTCGACACGTGGCGCGAGAACTACCCGTACCCCGAACGCCTGCCTCGCGAGGAGTACGACGAGCAGAAGTACCTGCTGCAGGTCGAGCTGCTGAAGTTCCAGGCCTGGTCGAAGAGGACCGGGTCCAAGCACGTCATCGTGTTCGAGGGCCGCGACGCCGCCGGCAAGGGCGGCACCATCAAGCGGTTCATGGAGCACCTCAACCCCCGCTACGCGCGCGTCGTCGCCCTCACCAAGCCGAGCGACCGCGAGCAGGGCCAGTGGTACTTCCAGCGCTACGTCCAGAACCTGCCGACGGCCGGCGAGATCGCCCTCTTCGACCGCAGTTGGTACAACCGCGCCGTCGTGGAGCGCGTGATGGGCTTCTGCAACGACGACGACTACGAGACCTTCATGCGCCACGTGCCCTACTTCGAGGAGATGCTCGTCGAGTCGGGCATCACCCTGACGAAGTACTGGTTCTCGGTCACCCAGTCCGAGCAGCGCACCCGCTTCATCATCCGCCAGGTCGACCCGGTCCGGCAGTGGAAGCTCTCCCCCATGGACCTCGAATCGCTCGACAAGTGGCAGGCCTACACGGTCGCCAAGGAAGCGATGATCCGCCGCACGGACACCGACGTGGTCCCGTGGACGACGGTGAAGTCCAACGACAAGAAGCGGGCCCGGATCAACGCGATGCGCCACTTCCTGTCGCAGTTCGAGTACGACGGCAAGGACCACGCCGCGGTCGGAACCCCCGACCCACAGATCGTGCAGCGCGGAATCGATGCGGTCGGGGACTGACCGGCCGGGCGCCGGAGGGGCCGGGGCTGAGTGGGCGGGCGCCGCAGGCGCCGGACGGCTGACCCCCGCCGGCGACTCGGGGTGCCGTCGGCGTCAAACACGGCAGTCCCTTTTTCGTGCTCGATGCACGACGCCGACGGCGGGGTCCCCGCTCAAGCCGGCGGGGGTCAGGCCGGGAGGCGCCGTAGGCGCCCGCCCACTCGGGCCAGAAGGCGCCGTAGGCGCCCGGCCGGTCAGGCCACGAGGCGCCGAAGGCGCCCGGCCGGTCAGGCCAGGACGACCAGGTCGTCGCGGTGGATGACCTCGCGCTCGTAAGCAGCACCGAGCTCCTGCTTGAGATCCTTCGAGGACCGGCCCAGCAGGGGCGGCAGCTCGGCGGCGTCGAA
>JAKFEI010000200.1:0-10517 GCA_036675765.1 Nocardioides sp. | reverse complement strand
ACGTCGCCCGTGGGCTGCTCCTCGCCGCGGATGGCCGCCAGTTCGCGCAGCAGCTCCTCCTGGCGGGCATCGAGGCGACCCGGGGTCTCGACCGCGATGGAGACGACGAGGTCGCCCCGACCGCCACGGAGACCGGGCACGCCGCGCCCGCGCAGCAGCACCTGATGGCCGGACTGGGTGCCGGCCGGGATCGGCAGGTCGAAGCTGGTCTCGACGCCGGAGTCCTCGACCTGGTCGAGGTCGGCCTCGAGGGTCGGGAGCGAGATCGTGGTGCCCAGTGCCGCAGCGGTCATCGGGACCGAGACCGTGCAGTGCAGGTCGTTGCCGTTGCGCTCGAAGGTGGCGTGCGGCGCGACGTGGATCTCGACGTAGAGGTCTCCGGCAGGGCCGCCGCCGGGGCCGACCTCGCCCTGCTCGGTGAGCTGGACGCGCGTGCCGGTGTCGACACCGGCGGGGATCTTGACCGTCAGGCTGCGGCGCGAACGGACGCGACCGTCACCCGCGCAGTCGCGGCAGGGGTCGGCGATGACGGACCCGAAGCCGCGGCACGCAGCGCAGGGACGCAGGGTCCGGATCTCGCCGAGGAACGATCGCTGCACGTGGGCGACCTCGCCGGCGCCGCGACAGGTCTCGCAGGGCACCGGCTGGGTGCCCGGGGCGGCACCGGCGCCGCTGCACGTCGTACAACGGATCGCGGTGTCGACCTTGAGCTCACGCGAGACGCCGAAGGCGGCCTCCGCCAGCTCGACCTCGATGCGGATGAGGGCGTCCTGGCCACGGCGCACGCGCGCACGCGGACCGCGTCCGCCGCCCTGGCCACCACCGCCCTGGCCGCCGAAGAAGGCGTCCATGATGTCGGTGAAGGAGAAGCCGGCACCCTGGCCGCCGCCGAAGCCGCCGCTGAACGGGTCACCGCCGCGGTCGTACGCCGCGCGCTTCTGCGGGTCGGACAGCACCTCGTAGGCCGCGGTGACCAGCTTGAACTGCTCCTGGCTCTCCGGGTCGGGATTCACGTCCGGGTGGAGTTGCCGGGCCAGGCGCCGGTAGGCCTTCTTCAGGGCGTCCGCATCCGCGTCGCGGGCAACACCCAACAGTTCGTAGAGGTCCGTGCTCACTTCTTCTCCATCATCCTGAGGCGCCGGGAGCGCCGTCAGTTCTCGTCGAGGATGCGCGACATGTAGCGCGCGACTGCGCGCACCGCCGCCATCGATCCGGGGTAGTCCATGCGGGTCGGGCCCACGATGCCGAGGGACGCGAGCGCGTCGTCGGGGCCGTAGCCCGTCGCGACGACACTGGTTGACGCCAGTTCCTGGTAGGGGCCTTCGGCACCGATCCGGACCGTCACTGCGCCACTGCCGGTGGCCTCACCGAGGAGCTTGAGCAGGACGACCTGTTCCTCCAGCGCCTCGAGAAGGGGACGGACCGACGTGTCGAAGTTGTCGCCGAAGCGGGCGAGGTTCGCCGTACCGCCGACGACGACCCGCTCGTCGGACCGGTGGTCGCTCATCGCGTCGACCAGGGTGTCGACGACCGAGACGGTGACCGCCGACGGAGCCGGGGAACCTGGCTCGGGGTTGATCAACGCATTGAGCGCGGCCGCTGCCTCGGCGATGACCTCTCCGGTCGCGGCGAGGTTGACGCGCGAGCGCAGCGCGGCGAGGTCGGCCTCGGCCAGCTCGCCTTCGAGCTCGATCAGGCGCTGCTCCACCCGGCCCGAGCTGAGGATCAGGACGAGCAACAGGCGGGTGGGGGTCAGCGCGACGATCTCGACGTGGCGCACGGTCGAGTGCGACAGCGAGGGGTACTGGACCACGGCAACCTGGCGCGTCAGCTGGGCCAGCACGCGCACCGAACGATGGACGACGTCGTCGAGGTCGACCGCCCCGTCCAGGAAGGTCGCGATCGCACGCCGTTCGGCAGAACTGGTGGGCTTGACCGTCGAGAGCCGGTCGACGAAAAGCCGGTAGCCCTTGTCGGTCGGCACCCGGCCGGCGCTGGTGTGCGGCTGGGCGAGGTAGCCCTCCTCCTCCAGCGCGGCCATGTCGTTGCGGATCGTCGCCGGAGACACGTTGAGGTGGTGACGCTCGACCAGGGCCTTGGAGCCGACGGGCTCCTCGGTCGCCACATAGTCCTCGACGATGGCGCGCAGTACGGCGAGCCTGCGGTCCTCCTGCATGCCCCACCTCCTGTTCGTCCTGCACCCGTTCGACTGGCACCTTCGTCTGGCACTCCGCTCCAGCGAGTGCCAATGCTACCGCCGGAGGGCCCGAAACCCCGGACCGCCGGACCGAGACCTTCCCCGCACTCGCCTTCACATGTAGGTTAGGCTCACCTAAATCCAGCGCTGAAGGAGAAGGCCACCGTGTCCCTCGATACCGGCATCGACGCAGGTCGCGTCGACATCCACCGCCTCGCCGCGGCGGCCCGCAGCATCCTGGCCTGCCCCGACGACGTCTCTCTCGTGGTCGACGGGATCGACGACATCACCGCGGGGCTCGATCACGAGCACCTCGAGATGCGGGACCACAGCGGGCGCCCGGTCTTCGCGTGCCCGGCCGACTCCGCCCTCGCCCTCGCCGCCCACGACCGGCGCGGAGCCCTGCTGACCCTGCGCAGCGGACTGGGTCGCCCGGGCTCCCCCGATCGCGACGCGACCCTCACCCTGTCCGGCCGGCTCGAAGCAAGCGGCCTCGAGGAGTGTGAGTGCTGTTGCGAGGTGCGCCTGCGGGTCAGCCTGCACCTCGACTTCGCCGTCCTCGCCCGCGACAGCGCCCCCGAGGCCGCCCCTGCCAAGGCCCGCCTGCGGGTTCCGCTCGCCGCCTTCGGCTCCCGCGCCCACGACCTCAACCGCGGCTTCCTCCAGCGCTCCGTCGAGCACGCCAACCTGTGCCACCAGGACGAGCTCCGGCGCGCGATCGCCAGCCGCACCAACACCCGCCTCGGCGACATCGTGGGTGTCCAGCTCACTGAGCTCCAGACCACCGCGGTGGTCCTGCAGTGGGTCGACGTCGACGGCGCCCACGGAACCGAGCTCCGCTTCCCGCGGGCGGCCACCTCGACCGCCGACCTCGGCGAGCTGCTGCGTTCGGAACTGCACGCCGGCATCTGTTGACTGGGCCGTAGCCTGACCAAGTGCCGTTCACCGAAGTAGCCGACCGTGTCTGGGTCCTGCGTCACCCGTGGTTCGACCTCAACGTGACCGTGATCGGCGGCGACCGCGGCCTGGTCGTCGTGGACACCCATGCCTCGTCGGTCGCGGCGACCGAGGTGATCGGCGAGCTTCGCAAGCTCGACCGCGGCGACCTGGTGGCCGTGGTCAACACCCACGAGCACTTCGACCACACCTTCGGCAACGCCACGTTCCTGCAGGAGTACGGCGACCTGCCGATCCACGCGACGGACGAGGCTGCCGAGCGCACCGTCCCCGCGGGCGAGCGGATCAAGGGCCTGTACCGCGCTGCCGACGACGACCCGCGCGCCGAAGAGGTGCTCGCGACCACCATCCGGCCCGCCGACACGACCTTCTCCAGCGCCGCCGTGATCGACCTCGGTGATCGCCAGGTCGAGCTCGTGCACCCCGGACGCGGCCACACGGGTGGCGACCTGGTCGTCCGGATCCCCGATGTCGACGTGCTGCTGGCCGGGGACCTGGTCGAGGAGTCGGCGCCGCCCGGACTCGGCGAGGACTGCTGGCCGATGGACTGGCCCGGCACGCTCGACCTCGTCGTCGGGCTGCTGACGCCCGCCTCGATCGTGGTGCCCGGTCACGGAGCGATCGTCGATCGCCGCTTCGTCGAGGAGCAGTGCGACGACCTGCGTGCCGTCGCCGAGACGATCCGCGACCTCGCCGGTCGCGGCGTGCCCGAGGCCGAGGCCGTCGCCGCTGCGGAGTGGCCCTTCCCCGCCGAGGCGCTGCGGCACGCCGTACCCCGGGGGTATGCGCAACTCCCCCGGGCGCGCCGCCACCTGCCCATGGCGTAACCGGCCTAGGCTCGCCTGTCGTGGATCGCTACGGGACCGACGTGATGGCCGGCGACTGGAAGGTCCCCAAGCGGGGCCGCGCCGTGGAGACAGCGGGAGACATCGGGCTGGTGGTCGAAGAGGTGACCACCGACTGGTGCGGAGAGATCGTGGCCGTCGACCGCGACCTGGACACGCTCACCCTCGAGGACCGCCGCGGCAAGCGTCGTACCTTCCCGCTCGGGCCCGGGTTCCTGCTCGAGGGCAAGCCCGTGATCCTCACCGCTCCCCTGCGAGCCGGCGCATCCGGCCCGGCGAAGCCGACCCGGACCGCCAGTGGCTCGATCGCCGTCCACGACGCCCAGGCCCGCGTCGCGCGCGCCAGCCGGATCTTCGTCGAGGGACGCCACGACGCGGAGCTGGTCGAACGGGTCTGGGGCGACGACCTGCGCATCGAAGGCGTGGTGGTCGAGTACCTCGGCGGCGTCGACGACCTCGCCGACCACCTGGTGTCGTTCAAGCCCGGACCGCAGCGCAAGGTCGGCGTCCTCGTCGACCACCTGGTCCGCGGCTCCAAGGAGTCCCGGATCGCCGACGCGATCGCACGTGGCCCGAATGGCAAGCACGTCCGGATCGTCGGGCACCCGTTCATCGACGTCTGGCAGGCAGTCAAGCCCGACCGGATCGGCCTGAAGGAATGGCCGACCATCCCCCGCTCCATCGAGTGGAAGAAGGGCGTGTGCCAGCACCTCGGCTGGCCGCACCGCGACCAGGCCGACATCGCCCGCGCGTGGAAGCACATCTTGTCGAAGGTCGACTCGTACGCCGACCTCGAACCCGCCCTGCTGGGCCGGGTCGAGGAACTGATCGACTTCGTCGCTGGCCCCTGAGAGATCGGCCCTGAGAGATCAGGGTCCCGACGTCAGAGACCGGCGCGGAACTGCTTCAGCACCTCGTCGACGCGGGCCTGGTCGCGGGCCTCGAGCGGGATCAGCAGTTCGGCCACGACGTCGGTGAGCTCGGCGATCCGACGGTTGAGCTGACGGTTCTCCTGGACCTCGGCCTCGAGCGCAGCCACCCGGGCACGCAGGCCGCTGGGGTCACGCAGTCGCTTCGCAACGGGCTCCGGGAGCTTGTCCTTCGCCTGCTCCCGCAGGCGGTTCTTGCGCTCGCTCATGGGGTCTCCTTCGGTTGCGGCCAGTGGGCACGGATCCGGCACACGGCCGGGTCCGGCGCGTCGTACATGTCTTCGCCTGGTTCGACGGCCAGGTGCTCGACGACACCTCCGGCACGCTCGATGGCGCTCTGGATCGCCGCCGGGTCCACCCGACGCACGAGTCCGTGCGGTTCACCGGGAGTGCCTGCCTCCTCGGTGACGCCCCTGACGGCAGCGGGGAACTCGAGGAACAACCGGCCACCCCCCGGGCGCAGCGCCATCCGTGCCAGCAACCACAACTGGTCGAGCGCCGGCTGGTCGAGGCAGCCGACCAGGTGCCGCGCGTAGAGGTGGTGGGGATCGCGGGCCAGCCGGGTGCCGTGCATCAGTGTGGAACGGAGCTCGCCGAGGATCAGCTGGTCGACCTTGACGGTGAGCTCGCGCCGACGGTTGCGGCGCCGGATGAAGCCGAGTGCACCGCGCGAGAAGTCGAGGGCTGTGACCTGGTGCCCGCGGCGCGAGAACCACAGGGCGTCGCGGCCGGTACCGGGGCCGAGCTCGACCACGGGCAGGTCCCCGAAGCGCTTCTCCGCCCAGTGCGCGAAGGACGACGCCGTGTTCGGCACCCGCCGGACGTCGGGGCTGGCGAAGAACTCCGTCCAGCTCCCCATCTCGGCCCGGAAGCCACGCAGCCAGCCGTCGAGGCGTCGTACGCCGGCGGCGGGGTCGGCGTACCGGAACGACGGGTCGGGCGTACGCCACTGCGGACCGTAGAGGAACGAGAGCATTGCGTCGGTGTCGCGCGGCGCGGGGAACTCATGGCCGTGGAGCTCGATGGTCGAGAACGGAACGATCTTGTCCCGGGGCAGCGTCCCGCTGCGGTTGCCGAGCTGGAAGAACGTGTCGCCGACGTGGAAGGCGACGAAGACGTCGATGTGGCAGGTCCGGCCGTCAGACAGCTTCAGCAGCAACTTGATGTCGCCGCCGGACATGCGCAGCAGGTTCCAGCCACGCGCGCGCATCGCGCGACCGATCCGGTAGGACTCGGTGATGATGTCGGCCGGTGAGGAGTGCGGCGACAGGTAACAGAGGTCGGTGTCGGAGTCGTGCGCAAGCATCCGGCCCTCGCGGATCGCTCCGAGGAGGGCGCCGTAGTTGAGGTACGCGTCGACCTTGGCGTAGGTCCGCAGGTCCTCGATCGCCCGACTGGTGCCGGCCATGATCTCTTCCTGGATCGCCTCGCCCGTGTCGGCGAAGGAGCGCGCCAGGTGACCGACCTTGTCGACCGACAGCCGATTGCCCGCCTTGTCGACCACGGCGAGTGGACCGTCCCCGTCGCCGAGGCCCACCTCGTCGTCGTACAGGACGTCGTCACCGGAGGTGTCGGTGACCCGGATCCGGCCGCGACCGTTGAGGTACGGACGCAGGACGCCCGGCCACGGGACCAGGACGCCGCCGTCGCGGGGTTCGCCGTCACGGACCGGCGTGAGGGACCACACGTAGTGGCCGTCGATCTCGACCAGGAGCGGCCGGGTGTCGGCAGGGAGAAGGAGACCGTCGTCCGAAACGACCGCGGTCATGAGACCCCGCGGTGCGCGATCGCCTTGCGCAACGCGGTCGACGAGGTCTGCAGCGTGTACGGGAAGTAGGTCACCTTGACGCCGAGCAGGGCCATCTCCGCCTCGAGACGGTCGCCCTTGGCGGTGCCCTTCCAGTCGTCGCCCTTGAAGATCTGGTGGAAGCCGACGTCGCGCCACGAGTCGGTCTTGCTCACCGTCTCCTCTGCGTAGACGGCGTCGACGATGCCGATCGCCTCGACGATCTCCAGGCGCTCGCGCAGCGGGACGGTCGGCTCGACACCCTTGGTCTGCAGGCAGATCTCGTCAGCGACCACGCCGGCGACGAGGACGTCGCACCACTTGCGGGCCTGACGGAGGGCGTTGAGATGGCCGATGTGGAAGAGGTCGAAGGCGCCGGGCACGTAGCCGATCACGTTTCCCACCGGAACCCCTTTTCCCTTCGAACGGGTGCCGACCATCGGCGCCCGAGCAGAACTTTAGCGAAACCCTAGCGAAAGTTGCCTATCCCAGAAGGGAACGCACCACGCCGTCGGCGAGTAATCTGCCCCGCCGCGTCAGGACCACGCGGTCGGGCCGATCCTCCACCAGACCGTCCGCGACGAGCCCTTCCAGCACCCCGGTGACACCGTCCCGCGTGCGCAGGACATCCATCGAAAGTCCTTCCCGCAGGCGGACCTCCAGCAGGACCCGCTCGACGGCCCGGGTCTCCTCGTCGAGGACCTCCCGCGCGTGCGCCGGGCTCAGGCCATCCGCGAGTCGGGCGGCGTAGGCCGTGGGGTGCTTGACGTTCCACCAGCGCACGCCGCCGACGTGGGAGTGCGCACCGGGTCCGATCCCCCACCAGTCCGTGCCGCGCCAGTAGGCGAGGTTGTGCCGACAACGGGCGGCGTCGTCGCGCGCCCAGTTGGACACCTCGTACCAGCCGAGGCCCGCAGCGGTGAGCCGCTCGTCGGCCTGGACGTACTTGTCCGCGAGGTCGTCGTCGTCAGGCATCGGGAGTTCGCCACGGCGCACCCGGCGAGCCAGCGCCGTGCCGTCCTCGACGATCAGGGAGTACGCCGACACGTGATCGGGCGCACAGGCGAGCGCCGCGTCCAGGGTCGTCGACCAGTCGGCCGCGGACTCCCCCGGCGTGCCGTAGATGAGGTCGAGGCTGATCTGGTCGAACCCCGCAGCGCGAGCCGCCTCGACGACACGCGGAACCCGCTCCGGGTCATGCGTGCGATCGAGCACCGCGAGGACGTGCGGCACGGCGGACTGCATCCCGAACGAGACCCGGGTGAAGCCGGCCTCGCGCAGCCGGGCCAGCGAGTCGGCATCGACGGAGTCGGGATTGGCCTCGGTGGTCACTTCGGCGCCGGGCGCCAGGCCGAACTCGTCGTCGATCGCGGCCAGCATCCGCCCGAGGTCCTCGGGCGCCAGCAGCGTGGGTGTGCCGCCACCGAGGAACACCGTCTCGACGGGAGCATCGGCCCCGCCGAGCACCACGCGGGCCAGCCGTACCTCGGCGACCGCCTGGTCGGCGTATGACGACCGGGAGACGCCACCGCCCAGTTCCTCGGCCGTGTAGGTGTTGAAGTCGCAGTACCCGCAGCGCACCCGGCAGAACGGGACGTGGACGTAGACGCCGAACGGGCGGGTGCCGAACTCCGCGAGCGCTTCAGCAGGGAGCGCTCCGTCGGTAGGGGCAAGGTCCCCCTCGGGGAGCGCGGACGGCATCAGATGATCCTAAGGGCCGCCACGAGGGATCGGGGTCCCCGCGAAGTTGTTGCGGAGGAGCGAAGCGGGGGAGCAAGAACTTCGTGGGGTGATCAGACAGGCACGTTGAGGGTGACGGTGTAGCCGTCCTCGATCGAGCCGGTGACCGTGGCCAGTTGCAGGGAGTGCCCGTCGCTGAAGACGTTGTCGGAGTCGAGGGAGACGCCGGAGAAGGACGAGACGCTGCTGTCGTAGCCGTCGGCGTTGGCGTAGACGTCGTTGCAGACGTCCTCGGGCAGCGCCAGCTGGGAGGTGCGCAGCTTGTTGGTCGCGCCGGTGGCAGCGGCGAGGCTCTCGTAGACCTCGAAGTGCATGTGCGGCCAGCGACCCGGGTAGCAGGCCGGGAAGATCGTGGTGAAGCTCAGGTTGCCGTCGGCATCGGCCTCCTGGACCCCGCGCAGGTAGTTCTCGTCGGACACCTCGTCGTCGTAGAGCGAGTAGCGGCCGTCGCGGTCGCAGTGCCAGAGGTAGACCGCCGCACCCGCGAGCGCCGTGATCGAGTCGCCGTTGAGGTCGTAGACCTTGAGCTTCACCGTTGTCGGCACGCCTGCAGCCACGCCGGACGCCGAGCCGAAGCTCGACGTGATGTCGCTGCGTACGACGCCCGACTCGGTCAGCACGTTCGGGCCGTTGCTGCCGTCGCCCGGATAGGGACCGGCCGTCTCCTCGGGGATCTCGCCGTCGGCGACCGCGGCCCCCGAGTCGCCACCCGGTGCCCCGCCGGCCGGAGGTGCGCCGCCGGGTCCGCCGTTGCTGGAGGCCGTGGTCGTGCTCGATGCGGAGTTCGTCGTACCGCCGTCCGAGCCGCAGGCGGTCAGTGCAGCGGCCGCACCGACGCCGCCAAGGAGGCCGAGCAGCCCACGACGCGCCATGATGCGCGGCAGGTCGTGGGACAGCCCGAGGTCGTGGTCTTCGAGGTCGTCGTGATGGCTCATGCCCTCAGGAAACACGCACTGACTGTGCGTTTCCTGTGGTCAGCTGGTGTAGAAGCCGTCGATCAGGGACTTGTTGTTCTTCTCGACGACGTTGCGCTTCACCTTCAGGGACGGGGTGAGCTCACCGGACTCGATGGTGAGGTCGTGGTCGAGCAGGCGCCACTTCTTCACGGTCTCCCAGCGGTTGAGCTGCGCGTTGAGCGTGTCGACGTACTCGCCCACCATGGCCAGGACCGCGTCGTCGCGCACCAGGTCGGTGTAGGACTGGCCCTCCTTGCCGTTCTCCGCAGCCCAGCCGGCGATGGAGTCGGGGTCGAGCGTGATCAGCGCGGAGACGAAGTTGCGCTCGGCACCGAACACCATGAACTGGCTGACGTAGGGGCAGATCGCCTTGAACTTGGCCTCGATGGCCGGCGGGGCGATGTACTTGCCGCCGGAGGTCTTGAAGAGCTCCTTGATCCGGCCCGTGATGGTGAGGTAGCCCTCGCTGTCCAGCTCACCCTTGTCGCCCGTGCGCAACCAGCCGTCCTCCGTCATCGCCTCAGCGGTGGCTTCGGGGCGGTTGTGATAGCCAGCCATGACGTGCGGACCCTTGAGCTGGACCTCTCCACCGGCGCCGATGCGGACCTCTGTGCCGGGCATGGGCTGGCCGACGGAGCCGATCTTGTAGCCCTCGGGGTGGTTGACGGTGGCGCCCGCAGCGTTCTCGGTCATGCCGTAGCCCTCGAGGATGAGAATCCCCGCGGCGTGGAACCACTGCGCGATCTCGGCATTGAGGGCAGCCGAGCCGGAGATGAAGAACTTGACCCGGCCACCGAAGCGGTCCCGGACCTTGCTGAACACCAGCTTGTCGAAGAGGCCGTGCTGGAGCTTGAGCAGCAGCGGGACCGACTTGCCCTCACGCTTGAGGGCGTCGACCTTGGTGCCGACGGAGAAGGCCGTCGTGAAAATCTTCTCCTTCAGGCCGCCCTCGGCCGCCTGCATGGTGACGATCCGGGCGTGCGCCTTCTCGAAGATGCGCGGCGCGGCGCCCATGAAGGTCGGCTTCACGATGCCGAGGTTGTCGACGATCTTGTCGACGCGGCCGTCGATGGCGGTGGCGAAGCCACACGCGAGCTGGGTCGAGAG
>JAKFEI010000511.1:0-10554 GCA_036675765.1 Nocardioides sp. | reverse complement strand
GTCCACTCCCTGCTCACACCACCACTGCAAGAGAAGGAATTACCCATGCCCCAGCGTCGTTCGCCCTGGATGGACACCGACCTCGACGACTTCCGCGACCTCGCGCGCACCTTCTGCGAGAAGGAGGTCAAGCCGAACGTCGACCGGTTCATCGAGAACAAGCAGGTCGACCGCGAGCTGTGGAACAAGGCCGGCGAGGTCGGCCTGTTGTGCCTCTCGGTGCCCGAGGAGTACGGCGGCGGTGGTGGCACCTTCGCGCACGAGGCGATCCTCGTCGAGGAGCAGGCCCGGGCCGGGGACAGCTCGTGGGGGGTCTCCCTCCACAACGGCATCGTCGCGCACTACATCCTCAAGTACGGCACCGAGGAGCAGAAGCTCGAGTGGCTGCCGAAGATGGCCAGCGGCGAGGTCGTCGCAGCGATCGCGATGACCGAGCCCGGCACCGGCTCGGACCTGCAGAACATCAAGGCGAAGGCGATCCGTGAGGGCGACGAGTACGTCGTCAACGGGTCCAAGACCTTCATCACCAACGGCGCCCAGGCCGACGTCGTGGTCACGGTCGTGAAGACCAACCCGGAGGAGTCCGCTGCCGGCATCTCGCTGGTCATCGTGCCGACCGACACCCCCGGCTTCTCCCGCGGCCGGGTGCTCGACAAGATCGGGATGAAGGGCCAGGACACGTCCGAGCTCAGCTTCGTCGACGTACGGATCCCGGTCACCAACCTGCTCGGCACCGAGGAGGGCCAGGGCTTCATCCAGCTGATGGAGCAGTTGCCGCAGGAGCGCCTCATCGTCGCCGTCTCCAACGTCGCTGCGATGGAGTTCTGCTTCGACGAGACGCTGCGCTACGTCCACGACCGGCACGCCTTCAACCGGCCGATCTGGGGCTTCCAGAACACCAAGTTCAAGATGGCCGAGGTCGCGACCGAGGCCCGGGTCGCCCGGTCCTTCGTCGACGAGTGCATCACCCTGCACCTCGAGAAGCAGCTCGACATCCCGACCGTCGCGATGGCCAAGCTCTGGTGCTCCGAGCGTGCGCAGAAGGTCGCCGACAAGTGCCTGCAGCTGCACGGTGGCTACGGCTACATGACCGAGTACCCGATCGCGCGGGCCTGGGCCGACCTCCGCGTCTCCCAGATCTACGCCGGCACGAGCGAGATCATGAAGGAGATCATCGCGCGGTCGATGCCGGCGCCGGGCTGAGTGCTGCGGAGGTGCAGGAATACCCGCTTATGCGGGTACTCCTGCGCTCCTTGACTGTTGCAACGGCCAAGAAGTGCCAGTTTCCCCGCTGAAGCGGGTATTCCTGCACCCCGTCAGGCCGAGAACTCCAGCGCCGGGTCATCCACCGGCTTGCGGAACGCCAGCACGTCCTGGAAGTAGTTCATCTTCATCCGCCACGGGTACGTCGAGCCCTGCTTGGGCATCGCGTCGATCATCCGCATGACGTAGCCGGCCTGGAAGTCCAGGAAGGGCTCCTCGGCGATCGAGGGATCACGGTTCGGGACGACCGTGCGGGAGCCCGACTCGTCCATGCGGCGCAGCAGCTTGACGACGTACTCGCACACCAGGTCGGCCTTGAGGGTCCACGACGCGTTCGTGTAGCCCATGGTGAACGCGAAGTTGGGGACGTCGCTCAGCATCAGGCCCTTGTAGACCATGGTGTCCGCGGGCTTGACGTGGGCGCCGTCGACGGCGAGCGAGGCCCCACCGAACAGGTTCAGGTTGAGTCCGGTGGCCGTGATGATGATGTCGGCTTCGAGTTCCTGGCCCGACTTGAGCAGGATGCCCTTCGGCGTGAACCGGTCGATGTGGTCGGTCACGATGTCGACGGTGTGCTGGCGCAGCGCCTTGAACAGGTCGCCGCCGGGGACGGCGCACAGGCGCTGGTCCCACGGGTCGTACGGCGGCTTGAAGTGCTGGTCGAAGTCGACGTCCTTCGGAAGCTGGCGCTCGAGGAGCTTGCGCAGGAGCGCCCGCGACTCGGTGGGCCGGGCCTGGCAGAACTCGTAGAACGCGATCCGGCTGGTGAGGTAGCGGGTGCGGATGAGCTTCTTCGCGATCGTGTCGGGCAGTCGCTTGTACATCTGCGCCGACAGGTGGTCGTGCGTCGGCTGGCTGATGATGTACGTCGGCGTGCGCTGCAGCATCGTGACGTGCCCGGCGCCGGACGTGGCGAGTGCCGGGATCAGGGTGACGGCGGTGGCGCCGGAGCCGATGACGACGACTCGCTTGCCCTGGTAGTCGAGGTCCTCGGGCCACTGCTGGGGGTGGACCACCTGGCCCTCGAAGTCGTCGCGGCCGGCGAACTCCGGGGTGAAGCCGGCGTCGTAGTTGTAGTAGCCGGACGTCGACCAGAGGAAGCTGGACGTGATCTCGGTGGTCTCGCCGGTGTCGGTCCGCTCGACGCGCACCGTCCAGAGCGCGTCGGCGCTCGAGAACTCCGCGTGCACGACCTTGTGGTGGTAGCGGATGTGCTCGTCGATGCCGTTCTCGGCGGCCGCCTCCTGGAGGTAGGCGAGGATGTCCGGCCCGTCGACGATCGCCTTGCTGCCCTTCCACGGCTTCCATCCGAAACCGAGGGTGTGCATGTCGGAGTCGGACCGGATGCCGGGGTAGCGGAACAGGTCCCACGTGCCGCCGAGCGCGTGGCGCATCTCGAGGACGGCGTACGACTTGTCGGGGAAGGCCTTGTTCACGTGGTACGCCGCATCGATGCCGGAAAGGCCGGCTCCGACGATGAGTACGTCGACGTGGTCGGTCATGGGATGTCCTTCAGGTTCAGGAGCTCCTCGACCGGGAGGTCGGGCAGCTCGATGGAGCGTGTCTTCGCGAGGCCCTCGACCTGGAGCCAGGTGACTTCGGCGAGGAGTGCGGTGAACTCGGGTGCGGCGGGGCGCAGCTCGGCGCGGGCAGTCCAGCTGCGCACAGCAGCCATTCCGCCGCCGACGAGCAGGAACACCCACGGCGTCAGGGAATCGCGGTCGTCTGCGGACATCTCGACACCGAGGATGTCGATGAAGGCGCCGATGACTTCCTCGATCATGCCTGCGAACTGGGTGATGGCGTCGTCGAGCGGCTTGGAAGGCGCACCGGCGACCTCGCGCTCGGCGAAGCGCATCAACGCCATGTTGCCGACTGCCCACGCGACGTAGGCGTCGACGATCCGGTGCACGATCTCGCGCGGCGTGCCCTCGAGGGTGACGGCTGCCAGGAGCGGTTCGGTCGCCAACGCGCAGACCTCGCGCTGGATGGAGAGGTCGAGGTCGGTGCGGTCCTCGAAGTAGCGGTAGAGCACGGTCCGGTGCACGGACGCCTCGTCGGCGATCTGCTGGACGCTGAGCTCGTCGCCCGGCGCGATGTCCCGGGCCAGGACGGTGATGGCAGCGTCGATGATCGCCTGCCGACGCGCGGCGTTGTGCTCCTGCCAGCGTCGCTTGCGACCGTCAGTGGCATCGCCCCTCGGCGCTCCCATGACGGAACCTCCTCGGATCAGCACGGCGTCACGACACGGTACGCCGTAGGAGCCCGCGCCGACGTGCAGGGTCGCCCGATGTCGCCATGAAGATCTGCTGCGCCGCGGGGTCGACGATCTTGGCCCGCGGACGTCCGATCCGGGCGCCCTGCTCCCGCTCAGCGGCGTCGAGGCGCTGCCAGCCGGCGAGGTCGGAGGCCTGGGGGTGGACCGCCCGGACCAGCTCGGCCGCGCGGCGGGCCGATCCGACCGGCTCGGGGATCCCGGCATCGAGGTCGTCGAGAATCGCCTCGACGGTCTCCTGGGCGCAGGTCTTGTTCGTCCCGATGAAGCCGTTCGGGCCGCGCTTGATCCAGCCGACGACGTACACGCCGGGCTCGACGCGACCGCCGTCGTTGGGGACGGTCGCGGTGGTGTCGTCGAAGGGCAGGTCGGCGACGGGGAGACCGCGGTGGCCGACGGAGCGGATCACCAGCCCCGTCTCGATGGTGCGGACGTCGTCGGTGGCTCGGGCGCGTACGTCGCCGTCCGCGGTGGCGACGAGCTCGTTGCGCGCGACGCGGATGCCCGTGACCCGACCGTCCTCGCCGAGGATCTCGACGGGGGAGGCCGTGAAGGCCAGCACGATCCGACGCCGGTCAGGGTCGTCGGAAGGCGTGCGTTCGGCGAGCTCGCGAAGGAGTTGGCTGCGCTGGTCGTCGCCGGCCAGCAGTTCCGGGTCGGCTTCGACGACGACGTCGATGTCATCGAGCCCGGCAAGTCCGATCAGCTCGGGCACGGTGAAGGCAGCCTGGGCGGGGCCGCGGCGACCGAGCACCACGACCTCCCGAACGTTGCTCTCGCGGAGCTGTTCGAGCGGCTCGGGCGCCAGGTCGGTGCCGTCGAGGACGGTCAACGGGCGGCTGAGGATGCGCGCCACGTCGAGCGCGACGTTGCCGTTGCCGACGACGACCGCCCGCTCGTGCGCGAGCGGCACGTCGAGGTCACGCTGGTCCGGGTGGCCGTTGTACCAACCGACGACTGCCGTCGCCGGGATCGATCCGGCGAGGTCCTCGCCGGGGATGTCGAGGTTGCGGTCAGCGGAGGCGCCGACGGCATAGACGACGGCGTGGTAGTTCTCGCGCAGGTCGGCGAGCGTCACGCCCTCGGTGCCGACAGCTCCAACGGGGGCGCCGAGGAAGTAGCGGAAGCGGGGCTGCCGCTCGATCGCCTCGAAGAGCCGGGTGACCTGCTTGGTCGAGGCGTGGTCGGGAGCGACACCGTGCCGGACCAGGCCGTACGGCGTCCGGAGCCGGTCGTAGACGTCCACGCCCTCGATCTCGGGGTGCTTGAGCAGCTCGTCCGCCGTGTAGAGGCCGGCCGGTCCGGCGCCGATCACGGCGACCCGGAACGGTCCCCGGCGGGTGAGCCGTCGCTGCGGCGGCACCAGGGCCAGGGGCGTCCGGTCGGCGTGCGGGAACGCGTCGTAGTAGGCCGCGTTGAGGTCGATGAACGGCAGCTGCTTGGTGGTCAGTGCAGCATCGGGGACCATGGCGCCGACCGGGCAGGCCGTCGCGCAGGCCCCGCAGCCGACGCAGGAGTCGGCGTCGATGTAGACCATCTCGGTGGTCCCGAAGCCGGGCTCGCCCGGCGCGGGGTGGATGCAGTTGACCGGACAGGCGACGACGCAGGAAGCATCGGCGCAGCAGGACTGCGTGACGACGTAGGCCATGACAGTGGGGTCAGCTCAGACGGCGGCGGACTTGGGCTCGCTGCGGAACCGCGAGGCGGTGCCGTGGATGCCCAGGGCACGCCAGATCCGGCGCGAGACCGTGTTCATGAGGTCGAGCTCCTCGGCGAGCATGCGCACGTCACCGAAGGTGTCGCGCAACAGCTTCTGCGACTCGGGGCTCTTCCAGTAGACCTCGCGCATGACCTGCTTCGGGATGCCGAGGTCCTTCTGCATCTGGCGGGTCGGCTTCATGATCACGTCGCACAGCACCCGCATGATGACCGGGTACGCCAGGGAGAGGCCGAACCGCTGCACGCGGCCCCAGTCCCTGGAGCGCTCGACGAGGTAGCTGTGGGCGAAGCCGATGTGGCGCGCCTCCTCGGCGACGTGGATCTGCATCACGCGTTCGACGATCGGGTGCAGGTCGTGGCCCGAGCGCAGCACCGACTTCTGCAGGTAGTCGATCGGCTCCTCGCCGGCGAGGATGCCGATGAAGAAGATGTTGGTGAGCGGGCCGCCGGCCAGGCACAGGAACGGCGCCACCTTGACGAACCACTTCGGGCCGCCCTGGACGTCGACACCGATCCGGTTCACACCCTCCTGGAACATCTGGGTGTGGTGGCACTCCTCGGTGACCTCGTGCGTGGAGTAGCGGAACTCGGCGCGGTTGTTGCCCATGCCGATCAGGTGGCTCATGATGCCGCCGATCAGCACCTGCTCGAACTGCAGGCCGACCTTCATGATGTTGGAGAGGCGGTACTTGCCGATCTCGATCTGTCGGTCGAGCGGCAGCGACTGGTACCACTCGGTCCGGCCGAGCGGGTCGATCTCGGGGAGCACCCAGCGCGGGTCGTCGGGGATCATCTCGAACTCGGGGCTGTCCCAGGCGATGTCGAGGAACGCGTCGAAGTGCTGGTGCACCGACGCTTCGGACAGCACCCGGAGGGTGTCCTGGTAGCTGAGCCCCGTGGTGTCAGGAGCGATGTCAGCGGTGCGATCGGCGGTGGCAGTCATGGTTCGGGTCCGTTCTCGTCATCGAAATCGGGAGCATGCACTCTGTTAGCGCAACACTATGTTGCATACATTGACCCCGGTTTTGTCAAGGAACTCAGGGCGCGCGTCAGCACCCGCCGACCGTGTCAGGCGGCGGGTGTGGTGCAGATCGCTCCGTCGGTGTCGAGACCGATCAGGCGGACGGGCGCAGGTAGCCCTGCTCGCGCCAGCGAGCGAGCGCCGCCACCAGGTCCGGGTGGTCGGCGCGGTCCGCCGCCCGGCCCCCGGCCACCAGGGCCGGCAGGTCCGGGTCGTACGCGGCGTCGTACACGACGGTCAGGCGGTTGGCCGAGGTCGCGTTGATCAGCGAACCGAGCAGTGCGACCGGGTCGGAGCGGTCCTCCAGGGACAGCACGCGTACGTCGCCCGACAGGTGCGGCAGCTGCGCCGACGGTGCGTTCGCGGTCACCACCTGGTCGACCACGAAGCCCGGGAGGTCCGCACGGGTGGCGATCTCGAGCGCGGCAGCGCCGCCGGTGCCGCGGCCCACCAGCATCACGCGGGTCGGCTCGTCGGTGCCGGCTGCGGCGGCGGTGAGGGCCCGGATGACGTCGGCGGCGTAGCCGGACTGGTCGCCGGAGACCAGGCGCAGGCGCCCGGGCGCCGGACCGGATCCTGCGGCACCGGCGAGCAGGGCGACCAGTCGGCCGGGGCCGACCTGCAGGATGCGGACCGGGTCGTTCGCGCGGTCGCTGCCGGTGAGCAGGGCCATCAGGTCGCCGAGGCCGTCGGGGGCGTCCGTGCGGGCTTCGGGCGCGGTGGGTGCTGTGTCCGTGGTGTCGACCGGTTCACTGGCGCCCATCGCGACGTCGCGCAGTGCCGCGCCCCAGTCGGAGGTGAGCGGGGCGACTCCGGCCGCGCGCAGGCCACCGGCGCGTGCTGCGCGACCGCTCTCGCCGGACAGCACCCCGGCCGTCAGCAGTCCGCGCATCTGGAGGCTGTCGAGCAGCCCGCCACCGGTGGTGACGTGGTCCATCAGTTCGGGGTTCGCCGCGGCCAGGTCGTTCAGGTAGGACGCGACGCCGTCGCGGTCGAGGGCGTCGGTCTCGATCAGGCCCGCAGCCACGATGGCGCCGCCGAGGCTGACCTGGGGTGCGAGGTAGCCGATCGCCCGACCGGCGATCGAGCCCAGGGTTTCGTAGGCCGCGGCCTGGAGCTCATCGATCCAGCGGTACGTCAGCACCGTGGCCCGCAGGATGAGGGCGTCGGCGTCCAGCTCGATCGAACGGCTCAGCAGGCCGTCCCTGCCGGTGGTGGCTGCCCGCAGCTCCTCCTCGGCGGTGGCCCAGGTCCGGGGAGACAGCGTGGTCGACGCGGCGATCTCCGGGTCCGTCAGCACGTCGCGGCCGAGCTTGGCCCACTCGCGCATCTGCGCGCCCGCGTCGTCGAACAGGTCGGCGAGGCGCAGCATCTGGTCGTACTTGTCGGCCAGGTCGGCTGCCTCGACCGCGGTCTCCGGCGCGCTGCGACGCTCGACACCGGCAGCGGACAGCACCGGGTCGACGGCCTCTTCGGTTTCGGGGGTCATCGGTCCTCCCCAGCGGCGGTGGCGGCGGTGGCGACGGTGGCGATGAGGGGAGCGATCACCGGAGCGATCACGCCGGCCAGGTCGGCGGGCTCGACGGTACGGATCTCCAGGCGCAGGATGCCGTCCTCGTGATGCGGTCGCAGAGCTCGCCATCCGTCGGCGAGCAGCGTCCACGACACGACACCGACGGTGTCGACCGCGTCCCCGGACACGTCGGCCACCAGGGCGCGCAACCGGCCCTGCGCTTCACCGGACAGGGCCACCAGCAAGCGGGCGACCACGTCGTCGGACAGCACCCCGTCAGGTCCCCGGGTGGCCCCGGAGTGACGCGAGGTCAGCACCGGAATGAGATCTCCCCGGCCCACGCGCACGGCTTCGGCAGCCGCGTCCGCGAGCTCGAGCGGGAGGTCGACGTACGACGGCAGGACGGAGGCCTTGAGGGCGACCTCCTCCGAGGGGGCGGCCACGCGGGCGAGTTCGGTCGCCCAGGCGTCGATGCCGAACCAGCCGAGCTCGAAGACGATGCCATCGACTGTGGACAGCGACGCGACGGCCGCGCCTTCCTGGCGGTGCCAGACCTTGGCCTGGACCTCCCCGATCCGGAGGTCGGCGTCGAGTGCGATGTGGGGAGCGGCGAGCAGGCCGATCGCGCCGGCCACTCCGGGATCGAGGACACCGTCGACGACCAGGCCGCGGCGGGCCAGCGACTCGGTGGGTTCGTGCAGCGCGTCGACCACGGAGCGGTACGACTGGTCCTCGGTGGTGGCGGGGCTCTGGCCCAGGCGCGACTGCATGGCGTCGGCGGCCGCGGGCGGCGCCACGTCGAATGGCAGCGGTGCGTCGCCGGCCAGTCGTGCAGCGTGCTGCAGTTCGGGAAGCGTGAGGCCCACGCGGCGGGGTGCGGCGTCGATCGGACTGCGCAGCGGCACGGGGGCGGGCGGCGCGGGCTCCCTCGAGGGGATCCGGGTGAGGTCGATGGTGGGCACGATCAGCGCTCCAGTCCGGGGACGTCGACGTCGAGCCAGTCACGGTGTCCGCGCGGCGGGGGCACGAACGCGGCCAGGATCTCGTCGGTGGGATCAGGGGTGACGGCGGGCCGGCCGTCCTCGTTGGCAGCGGTGATGGCCGCGATCCGCCCCCGGGCATCGGTGACCATCGCGGTCACCCGGGCCTCGACGTTCGCGATGTCGTCGGTGGCCACGTCGACGGCCTCGGCGTGCGAGGCGAGGGCGTCAGCCGCGGCCACATGGCCGTTGGCGGCCGTGCGGAGGTGGCGGGCGCGGTCGGAGACGCGTTCGGTCATCGCGTCAGCAGCGCGGCCGGTCCAGCCGAGGCCCTCGACCCGCGCCACGAGCTCGTCGGCCAGGGCCCGCACCTCGGCGCCCTGGTCGCGCAGCGCAGAGACGCGGCGCCGGATGAGTTCCGTGTCGCCGTACATGAAACGCGCCCCTTCCCCGGATCGAGGCCTTCAAACCTGTTGATTCAGAGGTGTTGATTCAGAGGTGCCCGTCGAGGCGGTCGAGCGCGGTGACGATGTCGGCCGTCGTACCCGCGAAGCTGAAGCGGAGGAACTTCCCGCCGTCGACGGTGTCGAAGTCGATGCCGGTGGCGACCGCGACACCCGTGCGGGCGAGCAGGTCGCGGGCGTAGGCCATCGAGTCGTTCGTCAGGTGCCGGACGTCGGCGTACGCGTAGAAGGCGCCGTCCGCCGGGGCGAGCTCGGTGATGCCGAGGCGCCGCAGCCCGTCGAGCAGGAGCCCGCGGTTGAGGGCGTAGCGCCCGACGTGCGCGTCGAGCTCGGCGTACGACGCGTCGTCGAACGCCGCCAGCGCTGCGTGCTGCGCCAGGACCGGGGGACAGATGCTGAAGTTCCCCGTCAGTACGTCGACCGGTCGGCGCAGTCGCTCGGGGGCCAGCATCCAGCCGAGTCGCCAGCCGGTCATGGAGAAGTACTTCGAGAACGACCCGAACACGACGGCCTCGCGTGAGGTCTGCCAGGCCGAGCTCGCCAGGCTGCCCGTGCCGCTGGGGCCGTCGGGGCCGTCGGGGTACTCGATGCCGTGGTAGATCTCGTCGGAGACCAGCTGGACGCCGTGGGTGTCGCACCAGCGGGCGATCGCGGCCAGTTCCTCGGGCAGCAGCATCGTGCCGGTCGGGTTGGCCGGACTCGCCACGACGAGGCCGGCGAACGGCGTGTGTGCGTGCGCCTCGGCCAGCTGTTCGACCGTCGGCTGGAAGCGGGTCGCCGGGCCGGTCGGGATCTCGACGAGCTCGCAGCCCAGTGCGCTCAGGACGTTGCGATAGCAGGGGTAGCCGGGCCGGGCGATCGCCACGCGGTCGCCCGCGTCGAAGGCGGCCAGGAACGCGAGCAGGAAGCCGCCGCTCGATCCTGTTGTCACGATGACGTCGTCGGGACTGATCTCCAGTGCGTACGACCGGCGGTAGTGGCCGGCGATCGCCTCGCGGAGCTCGGGGATGCCCGTCGAGGTCGTGTAGCCGAGCGGGTCGCCCGTGCCGAGCAGCCGGATCGCCTCGGCGTTGACCGGCGCCGGTGCGCCGGTGCTGGGCTGGCCGGCGACGAGATTGACCAGGTCGCCGTGGGTGCGCTGCCGTTCTGCCGCCCCCGCCAGCAGGTCCATGACATGGAACGGCGGCACGTTCGCCCGCGCCGCTGCGGCGTACCTGTCCATCACGTGCCTCCTGCGTCTCGATACGCCGCTCGTTCCTCGCGGCTACTCGACGAGCATGCTCGTCGAGTAGCGAGCGTCAGCGAGCGTATCGAGACGC